>CAYVXE010000107.1:0-14301 GCA_964455375.1 uncultured Calditrichaceae bacterium
GAGCTCGGAATCCATGCCAGGTCGTTGCCGCGAATGCGGTCGCCGTTGATGTCATCACGGGCCATGTAGCTGAAGCCATTGCCGGAGCGTCCTTCATAGAACAGAGAGACGGTCGTGCCGAGGCCCCTGCCATAGTTTAAGGAGTAGGAAAGATCGCCAACGACGCGGTTTCTGATTTCGAAATCCGAAATCGCAGCGGTTTCGCCGTTCGGATCGGCAGTTTCATTGAAGCGCCAGTTTGAAATTGCACGGCTGGAACGGCCGCTGTTGATATCGCGGGAGCGGCCAAGCGTGTACGACAGGCTGCCGAACAAGCCTTTCAGCGGGCCGCGGTTGAGCTGTTTGGTCAATCGCGCGGTCAGGAAAAGTTGGTGTCCGGCATTGGTGTTGTCCAGCAGAATGACAGTGTTGAAATTGCTGCTCGGACGCAAACCGCCGTAATCGGGACGTCCGTCCTGTGTGACGCCGACAGCCTTACCGTTGTCACCTACATTCAGGTTTCTGAAAAAGACTTCGTTGATGTTCTTCGAGTAGAGAAACTCGAGGCTTCCAACCAGGCCCTTCGGCAGTTGACGGTCAATTGCCAGGTTGGTACGGAAAACCTGCGGCATCTTGAAATCTTTGTCCAGGAGAGCGATATCAGACGTCGGCACGTCACCGGCCAGATTAGGCTGGTTGTTCGGATCGGCGTTGTACTGCGGCACGGTTTCGCCATTAAAGGTCGCAACATCGACGCGCGCAAAATCGACACCGGTGTTGCTGTAAGCATTGGAAAGCCACACTGCCGGCGGCAACCCGGCAAAGAGACCGGCGCCACCACGAATCTGCATGGTGCGGTCTTCAGAGAGATCCATATTAAAGCCGAAGCGTGGCGACCAGAGAACGTTGCCGGTGGGCACATCGGAGGTGCTGCGGCCGAAGGCTGTCTGGAAATCAGGATTGTTGAACGGATTGTCCGGCAGCACCGGAATGTCGGCGCGCAACCCGAGAGTCACGTTCAACTTCGGCGTCGGTTTCCACTCGTCCTGTGCATAAAAGCCAAGCTGAATATAATCCCAATTTGCGCGTGGTTTTTTGACGCCAGGTATTCTGGAAACGCTCGCGAGGTAGCGGGTTGGCCTATTTTGTGTATAGGTATCGGTGCCGGCTGCAAGTTGATCGAGGTCGACGTCGAACTCATAGGCGCCAAAGAAATCCTGGATAAACAGATTGTTAAATGAGATGAACTCGTTGTGCGTACCCACGGTAAACGTGTGGTCGCCGGTAAAATAGTGCAGGTTGTCCGTGAATTCAAACGTGTTCTGATCCAAGGCGTTGGCCTGTGAGAAACGCTCCACTCCAAACCGGACCAACCCCAAATCCTGTCCGCCGCGCTCGAGATTCAACTGCACCTGCGGCGCCGCGCCAAACAAGGGCGATCTCTTGTCGCGAACCGTAGTGTAGGCAATGCGCGCTTCGTTGGCTTTGTTATTGCCGAACGTGCTGTTCAACTGCGCCACCAGCGAGTTGGTCGTATTGTCACGCTTGAACTGGTTGCTTTCCAGCGTGTACGTGCTGCGGCTGCGGCGGATACCGTCGTCGCGATTGCCGTCGACATAATTCTCGCGAATCGTCAGGCGGTGTTCTTTCGACAAGTTAATATCCATCCGGGCGAAAATCTTGTTGTTGTCGGTTTGGTTGGTGAAAGGATTGAAGCCGCCCGGATTGTAGTTGTACTTGGTGTTTGAGATATCGATGATCTTCTGCATATCCTGCGCGTTGATGCCGAACTCGTTCGGCTTTCCGGAGCCCAGCAGTCCACCGTTATCGGGTTGATTCCTGCGACCGATTTCACCGTTTACAAAGAAGAACACTTTGTCTTTGACCAGCGGGCCGCCAAACCTGAAACCAGTCTGGAAGTCATCGAAATTGGAGAAATTGCTCTTGTTTAAATCGCCGACAAACGACTCATTGCGCCCGAAGAAGTAGCCGGAGCCCTCGAAACGATTGCTGCCGCTGCGGGTGACGACGTTGATGAGACCACCGGCGAAACTGCCTGAGCGGACATCAAACGGAGCAATTTGCACCTGGAATTCCTGAATGGCATCCAGGCTGATCGGCTGCGAGTTGATGGACCCGGTGGGCGCGCCGTCGGAATTGAGACCAAAGGCGTCGTTGAGGACGGCGCCGTCAACCTGAAGGTTGTTCATGCGATTGTTTTTGCCGGCTACGCTGGTTGCTCCGCTTCCACCTGTGCCTGAAACTTGTGGTGTCAGCCTGGTGAAATCCGACACGCTTCTTGTAATGGTGGGAAGCCGTTCGATCTCCGCGGTCGTGATATTGTTCACCGTACCCGTGTTCGACGCGGTCAGAATCGCGTCCCTCTCAGCGACGGTCACAATTTCGGATAATTCAACGGCCTCTTCCACCAGCTTGAAATTGACGCGCAGGTCCTGGCCGATGGCAAGAAAAACGTTCTCCTGCTTGGCATTGTGGTAGCCGATGTAGCTGACGGTGACTGTGTAGGGGCCACCGACTTTGACACCCTGAATATTGAAGCGACCATCGCTTCTCGTTGCGGCACCGAAAACCGTCCCGGTTGGCTGATGCACAGCCACGACATTTGCGCCAACCAGCGCTTCGCCGTTTTGGTCGGTTACCGTGCCGTTCAAGGCTGCCGTTGTGATACCTTGTCCCAACACAAAGACAGGAACCATCATCAAAAATGATGTCATGATTAATAATTTTTTTAACATATTTTCCTCCGTTTAATTCTTTACCCTCTGTAGAATACGTAATTTCTGAAATCATTACCTTTGAACCCTTTTTCTATTCCGTAAATTTCACCTCCTTTAATTTGATGTTTTTTAATGAGTCCGTTTAAACAGAAAAGTGAATACACCGAACATCTTAAACCGTAATTTGATTGAAAAATATTTAATGAGATGATCGCCACTGAAAACGTATCTCTCTCATTTTGGCCTGGAAAATTTAATAATCTTTAAGAAATTAGTCAAGTTTAATTTTTCCAATTAATCTTTTAGATAGTTTGTAGAATCAGGGGAAAATAGCGCAGAATTGTTACAAATTCATTAAGAAAGAGTCAAGAAATGGTGAAGTTTTTTGTCGGACAGAAATCACCTACTCAGATAGCGGACAAATCTGTTTTGTTTATCGACGAGAATAACTTCGGGATTTACCGGACTGGGGCTCAATTCAAATCCAATAATGATGACTTCCTCGCCTTTTTTAATCAGGTGGGCGGCGGCACCGTTCATGCAAATGACTCCGGAGCCACGTTCCCCTTTGATGACGTAGGTTTCCAGACGAGCACCGGATGTGTTGCTGACCACAAGAACTTTTTCGTTGGGTTGGAGTCCAGCCCTTTCCATCAAATCTTCATCTACGGTCAGGCTGCCAACATAGTCGACATTCGCTTCGGTGACAGTTGCTTTGTGGATTTTCGAACGCATAAACCAACGCATTTTAAGGATCTCTCCGGTTTATTCGTGTAAAAGTATGTTGTCGATTAGGCGGACATCATCGATAAAAACGGCAAGCGAAATCAGAGCTGTTCCGAAAATTTCCGCAACCTCCTGTAGTGTTTCAATATCAGCCACACTTGTATACTCGACTTTCGCTTTTGGTGTTTCTTGAAATATCCGGTGCATTATTGTTTTGATTTTTGTGCTGTCATGCTCTCCCTGCATGTAAGCTTCACGGGCAGCCAGTAAAGCCCGGAACAGACAGTTGGCTTGCGCTCTGGCCTCCCCGGTCAGCCGTGCGTTGCGGGAGCTCATGGCCAGGCCGTCGGGTTCGCGTACCGTAGGGCAGGCGATGATGTGCAGGTTGAAATTCAAATCGCTGACCATTTTCCGGACCACCAGCAATTGCTGGGCATCCTTTTGTCCGAAATACGCGCGATGGGGCTGGAAAACATGAAACAATTTTGCCACCACAGTAGCCACACCTTTGAAATGCCCCGGTCGTGCGGCTCCTTCCTGGGGTTGCGTGAGATGCTCTACGGTAACATACGTCTGAAATCCCGGCGGATAAACCTGCTCAGGAGTGGGTGTCCACACCAAGTCAACCCCTTCGTTGGACAGCAAATTCAGATCGCGCTGCAGGTCGTGCGGATAGTGTTTCAGGTCATGGGCATTGTTGAATTGCATCGGGTTGACGAAAATGCTCACGCCAACTTTGTCGTTCTCTGATTTCGCTCTGCGCACCAGACTCAAATGTCCTTCATGTAAGTAGCCCATTGTAGGCACCAATCCCCAGGTTCTTTCCGGTTCCCGCCAGCGTTCCCAGCGAATATCGCTCACCTTCTCAAAGACGTTCATAGGTTGGCCAGGGTTTGCAACTGTTCGTAATTAAACGACCCACCGTTTTGTTTTGTTTTAACGCACTCATACAGAAAACGGTTGATGGGTGTCGCAATTTGACGTTGTTTGGCATACTCTACTACTGCCCCTGAAATGGCGTCTATTTCCGTGGGGCGTCCGTTCAACATATCTTTCAACATGGAAGAGTAATTGTTTGCCGTCTTTTGGCACGCTTCCTGTAGCAAGGTTTTTGAATCTAAGCCTTTTAATGACACCCCCACGCCGCGTGCAACCTGAAAGACCTCTTCGGCTGCCGCAAACAGGACATTTTTCACCAAAGAATCTTGCAGCAGGTTACCGTTCCGTACTTCCAACAACGCGGTGAGCGCATTGATTCCGGCATTGATAATTAATTTACGCCATTGTTCTTGCTGAATATCCGCAGTAAGCCAACTTTCCAGACCGGCCTGATTAAATAAACGGTTTACTTCATGTATTGCGTTCGGTGTATCGTTTTTTTGTTCGATGGTTGTTAAACCTGTTCCCGCATGAACAACAGTACCCGGTTCGGGAACATGGGCCGCCTGTAAGGTGATGCCGGTATATACACGTTTCTGCCCAAGAACTTCAGTGAGGCGCTCGGCATTTCCCAATCCGTTTTGCAAAGTGACTGCCACTCCATTGGGTTTTAGGATGTTGCGAATTTGTTTTGCGGTGCGTTCGGTTTGATAGCTTTTTACCAGACAAAGTGCGATGTCGGCCGCCGGTAGATCGTGCAAATTGCTGGACATTCGCACGAATGACCGGGTTGATGTCCCATCGGGGCGTTTGAGGATTAATCCGTTTTTGCACACTTGTGTGAGATGCTCCTGCCAGTTCCCGAAAGCAAAAACATATGTATCTCTCAAATTCGATAATGAAGCTGCAAAGAGTGAACCCAGTGCACCCACACCAAAAATCACCACATTGTTTGTCCGGGTCATTTTGTGTGTTTTTCCAAAAACTGATTGTAGGCTTGCTCTTTAACCTGAAAGCTGTGTTCCGCTGAGGGAAATGCCCCGGAATCCACGTCCTGGCAGTAGTCCGAAATAGCCTTTTTGATCACGGTTTGTAAGTCTGCATATTGTTTAACAAATTTAGGTACAAACTGCTCAAACAGTCCCAGGATGTCATGAAAAACCAGTACCTGGCCGTTGCAATGCGGCCCAGCGCCGATACCGATGGTTGGAATTTGAATGGCCTGGGTGACTGTTTGCGCCAGATTCATGGGAACGGACTCCAAAACGATGGCAAAGCAGCCGGCTTCCTGCAGGGATTTCGCGTCGTTGAGAATTTTTTCAGCCTCCGAAATGGATTTTCCCTGCATTTTGTAGCCGCCTAACTTTGTTACACTTTGGGGAGTTAAGCCGAGATGCCCCATGACCGGAATGCCGGCATCCACCATGGCCTTGACGGTTTCCACCATATATTGGCCACCTTCCAGCTTGACGGCATCCATGTGGGCTTCTTTCAAAAAGCGTCCGGCATTGAGCATGGCATCACGGACGCCGGTTTGGTAGGAAAGGAAGGGCATGTCACCCACCAGGAAAGCGCGCCGGGTGCCGCGGGCAGCCGCTTTGCAGTGGTGCAGCATTTCTTCCATGGTAACAGTAACCGTGCTGTCATACCCCAGGACCGTCATGGCCAGGGAATCTCCCACAAGAAGGATGTCGACATCAGAAGCGTCCACCAGCCTTGCGGAGGGATAATCATACGCCGTGAGCATTTTGATGCGTTCTCCCCGCTGCTTTTTTGCTTGGATATCCGGAATCGAGGTTTTTTTTCTACTGTTCATGCGAGCATGTCTCTTTAATTCGACAAAACTTACTTATTGTTTTTGTAGATATGTTCGTTATCCTCTATCGTGCTGCCTTTCAGCACTTTAATACAATGCGGAATCACGTCTAAAATCACATCGAGGTTTTCGCGAACCCCGTTGGGACTACCGGGCAAGTTGACGATGAGTGTTTTTTTGTATATTCCTGAGACTGCACGGGAAAGCAGTGCATGCGGTGTTTTCTCGAAACCGATTCTCCTCATGACTTCTTCAATACCCGGCACACGCCTGTCAATCACGTCGAGCGTTGCTTCCGGTGTGACATCGCTTGGAGAAAGTCCGGTGCCGCCTGTGGTTAGGATGAGGTCAGCGCTACCGGATTCTGAAATTTGCCGCAGTTGCCTGATGATTTCGGTTTTGTCATCCGGAATAATTTTGTAAAAGACAATTTTACTGTGCAACTGTTTAACCATCTCTTTAATCGTCTCTCCACTTGTGTCTTCTTTGCGCTCACCTTTACTGCCGCGGGTGGAAATGGTTAAAACGGCTATTTTGATTCGCTTATTCATTACTTCAAAGATAATTTTTTCAAATTTGTTTGCAAGTAAATCTTTGTTGTACATTCTTTTTCTTGAAATTTATGTAAAGATTATGTAATATTTTTAACAGATGCATGTACCATTGTATTGTCTACAATTAAATCAACCTATCCCGTAACGACTTAATGCAGGAGACGATAGTTATGTTTCACAAAAAATTGTTATGCATCATCACTGTGGTTGTTTTAGGCTTTACCTGTTATTTAAGTGCACAGAATCCGCCGGTTCTTTTTGAAAAACCGCTCAGTCCGAGAATTGCGAATTACAACATCGATGTCAAGTTAAACACAAAGACCAGGACATTGGACGGACAGGAGGTTCTCATCTGGTACAACAAGACCGGTCAGCCGATTCATGAGTTGCAATTCCATCTTTACCTGAATGCGTTTCGGAATACGGAATCGACATTTATGAAAGAGTCCGGTGGCGTTTCCCGGAGAAACAAAATTGACAAAGACGGTTGGGGGTACAGTGAGGTGCAAAGCTTCAAGTTGGAGTACGGCAAAGATTTGAAAAATTCCATTCAGTATTTGCGACCCAGCGATGCTCCGAAGACCCTGGAAGCGGGTATCGATTTAACCGACAAGATGGCGTTTATTCAGCCCGATGACGGCAATAAACATGACAAAACGGTATTTCGTGTGCCGCTGCCAAAGGCCGTCGCTCCCGGTGATTTTGTGGTCGTCAATATGGACTTCAATGCGAAATTGCCTTCCCCGCCATTTGCCCGAACCGGAGCTAAAAAGGAGTATTTTTTCGCCGGCCAATGGTTTCCTAAAATTGGTGTTTACACAAAAAACGGCTGGAACACACATCAATTTCACAGCAACTCAGAATTTTTTGCTGATTTTGGTGTGTACAATGTGCATATAACTGTTCCCGAAAAAAATATTGTCGGCGCGACGGGACTGCCGGTGTCGGTGACAAAAAACGGCGACGGTACCGCAACGCATTTTTATCATGCCGAGGATGTGCATGACTTTGCCTGGACCACCAGTCCTGATTTTGTGGAGTTCAAAGGCAAAGCGCAGGATGTAGACGTCCGGGTGCTCATGCAGCCGGATCATGCGGTTCAGGGTGAGCGGCATCTTAAAGCTGCCATTGCCTCGGTGGAAGAATTTCAGAACCGTTACGGTGATTATCCGTTTCCTAATTTAACCGTCGTGGACCCGCGGCGCGGCGCCATGGGTTCCGGAGGGATGGAGTACCCGACGCTCATCACCGCAGGTACGGTTTACGGCCTACCCGCCGGTGTGCGGATGGTTGAAGATGTGATTCTGCATGAGTTCGGGCATAATTACTGGTACCATTTACTGGCCTCTAACGAATTTGAAGAGAGCTGGATGGATGAGGGGATTAATTCTTATACCGAGGTGCAAATCATGAATGATTTGTATGGTCCCACCGGAGACATGTTCGATATTCTGGGGTTAAAAATTAATGATCGACAATTTCAACGGGCTCAGTACATTGGCCAACCAGACCGCGATCCGGTGGTCAAAAGGGCCTGGGAGTTTTATTCGGGCGGCAGTTATGGCGTCAACTCTTACGCAAAACCGGCCATGTTGTTAACGACACTGCAAAATTACCTGGGTGAAGATGTCATGCTCAAAGTCATGCGTGAATACGTGAAACGCTGGCGCTTTAAGCATCCGACTACCCGGGATTTCATAAACGTGGTCAACGATGTGACCGGAAAGGACATGAACTGGTATTTTGACCAGGCGCTTTATTCACGAGCCGAGCTGGATTACAGCGTTGCGTCTGTTTCCACAAAAAAGGTAAAGAAGGATAAAGGGTTTGATTTTACCCTCACTGTCACTGAAGATGATTCCTCCGTAACCGAACAGAATAAAAAGTCAGACGAGCTGAATGTTGCCGCAGACAGCGCTGCAGATTCAACATCAAAGAATAAAAAAGAAACTAAAACCATCTATGAAAGCAAGGTCAACGTGCGACGATTGGGCGAGTTTAAATTCCCGGTCGAAATAGAAGTCGTGTTTGCCAATGGCGATACTGTTCATGAAAAGTGGAACGGACAGGGATTGTGGAAAAAATTTTATTACACCAAACCCACACGCCTTGTGTCGGCGACAGTGGATCCGGATCTAAAAATTCCACTGGATGTAAATTTCACCAACAATAGCAGGACGGTGAAAGCGCAGACGCTTGGCGTCAATAAACTATCTGCACGATTCCTGTTCTGGATGCAGTTTCTGCTTGATGATCCCGACTTCATTAGTTTGCTGGTGGTACCGATGAATGATTTGTTTTAGAAGGATCAAACAAAGACCAAAGAGAATTGACTTAAACAATTTGCATGACATTCAGTGAAAAGGAATAGACACATGATATTTTCAAGCATCAAAACCGGGTTTGCCAGAATGCTGACAAACAAACGAATGGTGGGAACTTATTTTGTCGCGAATTTTATCTTCGGCGTCATTTTGATGCTGCCATTCCGTGCTGTGATTAAGAATTTTGCCGGAAACAGTTTAATGGGGACGTCACTTGCCGGGCACTTAAATATGGATTTTGTTTTCGATTTACTGGCCCACAAGAGAGATTTGTTTTCTGTTATGGGGACGATGATTCTGGTGGTGCCGTTGGTCTACTGGTTCGTAAACATTTTTCTTTCCGGCGGCGCGTTTGTGGTTTTTGCTTCTGAGGGAAAGTATGATAAGCAGCAGTTCTGGGGTGGAGCGTCTGCGTATTTCGGGAGATTTTTACGTTTGGGCGTGTATAGTCTTCTGTTTTTTGCCCTGTTTTTTGCCGTGCAGTTTTTAGAAACGCTGGTGATGAAAATTTTCTTTCACTCCGATGCTCCGCAAAATATCTCCTACTGGGGCGGCTGGATAAAGTTTGCTCTGCGGACCTTAGGGATATTACTTTATGGCGTCGTATTTGATTATGCGCGAATCATGATAGTTCTCAAAGACGAACGGGAGATATTTAAAACACTCTGGCGCGGCGTCAAATTTACGTTTCGTAATTTTGGCCGCGTGTTTTCTTTGGCATTTATTTTATTTATCATCGGCGCAGTCGTACTGGTGATTTACAATCCCATTGCAAATGTTCTTGCAGTGCCAAATGCTCTGGTGGTTTTTGCACTCTTTCTGCTGCAACAAGGGTACATGCTTTTTCGCATGGGGCTTCGCCTGACTTTATTCGCCAGCGAGGTGACCCTTTTAGGAAAATTAGAAGCCAAAGGCATGGAAGAAGTACAGACTTCCGAGGGTGATTTTGGACTGGCCGGCGCTCCTGCTTAGAAATGTAATTCCTGGGTAGGTGTCTCAAAAGCTAAAAAGGAAAGTCATTTGGTAAATACTGCCACTCGCAGCCAACGAAGAAATTTTGCAACAAGACGCAAGAATTTGTAGCGTGGGCTTTAGCCCTCGGGTACAACGGCCAGTTTGAAACAAGAACGGTTCATTTCCCGGTTGTTCAAACGTCCTCAATGGAAATTGCTACGGGGATATTCCAATGGGCATTTTTTTTGATCTCAGAACGCCCCTTAACGAATTACAATTTTCGATTTTTTTGTGATTTTAGGATCGATCTTTGGTTAAACTTATTTTGTCGCTTTCTCTTTTAGAATCTCGATGATTCGGATGGCGTCTTCCGGGAGGATGCTGAAATGATTAAACCGGACGATACCATCTTTGTCTATGATCACCGCCCATGGGGTACCGCCCGTATTGTAATTGAGCATAACTTTTGAGTATTTTTTGCGCGTCCCGCTTTGCCCCACCGGAATGTCCAGTTTATATCGTCTTGCGGTTTCTTTCGCCTGCTTGAAACCGTTGGAAGAATACCCTTCAAACGTTGTTTGTACCGCAATAAATACGACATCGGGATCATCTTCAAAATGTTTCATGACCTTCAAGAGCGTTGGAAAGCCATGACTGTGACAGCCGGGGCACCAGGCCTGAAAACAGAACAGATAAACAACTTTCCCTTTAAAATCTGCAATATCGAGGTCTTTTTTCCCTTTAGGAAGTTGGTGCCACTGGTTTACTTCCAGGGAGGGAGCTTTCTGATTTAAAATTCCGGTGTACCGTTCTTGCAAATTTGGATTTAACATTAGCGCGGCAAGGATAAATAAAAACGGCATTTTTCTTCTCACTGGTTTCTGTTTTATCATAATAAACAGGAAAAAGCCGGGAGATATTTCGCCAAAATAAAGTTAATTGTGTGTGAACTTAAAACAAGATAATTTTTGACAAAGAGGAATGATTGTTGTATTTTATTTTTAAAGGTACTCTGATAAATTCAAGATGGAGATCTATCTATGACGTTGAAAACGATTGTCACGATGCTTGCTTTGGTGCTTGTAGCGTTGAGTTGTAACCGGGAAGAATTGGACCGGTTAAATAAACAGAATGTGCGCTTAAAAGAAGAAAAAGCGAATCTTGAAACAAAAGTCGCTGAGCTTGAAAGGACAATTGAGCAATCCGGACCGGCGCAAAAACGACTAAAGTTTCTTGCCGGTAAAATGAAAAGGGTGAAAGCCAAAATTGTGACCAACTACGGGGATATCGAATTGTCTTTTTTCCCGGAAAAAGCGCCCATTCACTGCTTTAATTTCATCACCCGAGCTGAGAGTGGGTTTTATGACAACACGAAATTTCATCGCATTATAAAAGGATTTATGATCCAGGGTGGTGATCCGCTTAGTAAGGACAAAGATCCCAACAATGACGGACTTGGAGGGCCTTTGGTGATGATTCCCAATGAATTTAATGACACACTGCATAAACCGGGTATTCTTTCCATGGCCAGGGTCAGCGATCCCAATGCAGGCGCCGGATGTCAGTTCTTTATCATGCAGGGTGAGGCGCCAAACTTGGATGGTAAATATACGGCATTCGGAAAGGTTACAAAAGGGATGGATGTGGTCAATAAAATCGCCGGTGTGAAAACCATTAAAGATAATCCGCGGCGTAGAGATCAACCTGTAAAGCCGGTGGTTATCAAGACGATTAAGGTGTACAGGTAGGAAACCACTTTACCAGGTGCCCGGCACGAATCGGTGACAACGAAAGGCAAATGATGGCGTGACCCCAGATAATTCACGAAAGAATTTTTGCCGGGTTTGATAGGGTGAACAGGAGTTTTGTTACTACCCGCTGGTATTGCTGTTTCACAAATAAATGCTTTTAGCCTAAATAATTTATGAGCCACCAAGGCTCAAAGACGCAAAGTAATTAAAAAACAATAAACACGGCTACTATTCAAAGACAATATACATAATAAAACAAAGCTATAATTTTAAAGAACCTATATCTTTTTGTTTCTTCGTGTCTTGGTGTCTTCGAGGCAAAAATTTATCGTATTACCGGTAATCTTTTGCATTTTTTTGCAAGAAAATTAAACCGCCAAGACGCAATGAACGCAAAGATCAAAATATTATGAAGATTATTGACTAATCGTTTGAGCCCATCTTTTAAAAATTGTATTGAACAATTCGTCTTTTCGTTTCATCATTTCTTCACCCCCTTTATTCCTTTGCGAGCTTTGCGCCTTCGCGGTTCATGACTTTATTGCGGCTTTGCCGCGCTAGGAATAATCCAGGTTAGAAAAAAACACTCTTTACAAATGCATGATCATTGCTTGCATATTTTTATAATTTAAACTGCCAATTCTTTAAGTGAGTCTCCCGTGACCCTGAAGACCGTCCACTCATTCATCGGCTGTGCGCCGAGCGATTTATAAAACCGAATTGCCGGTTCATTCCAGTTTAGTACCGACCATTCCAGGCGGCCGCAATGCCGGTCAGTTGCTATTTTTGCCAGGTGTTTTAAGATGGCTTTTCCAAAACCTTTCCCACGCATGTTGGGGCGAATGTACAAATCTTCCAGATAGATGCCCGGCCTGGCAAGAAACGTGGAGTAATTGTGAAAGAATAAAGCAAATCCAACCGGCTGTTCTGCATAATAACCCAGCACAATTTCTGCATAACGGTGTACACCGAAGAGGGTTTGCCGCAGCTTTTCCTCTGTCGCTACAACGTCGTGCGTGAGCCTTTCATATTCGGCTAATTCTTTAATGAAAGATAGAATAGTCGGCACGTCTTTTTCTTTGGCAGCTCTAATGTCAAATTTTTCAGGAAGAGGTGTCATTTGTTTTCTCCTTTGGTTGACGCTGCCTGTTTTGTGAGCCAGGCCGCAGTAAAAGCCCAAAGACTTTCCCTGAATGTGGCGCGAAAAAAGCCAAAATGTCCGATGGATTTTACGTGCACGTCTGCCGGTTTAAAATAACGATGCTCTGTCTGTGCATTTTTATAAAAGGTAAGAATTTCTTCTGCGGCACGTTTCGGGGCAAAAGAATCATCCGAAAAATTGATTGCCAGTACGGGTGCATGAATATTGGTGAAGTATTTTGGTGGATGAGTTTTGCTAAGGACATACGTTGGTTGCCGGCCCCAGGCTGCCCATTCCATTGCTACGCCCGCCGGCAAACTTTCGCCCATGCCAAATAATCGGGATGGAAAATATGACAGCAGGCCGGATAACACAGGAATGAGTACGTACCAAAGAAGAAGGATCGCGTAATCCCATGGAAAAGGCCAGAGTCGCCAGTAACCGCTTTGAGAGGCGATCATTAAAACTGCGCTGAGACGAGTTGATTTTCTTGCCAAACCGAGTACCTGGCCGCCCACGCTGTGCACCACAGCAAAGATCTCCCGGCCTGGATAATTCTGTTCAATCCAGCCGATCATCGCGTCGATGTCCTTTTCTCCCCATTCGTGCATAAAGGCCTGAAATTTGTTAAGCGTGGACGGGCGGGAATCGCCAATGCCTCGGTAGTCGAATGTGATTACAGTAAATCCTTCGCCGACTAAATAGCGGGCGTACTCAGCATAATAGCGGCGCTTGACGCCCGTAGCTGAACAGATGAGAATCACAGGCGCCGTCCTTTCAGTTTCCTTCGCGAAATAAACGGTTGCAGCCAACTGAAAATGATCCGTCGTTGTTACTTTGATGTCTTTGTTCGTGCTTTTCTTGATCGTTGTGGCCATGGGCAAATGCGGTCAGTAAATCAGTCCCAATTCCTCGCGAAAATGCGCATCCGATGTTTTATTTTTTCGCCAGTAGTCAAGCATCAGCGACTTTGTCCGGACTGCGGTTGTCGTCAGCAGTTTGGCGTTCTTTCCGAATCCGCTCATCGTGGTTTCCTCCCAGGCGAGGATATGATGCGGAAACGCTTTTTCGAATTTGATAGTCAAACGCCGTTTTATGTTCCGGTAATTTAGTGTATAAATCTGAATGTCACTGTCCGACAAGTTGGGATCTTCGGTCGTCTTTAATGTCGCAGTGGCTCTCTCTGCATGCAATTTAAAATGTCTGAAACGAGCAAATTGTGTACCCGGAATTATCTCAATGTCTCCGGTTGGCAATGTTTGCGGATTCAACCGTATGCGTGTCCAGACTTCATCTTCAAGTAAAGAGGTGTCGATTTGAAATTCCTGGTCACCTTCGGATTGAAAATACGAGCGTAATTGAATGTCGTATTTATTACCCCGGTTGTTGAGCTGTAAAAATGAGTGTCCGCACCATTCCTGCATGGAAGCAGTCACTTT
>CAYVXE010000108.1:0-14242 GCA_964455375.1 uncultured Calditrichaceae bacterium
AATCCACCGCAAAGCCGGCCTGCCTCAACCCCCTGGTCACAAAAGACGCTATCTTTTTATCGTCCTCAATAACGAGGATACGCATAAGAGTTCCTGATTGTTAAATTTGCGATGTATCTGTTAATTAAAAATAGGGCACGCCGAGAACTTAGTCAACTAAATTTACAAATACCGTGACTCACTAAGAGAGTATCCGGCAGCCCCAAGATACGGATTAAGGGGCATCACTTCTTCAGGAACGGATACAACTGAATTCAGATGAACAAACCGAACGCAAATGTGGTCTTTGCACCAAAAGCGTTCGGTCAATCACGAAAAGATTTGTTTCGGTATTTTATCTTCTAAAGCTCGGATAACTTGCCCACATCGCGCCAATTGTATGCATCCACACGAAATGCCTGAATCGCCGCATTCTCCCCGGCGAGCCGCAGGTAACTTTCGACAATGGAAAAACGACCCGTTTCGGTTAACTTTGCGAAGATAGCGGGCGAGATAACATGGAGGCCACAAAAGGCGAGGTCGGTGATTTGGCCTTGCGGTTCACGGGCACGGATTTCTTTATTTTCCTGGACGGACTTCCATCCGCACAAAAAATCATTTTCATCAAACATGAAGTAACGGTTCGTTGTCCGGCTATTTACCGCTAACGTAACCAGTGCATTATTTTCCCGATGCTGACGCAGCATCCTGCCTAAATCGATATCGCTAATGATATCCACGTTGTGTAAGATAAACGGCGCTTTGTCATCGAAAAACCAGGCGGCATTTTTTAACCCGCCGCCAGTATCCAATAACACCGGCTCTTCGGAAAATTCGATACGACAATCAAATTGATTTTTAGATTCTATGAACTGTTTTATTTGATCGGGAAAGTGGTGTAAATTGATGATGACTTCGTTGACGCCATGTTTGAGTAGTTGGCGCATGACGTATTCCAAAAGTGTGATGCCACGCACCTCAACAAGGGCTTTAGGCTTCGTATTGGTAATCGGTTGCAGCCGGGTTCCTAATCCGGCAGCAAGAATCATGGCTTTCAATTTCTAACCTTATGTTATTCGGTTGGCCAGTTACCTTCTTCGCGGTGCACCACTTCAACATTGACGTCATATTTGCCTTTTAAAAATGCACTCAGTACATTGGCGCAGTACACCGATCGATGCTGTCCGCCGGTACAACCGAATGCGACGGTCAGATGGGTAAAATTTCGCTTCTGATAATCTTCTACCACTTGCGAAATCATATCACGAACACGGGTCAGGAAACTGTGGACTTCATGTTTTTCCGCCATAAATTGAATCACATCATCGTCATTACCGGTAGAAAATTTAAACCGTTCAAGGCGTCCCGGGTTGGGTAAAAGCCGGCAGTCAAACACAAACCCACCGCCGTGGCCGGTTTCATCTTTCGGCAAACCTTTCTTAAAAGAAAAACTTTCTATTAGTACGGTGAGAGGAAGATGTACATTTCCAAGTTCGCGCAGCCGGGTTGACTGCACCAACTTATGCCCCACCTCCAACAGTGTCGGCAAGCGCAGCGGCAATTCGGCAGTCTTTAAAACATATTCCAAATTGCGGATGGCATAGGGTACGCTTTGCAAAAAATGAGTCTTTCGTTCATAAAATCCCCGGAATCCATAAGCCCCCATGGCTTGCATGATCCGCACCAGTACGTAACCATAATAATATTTTAAGAAAGCGTCGCGGGCCACCGGAATATATTCCTGCAATGCGTCCAGATACTTTTCCATCAGGCGGTCTCGAACATCGAATGGCAAGTCGGCTTTTGCATCGTAAAGCAGCGATGCGATATCATACTGCAGCGCACCCCGCCGACCGCCCTGATAATCGATGAAATAGGGTTCACCATCAAGGATCATGATATTTCTTGACTGAAAATCCCGGTACAGAAAATATTCGGTATCTGTTTCCAACAAAAAGTCTGCAAACGCGTTAAAGTCGTCTTCGAGCTTTTGCTCATCGAAAGGGATCTGAGCCAACTTTAAAAAATAATATTTAAAGTAATTCAAATCCCACATCATGGATTGGCGATCAAACGTGTGACGCGGGTAACATAATTCATAATTAAAATGCTTGGCCGCATCAATCTGAAAACGTGGCAAGATGCGAACAACTTTTTCATAATACAATTCAATGTCCTCAGGGAACTCCTGCTGATTTTTACGTTGTGTTGTCATCAGGTCGAACAGGGTATCGTCACCTAAATCCTCTTCCAGGTAGATATTTTCAGCGAGATTTTCAGCGTAAATTTTCGGAACGGGCAAACCCATTTGACGAAAGTAGCGCGAAAATTCCACAAAGGCCATATTCTCAGAATGATCCTCATTCTCGGCGCTAATCACGTTGTGGTGCTTACTCGTAATCCTGGTCAAACGACGGTTTGAACCGTGCGCTTTCAAGGGCACAGCCTGCGTGATCTTTTCACCGAAATGATTTTCAAAAAGTATCCTTATTGATTTATTCATGTTGTTCTAAGATTTATTGACCAGACTGGGCTAAACCACAATTCTTAAAAAGCTAAAAGTTGATTTGTAACGCAATAATGCAACATAAATATTGAACAATTAAAATTCAAGTTAAATTAAAAAGCGAAGAAAGCCATACAAACAATGTACCCACAGGTACAACCATGCACTCTCCGGGTCATTTTATCTGTTCGAACTTTACCAAAAGCACAAGGTTGATGCAGCCACTTTCTCATTGTTTTTATAGAAATTATTTCATGTCCCATCAGACGCTATATTTTTTTGGCACGCTGCATGCATAGGGAAGATGCGAATTTCATGAATTTCAGTTTTAACAAGAAACTATTAACAATTAATTACCTGGAGGTTTAAAATGAAAAAGTACACAGCCCTTTTATGGATTTCTGTTCTTTCCGCTCTAATGGCTTTTACGGCATGCAGCAGCAATCAACCACTCACCGGTACGGAAGACAACACCGGTACAGACGAAATCAGTCTCAACAAAGAATTTGGCGGATACACCACTGAAGATGAAAACTTCGCATTTGGTGAAGCTGATATGGCGGCAGATTTTTCAGAAGATGTCAGCGCCAGCGACCCGGTAGCAACTGAACCTGATGTTGTAACCGCATTAACGGCAGAATCCGATACAGCGATTAAAGCATATTTTCTACGAATTACGTTTGGTCTGTTAGAAGGTGACTCAACCGCAACCGAAGTTGTAGACTGGAGCGGTTCGGTAGAAGTAAGCAAAGGCACGCTGGTTATTCTAAAGACCATTCGTTTCGAAAACAATGACTTTATCGTCCGCCCGCGTGAGAACAGACAACGTTTTGAGTTCACATCTTTTACCAAACCCCATTTCGACGGTTTTGCACTGGCCATCATCGACAACGACACCACGAATGACGGCGTTGACGGAACGTTTACAATCAATGCCGGCGCTTTTTCAAAGACCCTGGCTTTCAGCGAACTGGATTCCTTAGACCTTTTGGAAGCGGTGGGAACCGGTGGGCATGAAGTCTCAATCGTCAGCCACAGTAAAGACGTGGTTCCGTTTGCGGGTGGATTTCTTGCCGGCAGATGGGCAAAAACACGCAAAGACGGTGGTGAATTCAGAGGCCGTTGGATTAACAGCATTGGCACAAACGCCGGCTTTCTCAAAGGCATCTGGGGTATCAACCGGCTTGGCAACAAAGTTTTCAAAGGGAAATACATCAGCATGAACGGAAATTTCGGCGGTTTGCTTGCTGGTGAATGGGGTTACGACACCGATGCAAACACCGGTATATTCCGTGGTCGCTGGGTAAACCGGGCGCATGACACGATCGGTACGGTGAAGGGTCATTTCAGAACCGGACGCGAGGGTGACCGCCGCGGCTTTTTTCACGGCCGTTACAAAATCAAAAACAGAGACAATGCAGAAGACGTCCAACAATAGTTAACTCCTCTCTACCTTCCTCTTATCCTGGTGCAGCGCCGCTCAGATCAAAATGAGCGGCGTTTTTTATTTGCGTTACAGCGCATCGCAAAAATCATAGTTTAACATGAATCTTGATACCATGATACAAATTGCATCTGCTAAAATGCAGCATACACCATTAATTAAAGCGCATCCGGCATTTAACGGCTTCACCGTTTCTGGAATAATTTGACCATAAAATTCCGTCATTTTTTTCGCCAAAAACAACCTTTGCTTGTAAAAACAGTATGTTTTGTTAAAATCATTCAACATCAATGTAGAATCTAATGTTGAATTAGAAACATGCCGATGTATATAACCGGATTGATCTTAGCAATAATTATTTAAACATGGAGTAAAGAATGAAGATTTCAGTTGTTGGAACGGGCTATGTCGGATTGGTTGCCGGTACCTGTTTTGCCGATACGGGCAATGACGTCATTTGCGTGGACATCGACAAAGACAAAATTGAAAAATTAAACAATGGTGAAATCCCTATCTACGAACCCGGGCTGACCGACATGGTTATCAGAAACGTGAAGGAAGACCGCTTGTTCTTCACAACAGACATGAAGTACGCAGTAGAACAAGCGCAAATTATTTTCATCGCCGTAGGCACGCCACCCGACGAAGACGGTTCTGCGGATCTAAAATATGTGTTGGCTGTGGCACGAGATATCGGTAAATATATGAATGGATACAAAGTCGTCGTGGACAAAAGTACCGTGCCGGTGGGAACAGCGGCAAAAGTTACAGCGGAAATCAAGAAACACACCGATAAAGATTTCGCGGTGGTATCCAATCCGGAATTTTTAAAAGAAGGCGCCGCGATCGATGATTTTCTGCGTCCCGATCGGGTCGTTATTGGAACCAGCGATGAAGAAGCCAGAGAAATTATGACCAGTTTGTACCGTCCTTTTGTCCGCTCCGGTAAACCTATTTTGATCATGGATGAAAAAAGCGCCGAGCTGACCAAATATGCCGCGAACTCTTTGCTTGCTACAAAGATCTCATTCATCAACGAAATGGCAAACCTTTGCGATGCCGTGGGTGCCGACATTGAGATGGTGCGCAAAGGCATTGGCTCAGACGGGCGCATCGGTTCGCAATTTATTTATCCCGGAACAGGTTATGGAGGTTCCTGCTTTCCGAAGGATGTCCAGGCAATCATTCGCACTGCGACAGAATATGATATCGACATGAAAATTGTTTCTTCTGTGGAAGAAGTAAATAAGAATCAAAAAACCGTTCTCATAAAAAAAATTCGTTCTTACTTCAAAAACGATTTGCAAGGGAAAACATTTGCCATGTGGGGTTTGGCATTTAAGCCAAAGACCGATGATATGCGCGAAGCACCGGCTATCGATATGATTAATCAACTGACTGCCCTTGGAGCAACAGTTCGCGGCCACGACCCTGAAGCCATAGAAGAAGCTGAACATATTTTTGTAGACAAATTGGATAAAAACGTCTCTCTTTTCCAAAAACGCTACGATGCGCTTGAGGGTGCAGATGCTCTTATCATTATGACCGAATGGAACGCATTTAGAGAGCCGGATTTTTATTTAATCAAGGAAACTCTCAATTACCCGGTTATTTTCGATGGAAGAAATCTCTACGAACCCCGGCGCATGAAACGGCTGGACATAGACTATTTCTCTATTGGCCGCGCCAACCTAAACGGCAAAAAGTGATACAATATCCAACTATGTGGAATCAAAAAAGGCGCCAAATGAACTAAGCGCCTTTTTTTTTCAGACCATTGTCAGAGCCTAAACCACTATAAGCAATACTAAAATCTGTGGAAATCCAGTAAATAGGTTAGCTTGGCAATAACCGTTCGGTTGACCGTATTAATTCTGCCGAGTGTATTCCATTCCTCATTATACACCAGATACAAATCACTCCCGGGAGAGTATTTATAATTGAGCAAGATGTTGCTGATAACGCGCGCATCAAAACTGTTCCATTGTACATAGGCTTTCGCAAACAGCTCTGTCGTAAATGAATAATTAAACCTCGCTGAAAGTAAATTGGTGGTAAAGTTTCCATCCTGGAATGGCACATCCACTTTATCCCATTCCCAATTAAAGTCTAATGAAATTCTGTCGGTTGGCCTCAGAAAACTGGCAGCATTCAGCGACCAGAATTTTCCACTGTAAAACGAACCGCCGCCGCCGAAAACACTTCCTGAAATTTTCCGGCTCCTGTCGGAGCCATAACCGATACTCCCGAGTGCATAATGGTAAATTCCTGTTGGTACAAACGTCTGGCCAAGATAGAAACCAGGCGCCGGCACATTATCATAATAATTTATGTAACTCACATAGACGTAGGAGTTGTTATTGAACTGATTATACAAACTGGTAAATAATGTTCTGAATTGCAGCACATTGTTATGATCTGTGATAAATTCGAGATCAGACGAAAAAAATGATTGCCGTGTGTTAAATATTTTCGGCCTTGGATTGAAATTGAATTGCGTATGATACTTGCGAATATCTGTCCATTGTAAAAATCCCATTTCCGGGTTGAAGTTTTCACCGATATCTGTAAAGGAACCATTGACGGAAAAAAGATCACCTCCCCAACCCGCATCTATGTGGCCATTCAAATCCTTGCCTGGCAAACCGGGCGTATGCGTTTTCGCAAGATAGCCTTTGACCGTTATATTATTATCGAAAGCAAAAACGCCATCGACAGCAAAAGTCCGGTTGCTTTTCCCCTGATTGAACTCATCTTTGCTTAGCCCCATAAACCCAATGTAAGAACGTTTAAGAACATCCCGTTTAACCCGAAAAGCCGAATAATTGGTTTTCGGTATTTTCACATGGGTATTATTTAAATTGGTATATTCGATACCGTTTGTCAACACATTTAAAAAACCGACCTCATAAGCTCCTTCTTTCCCGGTGAGCTTAACACCGCCGATAATCGGCGTCCTCTTCAGCTCAAAGGTCTCCGCATCCCGGTGCAATCCGATTTGCCGACTGAAAAACAGCCGCGTAAACGCACCGTCAATGTTCGATTCACCAATGTTGAACATATCGAGACCTTCAATAAAAAAATCTCGCTTTTCAGGAAAGAACAAACTGAATCTGGAAAGATTTACCTGCTCCACATCCGACTCGACCTGAGCAAAATCTGTATTGATGGTCAGATCAGTAATTAAATTAGAGGTCAAACGATATTTTGCATCCAAACCAATATCCGCTAAACTATTCCTGTCCTGCTTGATGGTAACGGGATTGCGATTTTGTTCCAGGCCGCCGATGGAATATGGTTTTAACTGCAACCGATCATTCGTCTGAATATTTCGTATTCCGCGCAGAATACCGAATTTTGATGCTTTAAACTTACCGGATCTTTTAAAATCATCATTTCGAGAGATGGGTGACCAGAATGACTCTTCGCGTTTGCGCGGAATGTAACGACCGAAATTGATTCCCCACGTCAAGTTTTTATTTTTATCGAATCTCAGAGTTTTGAATGGAATTGCTACTTCAGCCGTCCACCCCAATTCATCTTTTCGGGCATTGCTTTGCCATATTCCATCCCACTCCCAATTGATGTACTCGCCTTCTGTCTTAATTTCACAGTCCAGACGCGCACCAAGGGAATTGGTGGCAAAATAAAAGGCATTCCGCTGATCATGGTAGGTATCGATGACGATTTCCACATAATCATTATTGGAGAGATCGTAATCCCGCCTCATCTCATTGGCGACGATTTTGTTCGGATCATGATCAAAACAACGAACCCCAAAATAAATATTATTTTTATCATAGGTAATCAGGACGAAAGTAGGTTCGGAGGACGGCATCCCTTCAGCAGGATCTTTCTGGGTAAAATTGGATATCACCGCCGCATTTTTCCACTCATTTGGACTCAAAACCCCATCAAGAACCGGCGAACCGGTACTTTGTTTCAAACTGATTTCATACAGCATGCTCTTACTTTTTGTGGCGCCCTTTACGGAAGTTTTTGCAAAGATGATGGCAGGTACTATCAGAAAAGCAAGAAAAATGGCTATTTTTCTATGCAGCTTCATCATTAAAATAACTAACTGTTAAATGAATGAATATAAAATTTATAAAACCAATAACAAAAAGTCAAAGAAAAAAGGAAATTTCTGCGATATTTTTCCTTTTTACCATAATCATAAAATATCCGGCAGTTGAAATTTCACTTGACAGTGGTAGTTTATTTGGCTATATTCGTCTCTGCAAAATGGACAAGAAAAAGACAAAAAAGAAGCGTTATTTACAGGACCAAAGGAAAGGCATCGTACTTCCTTTTACACGCAGAAACTACACCATTTTTGGTGTCAGTATTTTGACGATTTTATTAGGCTATTGGGCGCTCGCCACTGGTCCTGTTGATGGTATTATCAGTTTAAGCCTGGCTCCCATTTTGTTAGTTGTCGGTTATTGCATATTAATTCCTATTGCCATTCTTAGCGTAACAAATAAAAATGACAAACAGGAACAGAAATCATAAATAAACGGGATCGTGGTGTAGTTTGGTTAACACGCCGGCCTGTCAAGCCGGAGATCGCGGGTTCGAGTCCCGTCGATCCCGCCCAAAAGCCATTACTCATGTAATGGCTTTTTGTTTTCATCTAAAAATGAATTTTTTATTTGATATTGCCGATTAATTGTTTATATTGCTTGGAATTTTTAGAAGCCAGCGCTAATTACTAAGTTTGTGACCATAAAAAATGAAATTAAGCAGTATTTTAACAGAAGACCGAATTAAAATTCCGCTCGAGAGTACGGAAAAAAATAAAATTATTGAAGAGATGGTTGGTATCATTGGGGATTCTGTAAAACTCAACAACACATCGCAAATATTAAATGCTGTACTCGAACGCGAAGCGGTTATGAGTACCGGAGTTGGCGACGAAGTGGCTATTCCGCATGGAAAATCTGAAGGCGTTAAAGATATTGTCGCCGCCCTCGGTATTACACCAAAGCCGGTTAACTTTAATTCTCTCGACAATAAACCGGTACGTCTCGTCTGGCTCATCATCGGGCCTCAGGACCAAACCGGCCCGCACCTGAAAGCTCTGAGCAGAATTTCAAGACTCATGCACAAAAAAGATTTTCGCGACAAACTACTGCAAACGAACAAAGCAGATGCAATGATCGATGTCATTAATAGTGAAGAGTCTAAATATTTCGAGAATTAGACCGTTCACTTCGATGTCACACCCAACACTTCATTTACACAACCTGCGGCATTTTTATAAACTTCCAACAAGCCATTGATCTCAAAAAGTCAGTTACGATATTTTGCGTCACTCAAATTAAAAAAAAATCGTGACAAAGAAGGTAAAATCCTCGTGGAAGGGCTACGCCTCTTAGAGGAAATCTTTGACTCCGATTTTAAACTGGAACATCTTTTTTACTGCCCACCATCAACACTTTCAGAACGCGCACGGACCTTCCTCAACCGATGTCATGAAGCTAATATTCCTGTGGAGAAAATAGACCGGACGACTTTAAACAGATTATCAGATACCATTCATTCACAAGGGTTTATTGGTGTCGCAAAAATTCCTCGCTCCACACCGGAAACTGTCACACACTCTTCAGGCCATAACCTGGTTGCGTTAAATAATGTAAAAGACCCCGGCAATCTCGGTACCATCATTCGAACTGCGGGCTGGTTCGGATTGGATGGAGTGATGTTGAGCAAAACAAGTGTTGAATTTACCAATCCCAAAGTTATTCGGGCAAGCATGGGAGCAGTTTTCCATTTACCAATTTATCCTGATGTGGATTTAAGCAGACAATTAAATCATTTTATAAAGAACGAATATCGTATTTTCTCCGCCGATGTCCACGCTGAAAAATCAATTTACGACATTGATTTTGGCAGGCGAAATGTGTTCATTTTCGGTAATGAAACGTCAGGCATCGATGCCCCATTAAGGGCATTGTCAACATCGGTAAAAATACCCCGGTTCGGTAAGGCGGAATCGTTAAATGTGGCAATTTCAGCGGGAATTATCTTGTCTGAATTCAAAAGGAGACATTAAAATTTGGAACCAACCAGTGACGACTTTCAGGAAAGCCAACTGTCTCTCAAAGAAATCTTTATAAGCATCATTATCGGATTTATCTTAGCCACAATTACCGCTTTCATTTTACCGGAATTCGAATCCAAATCAAACTTAATTCTCGGACAGTTTGTTTTTGTTGCACCTCTGCTCATCTATCTACGTATCAAGAATTTCAATTTTCAGATCTCAACTCGATTCTATCCATGTAATTACAGAATATTATTTGTTAGCATTGTTATCGGGTTATCTGCCGCAGTCCTCAGCGATGAGATTGATCGGATCGTTACCCATTTTATTGAAATTCCTGAAGAGCTTGAAAAACTCACCACCGAAATAGTTCACGCTGAAACGTTGATCCAGGGAATTGTTATTGTTGTCGCCATTATTTTAATGGCCAGTATTTTCGAAGAGATTCTTTTTCGCGGTGTGCTGCAAAGTGCTCTTGAAAATAAGATGGATGCGCCACATGCCATATTCGTCACAGCGCTCATCTTTTCATTTTTCCACATGCCGCAATGGATGATCCAGATTATTTTGTTAGGGCTGCTGCTCAGTTACATGGCCTGGAGAAGTGGTAGCATTATTCCTGGTATCATCGTCCATTTAATCAACAATTCCCTTGCTGTATTATTTTATAACACCGATTGGCTGAAATGGGATTGGTATAATTGGTCTGACCATGTCAACCCGCCTGTCATTGCTGTCAGTGCCTGCCTATTATTTTACGGCATTAAAATTTTTCATCACCTTACCTCAGAAAAAGAAAACCTCACAAGTCCAATCAACTGACCAGCTTTCGAACTCACAGTGGTCATCCTCTGCCGCAAATTTTCTCCCCGACGAAGCGAGCAGTTTTTTTCACAGATTTAACAAAGTTTATTTCCGCAAATCGTTCTGCTTGTTAATATTATCAGAGAAAATTAAACATCATTGAACTGCACAACTTTGTATGAAATCTCCATGAAAAAAATTGTCCTGCTAAACGACGAACTCGGCACTCAGATGCAGATCTACCTGGCGCTTTGTGATGTCTATCGAGTTGAAATTGCTGAAAATGTCGAGTCCGCGATGTATATGCTGCGCAGATTTCACCCTGAAATTTTACTGATGGATTACAGTTTAAGCCATTTTAAAACCAATGGCAAAACAGGTGTAGATTTTATCAAAAAAATCAAACGAAAATATCAGGACTTGAAAGTGGTAATGATTCTCGACGGAACAGAAAAGCAGCTTGCCATAGAAATCCAGGAAAACGGTGTGGATAGCACTATTTGCAAGCCATTCAAAAATCGGCATCTCATCTCAAATGTCAAAAAATTGTCCGTGGAACCGGAAATGAGTATCCTCAATCCCTGAAGCATCTATAGAAAAACATCCGGGATTTAGCATCTTCAAAGTATCTTTACACCGGGGATTAGGGGGAAGGCCAGTATCACTTTTGGTACTGGCCATTTTTTTGCAGTTCTTGCTTCAGAAAAACACCTGTATAGGATTTCTTAACTTTCGCGACCATTTCAGGAGTGCCGGTTGCAATGATGCGGCCTCCGCCATCTCCACCCTCAGGCCCAAGGTCGACAATGTAGTCCGCCGTCTTAATCACATCCAAATTATGCTCGATCACGACAACCGTATTGCCTTTATCCACAAGCCGGTTCAAGACCTCCAGTAACATTTTAATATCTTCAAAATGCAGGCCGGTGGTAGGCTCATCCAGAATGTAGAGCGTTTTGCTGGTGCTGACTTTTGACAGTTCCGTGGAAAGCTTGACACGCTGGGCTTCGCCGCCGGACAGGGTGGTTGCCTGCTGCCCAAGATGAATATACCCCAGACCAACATCATATAGCGTTTGCAATTTCCGTTTGATTTTCGGAATATTTTCAAAAAACTGCAAAGCTTCACTCACCGTCATATCCAGAACATCTGCGATGGATTTGCCTTTATATTTTATTTCAATGGTTTCCCGATTGTAACGTTTCCCTTTGCAAACTTCACAATTCACATAAACATCCGGCAAAAAATGCATTTCAATTTTAATAAGTCCGTCACCTTCACAGGCTTCACAACGGCCACCCTTCACATTAAAACTGAAGCGACCCGGTTTGTAACCGCGAATTTTGGCTTCCGGAACATGCGCAAACAAATCCCGAATGTGAGTAAACAAGCCGGTATACGTAGCCGGATTCGAGCGCGGGGTGCGGCCAATAGGTGATTGATCGATACTGATCACTTTATCGATCAATTCCAAACCCGATATACGCTTGTGCGCTAAGGACGCTTTTTTACTGCGATAAAAATGCTTTGCGAGAATGCGGTAAAGCGTTTCATTTATGAGCGTACTCTTTCCGGAACCGGACACACCCGTTATGCAATTTAAAACACCCAAAGGAATTTTTACATTGATATTTTTCAGATTATTACCGGATGCTCTTTCCAACATCAGAAACTCACCGCTACCGGCCCGGCGTTTAGATGGCACTTCTATCGATTTTTTTCCTGAAAGATATTGACCGGTAAGAGAATTCTCGTTTTTTGAAATATCATCGACGCTTCCGGTTGCAACAATTTCTCCGCCGTGGGCGCCCGCACGCGGTCCAAGGTCAATGATAAAATCTGCTTTCTCGATGGTTTCCGCGTCATGCTCAACCACCAGAACGGTATTCCCCAGATCCCGTAATCGCATGAGCGTATCCAACAACCGCTGATTGTCACGCTGGTGCAACCCAATCGAAGGCTCGTCTAAAATATACAACACACCGACCAATTGTGAACCGACCTGGGTCGCCAGGCGAATACGCTGCGCTTCACCGCCGGACAACGTGCCGGCGCTGCGATTGAGCGTCAAATAGCTTAAACCGACATTCACTAAGAATCCCAGCCGCTCGCGAATTTCTTTGAGGATCTGGTGCGCTATTTTTTCTTCCCGCGCCGTTAATTGCAACGCTTCAAAAAAGGAAAAGGTTTTTATTATCGACATGCCAGTAACCGACTGAATGTTCTGATCCCCCAATTTTACCGCTAAGGCTTCTTTGCGCAGACGCGCCCCGCCACATTCGGGGCACACTTTTACATTCATGAATGATTCGATCCAGGAACGAATGTAATTGGATTCGGTCTGTTTGTAACGCCGTATTAGATTGGGAATGATGCCTTCATACGTACTGGAAAACTCGTATTGCAAATTTTTCTTTTCACGTTGATAAACAAAATGGATTTCTTCGCCATTTGAGCCATTTAGAACAATTGCCCTTTGTTTGGAGTCCAGCGCCTTCCAGGGTACATCCAATGGAATATCGAAATGTTTTGCCACGGACTGCAATTGTGTGAAATACCAACCTTCCTTACTATCTTTCCAGGTGGCAATCGCTCCGCCCGATAGTGAAAGGTTTGGATCCGGCACAACAAGGTCAGGATCAACCTCCATGGTTGTACCCAAACCATTGCAGACCGGGCAGGCGCCGTACGGACTGTTGAACGAAAACATGCGCGGCGCCAGTTCTTCGTAAGAAATACCGCAATCCACACACGCGAAGTGCTCACTGAAAAGTAACTCTTCTGCGGTCGTCTTGTCCTCATTGAGAACATCTATCAAAACAATTCCAGAGGCGATATTCAGGGCTGTCGCCAATGAATCCGCCAGGCGTTTTTCAATTTTCCGGTCGATGACCAGCCGGTCTATGATGATTTCGATGTTATGTTTTTTCTTTTTATCGAGTTTAATCTCCTCGGACAAATCAAACACGTTATTGTCAACGCGAACGCGAACGAAGCCATCCCGACGTGCTTCCTCAAAGACATCTTTATACTCACCCTTGCGTCCCCGAATTACGGGAGCCAGCACCTGAATTCGGGTGGCGGGTTTGAGTTTCATGACCGTGTCCACAATTTGCTGAACGGTTTGCTTCTCAATTGCTTTACCGCAGTTGTAACAATACGGCTTACCGATTCTGGCAAAGAGCAGGCGCAGATAATCGTAAATCTCAGTAACCGTGCCAACAGTAGAGCGCGGATTCTGACTCGCTTTACGCTGTTCAATGGAAATGGCAGGCGACAGCCCTTCGATGTAATCCACATCCGGTTTTTCCATGAGTCCCAGAAACTGCCGGGCATAGGCGGAGAGTGACTCCACATAGCGGCGCTGCCCTTCGGCATAAATGGTGTCAAACGCTAGCGACGATTTCCCGGAGCCGGAAAGACCGGTGATCACCACAAACTTATCCCGCGGAATTTCCAC
>CAYVXE010000109.1:0-14036 GCA_964455375.1 uncultured Calditrichaceae bacterium
CAATTGATTGAAGATAACTTATAAAACAATTATTTATGTTACGATCTGTCTCAGAACCAGATTTCTCCTCAGGCGTCCGCCTGATTCGAAATGACAATATTTTTTGACTTTTTGGACATCCCCCTATTGCTTTCATGCTTCCAGGACCGACCCGCTTACCACCTTTTCGTAATAGTCGATACAGCGGCGGACATACTGCCGTTTATGTGAATAACTATCTGGGAAGAAACTCCGTTTAAAACCATAGACGATGATATTTTTTAACTGATGCGGCTTCAATGCAAAATTTTCCAGCGCCAGCAAAATTTCATTGCTGACGGTGGTTTTGCTGACCGTGCGATTGTCGGTGCAAATGGTGGTGCTCAAATCATGCTCAACCATTTTCTTAAAGGAATGCTCTTTCAATGTTTTTAAAGAAGCATTCGTCTGTAAATTGCTGGTCAAATTTACTTCGATGGTCACGCGGCGATCCGCAATATATTGACTGAGTTCTTCCACATAGCGTTCCCGGTCACGAATAGAACGATTTTCAATTTTTGATGCATCAAACAGGTAGTACCCGTGGCCGATGCGGTCGGCGTGCAATTCCGTAATCGCCTGAAAGATAGACTCCGGTCCGTACGCTTCCCCGGCATGCACGGTCTTTGCAAGAAAGTTTTCGTGCGCATACTGAAATGCCTGCGCATGCACTTTTGCCGGATTTCCGGCCTCAGCGCCAGCCAGATCGAATCCGACAATGGGAAAGCCGAACTCATCTCTGATTTTTACGGCTCCTTTTGCCAGCTCAAGAGAACAAAGACTAAAAATGCTTTCTGAGTCAGAATAGGAAAGCGAATCAATGAAATTCGAATAATACTCCGAATAAGGGCCAAAATTCCGTAATGCACAAACAATGATGCCATAATGAAAAGGCGGCTCCGCTCCGGATGTAACTTCAGATTTTGCATTGAATTCCTGTTGCGCCCTCTTGAATCCTTTGTCGACACTTTCGATGACCACCTTCATATCCATATTTTTGTTGATATGCAACTGCGGTGCAAAGCGAACCTCCAGATAACGAACGCCTTCTGCCTGATTGTCCAGCGCCATTTCATAGGAAATACGCTCCAAATATTCCGGTTTCTGCATGACGGAACACGAATAGCCGAAGGTTTTAAGATATTCAACCAGGTCTTTGTATTCCTCTTTAAACACGAGTTCATTGAGTCCCTCAACCGTGTAACTCGGCAATTCTATCTTTTCCTTTTCGGCAATTTCGATGAGTGTTTCGAGACGCACCGAGCCATCCAGATGAACATGCAAATCGGTCTTCGGTATCTTCGCAACCAGTTCTCTTACCGTATCATTTACTTCGATAATTTGATCGTTTTTCATTCTGTCTCCGTTTATGGTTTTACTGATAAATTTTTACATTTTTTACGACTGTTTTCAGGCTTCATAAACTTTTACCGCCACGTGTTTAAAAACCGGTGTTCGCGACTGCGGATCCACTTTGGCAGGCACCAATTCATTCGCTTCCGGAAAGTACATGGCAACATTTCCTGCCCGAATAGGCGCCGCAACCAATTCAACACACAGTCTTCCCACCTCGCTTTCCACCCACACTCTTTCACCCGCTGGAAAGTTGTTCTCTGCAATGTCTTCCGCATTCATAAAAACAACCTGCCGGTGAGAGACCCCCCGGTAAATGTCTGCATCCTCATAAACAATGGTGTTAAACTGACCTTCTGAACGCAAGGTCATCAAGTTGAAGCTTCCTTCCTGGGGCCGCATATCCGGCGGTGACAAAATCTCCAGGTTTGCTTTGCCGTTTTCGGTGTTAAACGTTGGTTCGTGCAATATTCTTCCCGGAATCGTAAATTCTTTTCCCTCATCCAATCCGAATATTGGCTGCATATTCGGGACAACGTCCGCGATGAATTTCCGGATTTCGCGATGATCACGCAACCTGGTCCACGGAATCGGACTGTCTCCTAACAGTGCCCGGGCAATTTTGCTCAAAATTTCACTTTCCGATGGCAAGTCTGCAACCGGAGCTTTCCTCCCGCCCTCTGACAGACGCACAAAATTGAACATACTTTCCTGAGATGTACTTTGCTGTTCTTCGTCTCGCGCACGAACCGGTAGAACCAACATTTCACGGCCATGACCGAACAGGTGGCCCAGATTCATCGTGGTGTTAAAGTGTGCCGTAAAATCTACTTTCGCCAATGCTTTCTGCGCCCATTTCAAATCGGGATTAGCACCGTAAAGATTGCCACCGAGCATGAGCGCAAAATCCATTTCTCCGTTGTCCGCAGACTGCATACAGGCAAAGGTGTCTTTGCCCGGCGCTTCAGGCAATTCGATGTTCAATTGACGCAAAATAGCTTCGGACATGGCCGGTTTGAGCATCGGAGTTACACCCACCGAGCCGACTCCCTGCACATTACTGTGGCCGCGTATCGGCAGAAGCCCGGCGCCGGGCTTCCCAATCATTCCACACAAAAGCGCCAGATTTGCAATGGCCTGAACACTTTCCACCCCGTGCGCCTGATGGGTTATGCCCATCGCCCAGGCAAAGATAGTCCGTTCAGACCGAGCAAGGTAGTTACACAAAGTTTGAAGACCTCTGTGGGACACACCGCTTTTATCCAGAAGCCTCTGCAGATTTTCATATTTTAAGTCCGAGATGAATTTGTGTGTATCGTTGCAGTAGTGCCGCAAATAATCTTCATCTGCTTTTCCTTCCTTCAACATGTAACAGGCTGCGGCTTTCAGCAGTGCAAGATCGCCACCGCAATGTGGCTGCAGGTAAAAGGTTGCAATTTCCGAACCGTTAAAAAAAGATCGGAGATTGCTGGGTATTTTGAAAATTTGCAGACCAACTTCCTGCATCGGATTAATGACGATCACATGACCGCCGCGACGCCGCAAGTCACTTAAATAGGTGATGAGACGTGGATGATTACTCGCCGGATTTGCACCGATAAGCACAACCAGGTCGCTTTTTTGCACATCCTCCAAAGTTACGGTGCTCGTCCCTCCCCCTAAACTTTTTGCCAGCCCCACACCGGAAGCCTGGTGGCAGTAGTAGGAACAATTATTGATATTATTCGCTCCCCACTGTCGTGCCAGCAATTGCAGCAGAAACGCTGCTTCCATGGAAGAACGGCCAGAGGCATAAAAAAAGCTGTGACGGGGTTGAACATGCTGCCACTTCGCAAGCAACAAATCGTGTGCCTCCTGCCAGGAAAGGACTTTAAACCGGTCGGCACCATCCGGCAAATATAACGGATGCACCAGCCTGCCAAGCGCCTCCAACTCCCTACCGGACAATTTCTTTAAATCATTTATCCGGTTCATTTCAAAAAATGAATCTGCAACACCCGGTTGCATATCCTGAGCTTGCGCCTGCATGGATTTTTTGCACACCTGAAAACTCTGCCCTAACTCATTTTTCATGCCACCGGAGACACCTCCCATTCCCAGGGCGCACGTCTTGCATGTGTTTCGGCTTTTTAAAGCACGGTACAGCTTCAGGACGCCTCCGGCTTTTCTCGCCATTTCAAATGAATAGTGTATTGCCTGCCAACCCCCACCTGCTTTTACTTTATTTTGCACCATGATTGTATTTTATTGGTTAATTGGCACCAATTATGTATTATTCCACGAACGGGACGCCTCCAGGGAATAAAGTCAATTAACGAAAATCAGTTTAAATCTTCAACCAAAAATGTGCTTTCAGAGTAGATTGCGTTCAGCAGTTTTGCCGCGATCAGAGCTGTTGCATTACCGACGGACAAATACGTATTTATGATTTAAAAATCGAGAGGGAGGCAATGAAAATAAAATGCTGTAAATTTAATACTCTGACGCTGTTTCTTGTAGAAATAGACTCTATGAACGGACAGTAACGGTTTCATTTTTAATCGTACTTGCTTTCACATACAACATCGGCCACCCCACAAAAATAGCTACGAACAAAACAAGTCCGGATGTAAAAAATGGCCATTGAAACCCGAAGGCGCCAAAACTCCAGCCACCCCACAGAGGTCCTAAAATCCGCGCCAATGTGGAAACCGAACGGGAAACTCCAATCACGCTCCCCTGCTCTTCCTCCGAAGCATTCAAAGAAATAAGGCTGTTTAAAGAAGGTGAACTCAACCCCATTCCCACACTCATAATCGCCAACGCCAACAGCAACACAGACAGATGCGTTGCGAATGGCAGCATCGCCATGCCAACTGCCATCAAGAATGTCCCGAAAACCGCAAGAACCCCTTCTCCGAATCTTTTGGATAGACGCCCGATAATGCCACCCTGAAATAAAATCGCAAGGAACCCGCTGAAGGCAAAAAGGTAACCATTTTCTTTGACATCAAAACCAAAAATTTTCATGGTAAAAAGAGGGAAAATAATCTGCATAGCCGAAAACGCAAACGTCACCAGGAAGAAAACCAGCATGGGCGAAATAAGCGCTTTGTTTTTCAAACTCTCACCGATGGGACGGATAAAATTCATCGGATTCATTTTTTGCAATACAACCTTCTCTTTCTTTTTGACAGTTTCCGGAAGCTTAAAAAACGCCAATGTAAATGCGATAAAGGAGAGACAGGCGGCACCATAACCGGGTAAAGAATAACTGTACTGGCTCAGGTAGCCTCCGAACGCAGGCCCGATAATAAAACCGAGACCGAACGCGGCGCCGATGAGCCCCATACCCTTTGTACGGTTTTCTCTGGTAGTAATATCGGAAATGTAGGCCATCGCCGTAGAAATATTAGCGGCGAAAACACCGGCGCCGGCGCGGGCAACAAAAAGCCACAGCAAGGAGGGCGCCCACCCAAAAAGCGTATAAAATATTATTGCACCAAATAAACTCATTAGCAGAATGGGACGACGGCCCACTCGATCCGAGAAGGCTCCCCAAATGGGATTGAACAAAAGTTGTGTCACTGAATACGAAATCCCCAGTAAACCAATAATGAAAGGCCTGGCGCCATAAGACTCAGCGTAAATTGGCAACAGGGGAATGACGATTCCGAACCCAATTAAATCGATAAGGACAATTGAAAAAATTATCAATAACCGACCTTTATAATTTTTTTCTTGCATTTTCCTCACTTAAATATTTAAACTTTTAAAGTCGCTAATTTGAGACTCGAAATCAAGAAATATTTTTGCTTACCAAAATAAATCTGATTGAAGAAATCCGCAAAAAGGGTTCTTAAAAGTATTTTTAAATAACATTAAGAGTATCAAAAATCGAAAATACCAGTTGCAAGTTTACTGGGAAAATTATATATTACTTAGCATTTCTTTAAGAATTTTCCCTTGTTTTGCAAAATCATTCAATTTCAAATCCGATTTTCGGAGGCAGATCATGTTTTTTACTGGAAAGCGACAATTGATTTCGACGATTCTTTACTTTCTGGCAATTCTATCATTTTTCAATACGAATACTCTTGCCGCACAACCCAAATTAGACAACTCCCTAATAGAACTTTACAAACAGGCGGTTGAAAAATATCACAGTGATGAATTTGATGATGCAATTACATTGTCATTAAAAATCAGAGAGCAGTTTCCCGAAGAACCCGCAGGTATATTTGCACTCCTGACCACTTACCAGACAATTATGCGAAATTATCGCGTTAAAACGTATGAATCGGAATATGACAGCCTCCTAAATCTATCCGTGGAAGTGACTCGCAAAGCCATTAAGAAAGACAAAAAAAGCGGCTTAAATTATTTCTATTTAGGCTATGCCTTCGGTTCCAGAAGTATCTATTATGCACAGCGAAACAAATGGATGAGCGCCTTGAAAGACGGATCGCAGGTCATGAAAAATTTCCATAAAGCACTGGCTTATAATCCCGAACTCTATGAAGCCTATTATGGTATGGGATTGTTTAAATACTGGATGGGGGCAAAATCAAAATTTCTGCGGATGCTGCCATTTGCAAAAGACAATAGAAAAGATGGTATCCGGGAAATTAAACTTGCCATCGACAAAGGTGAATTCGTGAAGACGGACGGTATGTATGGATTGAGCGCTATTTATCTCAATGAAAAAAAATACGATGACGCGTTACAATTACTGAATAAGCTGTACGAACATTATCCTAACAATCCCACTCTGCATTACCGGAAGGGAATTATTCTGGAAAAATTACACCGTTGGGATGATGCACTAAATTCATTTGCCGCTCTATCTGAATTATTAAAAAAAGCGCCTTATAAATGTTACAGTTATCAAATGGAATGTCTTTACAAACAGGCTTTTTACAATTACCAGCTTGGACATTATTTAGCGACTCAAAAATACTGTCAGGAAGCGCTTAATTTAGAGAAATTGTGCGATTTATCTAATGAACTCAATGGACCCAATGAAGTACACTCGGACATTGTAAAACATATTCATCAGTTAAACGATGAAGTACAGTCCCTCGTGTTTGCCCGGGCTTCAAAATAATCAAATCGACGCTTCATCAATCACAACTGTAAAGTTTATTAGCATCGTGCGTTAACTTTTTAGACACCTCACCGGGCAAACCGGAAAGACCAAACCAACAAGCACATCAGAAATCAAACCCTGCAACATCCCCATCGGTCTCAATCTCAAGAACCTTTCGCTGCTATTTTATCACCTTGAACCCAAGGAAATGGTGCCCAAATATCTGAATTGCGCACAAAATCGATTTCCTGCACCACATCATTTCACTCAAAATGACCGGTCCGCGACGACTCCCCGTCAAGCGCTGCTCACGCAAATTCTTAGCCTCAAGATTCATTTCAGGAGTGGCATGGCATTTGCAATTCCAGTGACAACTAAATCATTGAATCAGGTCAAACAATGCAAAAAATTCAATCAATCCTTCTGCTGATTTTCGTTTTTACACTTTTAAGTTTGCCTGTACACCCCCATACTGCATTTGCCCAGGACAAAAAGAAAGGTGATTTAGAAGGTTTTACCGACGACTACGGAGACGACGAATCCGAAGACAACGGCGATTCCGATGACTCCACAGAATTTTTTCTCTGGCTATTTTTCGATAATATCGGCGACTTTGTCAATCTCTGGGGCGGAACACCGGGCACGCAGTTCGGGCCTTACCCTTCCTACCCGTATGCAGCGGGCAACGGCTTTGGCGTCAACTCAGATGAGTACCGAAGTTTCTTCTTTAACACCGAATTCAATTACCACTATCTCAATGACCATCTACAAAGCTACCTTTTTAAATGGGAAAGTCAGTTTCTCCGCAACAGCAAACTCTCATTCGATTTGGCTGTTTATGAAGAAACAATCGCGGAAAACAACTTTAGCTACCAAAGTAAAGATTATCTTGCACTTTGGGGTGCCCGTTACGGCTATGCCGTGGTCAGGACGCCACAACTCATCCTCAATGTGGAAGGGGGCTTTCGAAGTCTGATCCGTAACCGCGTTCATGGCGGACCGGAAATCGCTCTGGACGTGCAGATTTTTCCAAAACGGCCGTTCATATTCGAAACCAAATTGGCGGCGGCTTATGTAAGCAATGCACCTTTGTACACGTTTGAATCCAGTATGGGGATAGCAGTGGGTCGTTTTGAAATACTCGGCGGATTGCGAGTCTTGAAAAACAAATCAGAAGATCTCCTGGACGGATTTAAGATTGGGCTGCGAGTTTGGTATTAGAAAGGCGTAGCTGATGATGAAAGCAATATTTCTGACATGGCGACTATGGTTTCCGTTTATTTTCATTGTTTCAATTTCAGCTTGTGTAGTGCATGTGCCAATGATGCCGGAAACTTCGGATTTGCAGGCGAAACATTTTCTCCCACCTGAAGATAAGGGTAATTTATACGTCGTCAGACCGGGTTCTTTGATAGGAGTCGGAATGCTTTTACAGATTGTCGTTGATGGAAAAGTTTTAGGTGCAGTTAGATCAGGTACGTACCTTCTCGCCGACCTGACCCCGGGGAAACACACAGTTACGGTAATTACTGAAAGCGATTCTGAATCTACTGATCTTGCAATTAAAAAGGGACAAAATTTCTTCATACAAGTGAAACCTACATGGGGCTGGATATCCTCCGGTATTTCTGTTAAAACACTCGATGCTGAAATCGGCCGGAATTTGGTTCAAAAAACCAAAAGAGCACAGCATATTGAGATATAATTCTTCCTTATGATAAACTTTTTCTTCATTGACACTTTCATGATAAATTTTAAATTCCATTTCATAAACTTAAAGGAATTTCATGAAAATTGTCGCAGACATCCACCTTCATTCTTACTATTCGAGAGCCACCAGCAAAACTCTAAATTTAGAAAATCTCTACAAATGGGCGCAACTAAAAGGCGTCCAGGTTGTGGGCACAGGTGATATTGCCCATCCGGGCTGGCTGGCTGAAATGCAGGAAAAACTGGAGCCGGCCGAAGAGGGGCTGTTTCGCTTAAAACCGGACTATTGCAAAACGCTCGAGGAAGAAATCTATCCACCCTGCAGAAGTGACGTCCGATTCATGCTCGCCGGCGAAATCAGCAACATCTACAAAAAAAATGAAAAAGTTCGTAAAATTCACAACGTCGTCTTTATGCCGTCATTTGAGGCTACGGAAAAATTCCAGGCAACGCTGGATCAAATCGGCAACATCCGTTCGGACGGACGGCCGATTTTGGGATTGGACGCACGGGATTTACTTGAAATCGTTCTCGAGACCGACCCGCAAGCGCATTTCATTCCGGCACATATCTGGACACCCTGGTTTTCGCTTTTGGGTTCCATGTCCGGTTTTGACTCACTTGAAGAATGTTTCGAAGATCTCAGCGACCACATCTTTGCCGTCGAGACCGGCCTCTCCTCAGACCCGCCGATGAACTGGCGTTTGTCGCAACTGGACAAATACACCCTCGTTTCAAATTCAGACGCGCATTCACCACAAAAACTGGCCAGAGAAGCAAACGTCTTCAACACAGATCTGTCGTACCCCGCCCTCTTCGATGCCCTGAAAAGTGGCAGCAAAGAACATTTCGAAGGCACGATTGAATTTTTTCCTGAAGAGGGGAAATACCACTACGACGGTCACCGGAAATGCGGTATCCGCTGGGACCCAAAAATGACGTTAGACAATGACAAAATCTGCCCTGTCTGCGGGAAAATGGTCACCGTGGGTGTCATGCACCGGGTTGAAGCATTGGCCGATCGGGAACCGGAAGACATTCCGTCAGACAGGCATCCTTACAAAAGTCTGATTCCTCTACCGGAAATTCTTTCTGAAATTCATCAGGTCGGAGTAACCTCGAAGAGAGTGAATAACAGCTACCAATTTCTCTTAAATCACCTCGGCTCTGAGCTGAACATTCTTCTTGACGTTCCCTTAGCAGACCTGGAAAAACTCGGCGGAAGTTTGCTCTCGGAAGGAATTCGCAAAGTGCGAGATGAAGAGGTGAGCATTGCTGCCGGTTTCGATGGTGAGTTTGGTACCATCAAATTATTTGACGAATCGGAACGAAAGGATTTTTCAAAACAGCTTGTCTTCTTTGAAGACCAGCTTAAAAAAAAAGTTCAACCGCAGCAAACAAATAAAGTAGCGACAGGTTCTTTTAGTAAAAATCAGCAGACCAAACCCACTCTAAAAATTCAAGACCAGAGTAGGGAAGTTGGTTATTCAACACAACCGGCACATGAACAGCAAGGCATTCTTGCCGGCTTAAATGAACAACAAAAAGAAACAGCGACTGCAAAGGAGAACCGACTGCTCATAACTGCCGGACCCGGCACCGGCAAAACCAGAACTCTGACGCACCGTGTTGCTTACCTGATCACCGAAGAAAAAATCCACCCGGAAAATGTACTTGCGTTGACCTTTACCAACAAAGCCACGGAAGAGATGGTTTTGAGGCTAGAAAAATTAATCGGCCAGCCCAAAACCACCAAACTCACAGTGAGAACATTTCATGCCTTTTGCACGGCTGTTTTATTCGAGTATGGTACGTTGTTGGGTTTTGTTCCCCCACTGAAAATTTGTTCAGACGCAGAACGAAAGACCCTTTTACAAAATATTCTGCCACATCGAAAACAAGCTGAGCTATCTGACCTTCTCGCTCGGATTTCACTTGCTAAAAATCAGTTACAAAATCCCAAAATTATACGCATCGCCGACAAAAACCATGATGCCATGAGCTTTTCTGATATTTTCACCGAATATCAGAAGGAGCTCAGGAGAAACAATGTCTTCGACTTTGACGATTTACTTTATTACACAGTACAATTATTTCAGGAATTTCCGGAGATCACATCTTTCTATAAAAAGCGGTTTCAATGGATTTTTGTGGATGAATATCAGGACATCAACGAAGCACAGTATCAACTTTTAAGACATCTGCTTAGCGAACAGACACATCTCTTCGTCATCGGCGACCCGGACCAATCTATTTACGGTTTCCGGGGTGCAGACCGAAAATACTTTCTCCAATTTAAAGAAGACTTTCCTGATGCCAAAAGGATTTCCTTAGAACAAAATTACCGCTCCACGCAAAATATTCTGAATGCCTCAAATCAGGTAATTTCCCGATTCGCTAATCACTCAGCCAACAAGACCTGGTCAAAAATCGACACACCCATAAAACTCAGCACGTACGAGGCAGCGACCGACAAAGCAGAGGCTGAATTCATTGTTCATGAAATAGAAAAAATGGTCAGTGGTACCAGCTATTTTTCCTTCGACTCCGCCAGAATTGAAGAAACCGCATATTCAAAACCAATGTTATCTTTCGGAGACTTTGCGGTTTTTTTTCGACTCAAGGAACAAAACCGCCTCCTGAAGGAAGCATTTCAACGGTCAGGTATTCCGTATCAAATCCTGGGAGAAACTTCAATTTATGACGACAAAGACGTACAACAACTGATCGATTTTCTCCGGTTTATCTTTCAACCTGAAAATGATTCCAACCTTGAATCAATTCTTCTTCAAACCACCGAAAGCATCGGACAGGAATCAGTCAGGCAATTAAAAAATGCCGCATCTGTGCAGCAGTTATCTATTTGGAAACTGCTTCTTTCCCATACATTTGCCGGCTTGCAAACACGGCAAATGGAAGCCATCGAACATACAATAGAAAAATTGGAACAGTTACTGGAAACAACAAATGAGACCGTCACAAGCATTTTACAAAAGGTTTTGCGACTTTTCTATCCTGGAAAATTAGATGCTCACACCAACGATGCTGTGAGTAAATTCATTCTGAAAGCCACTCTCTATGGCAGCAATCTTGATGTGTTCTTAACGACAATAGACGCCCGGGATTTCACTGACGGGTGCGACTACCAAAGTGATAAGGTTTCACTGATGACATTACATGCATCAAAAGGGTTGGAATTTCCCGTGGTCTTCATTTCTGGTTGCGAAGAGAACATTTTACCATTTAAACCTGGTTTAGGTATAATCGATGTGGATGAAGAAAGAAGATTGATTTTTGTGGGTATGACCAGAGCCAAGCAAAAACTTTATTTAACAAATGCCAGGAAGCGATTTCTGTTTGGAGAAAACATGGAAAACGCACCGTCCAGATTCATAGGTGACATTCAAACAGCTCTGATACAAAAACATGAAACAAATTATTCGAAACTGAAAAAGAAAACTGAAGACAACCAATTATGCCTGTTTTAATGGACTAACTCAATTTAAATTTTCAAGTTGTGCCAATATTTTTTTGACTTTTTTTGCTCTTGCATCGGTAGGCGGGACTAAAGATATATATTTCCGATATTCAGAGATCGCTGCATCGAGTTTCCCGGATTTGTGCAAAAGAACGGCTAAGTTAAAATGACTAAATGCGTGTTTCGGATTAATTGAAATCTCTTCTCTGTAAGCCTCAATAGCTTTATTTTTCTCTCCCTTTTGCTCGTAAATCTGGCCCATCTGAAAATTCACCAACGGTCTGGTTGGGTCTAACCTTAAAACCTGCTCGAAATTTTGCAAAGCACCGGCAGCATCACCGAGTAAATAATCGGCCTGGGCTAAATTAATGTAACCTTCCGGCAGTGTAGAGTCTATCGCAACGACTTTCAGGAAATTATTTTTTGCAAGTTCATACGATTGCATATCCACATAGACAAAGCCTAAATTCAAAAGAGCATCAACATAATTTTCATCCAACTGGACAGCTTTTCTGAAGAATCTCGTTGCGAGCTTAAAATTCTTTTGTCCATGATATAATTTTCCCAACTCGTTATAGGCCTCTTTATTCTTTTTATTAATTTTTATCGCCTTCTGAAATTGGGATTTTGCCAAATCGATTTTGCCGTCATCTTTATACAAGACCCCAAGTGCAATATACGACTTATCCAGAGTTGAATCGCTTTCTATAGCAGCCTTCAAATACTGGTAGGCTTTCTCTTTGTCATCTAATTTTTGCATGATGAAAGCTAAATTGTATTGGGCTTCTGCGAAGTCATTGCGTAATGCAACAGCATTTTGCATGTATTTTTCAGCATTTTCATAATCTCCCAATCCAATATAAGCCAGTCCAAAATTAAATTTTATGTCAGCATCATCGTAGCCAGGTTTTTCTGTAATCGGTTTTAATGTATCGGCTTTTTTTAGATTCGTAATAGCTTTATCATAGTCTTTCAATTTGATATATGTTAGTCCAAGCATATAATAGGCTTCAGCAAAAGTGTCATCAAATTCAATTGCCTGGTCTAACAAATAGACCGCCTGTATATAATTTCCTTTTTTATAAAGTTCGGTGCCCGATGCGTACAATCCGATGGTTCTTTGTTTCAATGTCCTGCCCTGGCCGGTGGTTGCACAGTTGTTCAGAACCGTCCCCGAAATCATCAACAAAAGGAGGAAAACCATCCTTAACGAAAACTTTCTCATATTCATTGAACTACCTTCTTTAGTCTGATTTGATTTTTTTAAATATAACATTTTTTCAATTTAATTCCATTAAAATAAATTAACTAAACATACAAAAAATCATTTTGACATTCCACAAAAAAAAAGAGGGAAAAGAATAATTCTTTTCCCTCTTAGTATTAATATCCGGCAACGTCCTACTCTTCCACCCCGTCACCAGGGCAGTACCATCGGCGCTGAAGGGCTTAACTTCTCTGTTCGGAATGGGAAGAGGTGTTTCCCCATCGCTATAGCCACCGGAATTTATTATCAAGTACAATTTAAGAACGTATGTATTCACAAAATAGGGATAAATCTTTAACCATCTGCCGTAAAACAATAATTAATGGTTAAGCCTCACGGCCTATTAGTATCACTTGGCTGAATGCATTACTGCACTTACACCTATGACCTATCAACCTCGTCATCTCCGAGGGGCCTTCAGTCAGGTTAAACCTGAGGGAGATCTTATCTTGAGGTGGGCTTCGCACTTAGATGCTTTCAGCGCTTATCCCTTCCAGACGTAGCTACCCAGCCGTGCCTCTGGAGAGACAACTGGTACACTAGAGGTCTGTCCACTTCGGTCCTCTCGTACTAGAAGCAGCTCCTCTCAAATCTCCTGCGCCCGCGACAGATAGGGACCGAACTGTCTCACGACGTTCTAAACCCAGCTCACGTACCGCTTTAATGGGCGAACAGCCCAACCCTTGGGACCTTCTCCAGCCCCAGGATGCGATGAGCCGACATCGAGGTGCCAAACCGGGCCGTCGATGTGAACTCTTGGGCCCGATAAGCCTGTTATCCCCGGAGTACCTTTTATCCGTTGAGCGATGGCGCTTCCACACGCAACCACCGGATCACTAAGCCCTGCTTTCGCACCTGCTCGACCTGTATGTCTCGCAGTTAAGCTCCCTTATGCCTTTACACTCTACGCACGATTACCGACCGTGCTGAGGGAACCTTTGGGCGCCTCCGTTACTCTTTGGGAGGCGACCGCCCCAGTCAAACTACCCGCCTAACATTGTCCCCGATCCGGATAACGGACCTGGGTTAGAATTCTAACAAAACAAGGGTGGTATTTCAAGGGTGACTCCACACTAACTGGCGTTAATGCTTCAAAGTCTCCCACCTATCCTACACATGCCATGCCAAAACTCAATGCTAAG
>CAYVXE010000110.1:0-13895 GCA_964455375.1 uncultured Calditrichaceae bacterium
TCGACTGCTCAAACCCCCGATCCGTTGTGAGCCGGTAAAAATAGATGCCGCTGGCAAGTTCGTTGCCGGAAAAATTCACTTTATAAACGCCGGCTTCGAAAGACGCATCCACCAGCGTGGCTACCAATCGTCCCAACAAATCATACAGTTTCAACGTCACAAAAGATCTTTGCGGGACCGAAAATTGAATGGTCGTGGTGGGGTTGAACGGATTCGGATAATTCTGCTCTAGCAGAAATTTTTCCGGTATCCGTTCGCTGCTCTGCTGCTCGACCCCGGTAACAATATCCACGGCTTGTGCCCAGAAGCCGCTACGGACGCCGTTTGCCGGGCCGGCCGTTTGGCCGATTGCCGGCTGACCAACGGTGCCGACGATGCGGTTTGAACTGCCGGTTGTCGGAGTACCGCCACTACCGAAGACGCTGTTTGTGACCTTGCTTTGTGCGGTAAGAGACGTTGCCATACAGAGGACAACGAAGAAAATACCGGCGTTTTTTATGCAATTTCTTGAATTCATTTTGCGGTTCCTTTCTTTAATCTTTGGATTCTCCACCAACTCTGACAGGGATTGCAACCCTGTCAGAGTTCATTGTGGTATTCTTTACTTCAGAAGAACAAACGCCACCCTTCCTGAAAAAGGTCAGTGTTGACCTTTGTACCCTTCAACCGTCTGCCGGTGCTCTTGTGCCCAGGCGTCGTGTCGAATGCCGGTTACCTGCCAGGAGACTTTCATGCCCGCTGTTCCGCCGGCGATTCTAAACCGATTATTTTGGATTTCTTCCGCAATATAAAGGTCTGGTGCGGGCGCCCCAATGGCTGTAAGCTGGTAACGGAAATCACCGTTCAAAGCCTGGAACCATTCCGGTAGCTCGACCCCGGATTCACCGTGATCATTGAGCAAAACCACACCGTCATAAACCGTTTTCATGTCCGGACTTTCAACGCTGGTATGCGTGAGATATTTGTTTTCCGGGTCCAGTGGGTGGTCAATTCTGAAATCCTTGGCTGTTGCCTGTAACAGACCGTTTACCATAATGTTGCCGTTGATGGTCAACGCGTACCCAGTGCTGGGATCGGTGTTCGGCTGTAAATCGATGGCGGTGCTGCCATCGCTGTTGACAATGGCGATGCCGGCCTCGTAGGTTTCAAGCCCGCGGTGACGGGACGTGCCGTCAGCAAAGAAGTCTGTGAGCGAGTCGCCATTTGTATTAACAATGTGCAGGCTGCTGGCGGTGATTTCACCAAGAACATCCACCGGGCCTTCGAACACCGCAGCCAAATCGCCCGGGTTTTGAGCTTTGGCGAAGACACCTATGTTTTGACCTGTGTCTAAATCAACACGACCAAAACCCGCCAGCGTTGTCCCGGTTGCATCCACAAGTTTGATGCCCTTGCCATTTGTGCCTTTTAGAATCACATCGCCTTCGAAGGTTTCATCGCCTTTGTGCAGCGAGGTGCCGTCAGTGCCTACCGAAAACACCGTATCTCCAGTTGCGTTTACCAGGTAAAATGGTTGGCCGACCAGGGTGCCATCAAAACCACTACCCGTTGCGGGTAAAGAACGCATTTTGACAAATTTGTCGGCGCCCCATACCAGAAATTGGTCAGAATTTTCGGCAGGCACATTGTCTATTTTCAATTTTCCTTGTTGTTCTATTAAAACGTCACCTTCGAATTTGCCAGCGGCCATACCACCACGAGCGAGAAGTCCGTATTCGCTTGTGGAAACAGCAAACACTCCGGTATTTGTTTCTGAAAGGCCACCTACACCTATGCCAGATGTGGAAATGCCCTCAACGCCAACGCCACTGTTTGAGTTACCTTGAACACCCGTAACGTTTGGCGACGTCCCCTCAACCGCGATGTTGGCTTGACTAATAAATTGCCCACCGATGCCATCGTCCGACGTACCAAATACTGCACTACCGGATTTTGAATCACCAGCCACGCCGCCTAAAATGCCTTTACCCACAACAGCAAATGATATATTAGAAAAAGATTGTGAAAAAACACGGTTTGCAGTCAATCTTGGTGTCGAAATCGCTCTTACGCCTAAGTGAGTTCGTGTTATGACCGCATTTAATTCATTTACCCCCTTTCTATCTTTTCCTGCTATTTGTTGTGCTGAAGTGTCGGGTCCCAAAAAGATAAAACCATTGTTGTCACTAATGATCAGCGAGGTGTCAGGGCTGGCGGGAATTTTTACGCCGCCCTCGAAGGTACCCACGCCTTTGTGAAGCACATTGCCTGCGGCGCTGAGCTGGTGCGTGGCGGCGCCGGCCGCGTTGCGGACCACGAAACTCTGACCGGCCGCAGGTTCCGTCACCGTAGCGGTTGCGCCCAGGCTGTACGGCGAGGCGGTCAGCGCGATGCGCGGCGTCATTTCTGCATCCTGTCCCACGGCAATCCCCAGCCAGTATTGTTTGTCAAACGGCAGATTGAGAGTCGTCACGCTGCCCAAAATCGCATTAAAAATGCCGTTTCTTACCTCGATATTCTGGGCTTCTTCCCAGAGCGCTGCGCCGTCTGCTGCCACATCATACAGTTTAAACGTGAGCGACACCGCACCGTCGGCTACAGGGTTGCCGTCCGCTCCGGTAAGCACCCCCTGGTAGCTCATGGTTTGCGGAATTTGCGCCATGGCAAACGACACCATAACTAAAACAAGCAATATACTGAGATGAACACCTTTTCTCATGCTGAGACCTCCTGTTAAAATGAATAAGAAATGAATTAAAATTGAGCGTTGAATTTTCTACGTGCGACACCCTTCCGACGTGCCTCACGCATTCATAATCAAGGAGATGTAAAACGGATGTCTCTCAAGAGAGAGCGTGTAAAATACCGGCAACCTTACCGACGCCAACAGGCCGGACGGCCACCTACAATTTTGCAGTGAAATTCTTCTGTTTTACACGAAAAAATTTAAGCGTACGAATGATACGTTTCTGAAAAGACTTTAACAATTGAAATGCTACAAACCAATAAAACTCTAAATTTTAAGATGGGAATTACAGCAAATGGGAAGTTTAAAATGCCCTAATTTTAATATAATATAAAAATCTCGTAAAGTGCAAACATTTTTTGTCGGGGAATCACATTCGTAACAAGGCCACAGCGCTTTCTTTTCCCTTCTCACCAATTTCCAGAACCGGCCCCACACAGGAGGGACAACCGGCTTCGCAGGTACAGTTTTGGATGAGTTCCAGAGCAGCTTTTTTAAGGTCGTCATGCAGATGAAACAGTTTCTGGCTGAACCCGACGCCGCCGGCATGATTGTCGTAAATATAAATGGTCGGCATTTGGGTGATGGGCGCACGTACTCTCGGCACCGAGCGTAAATCTTTTGGATCGCACATCAAAAACACCGCGGCGACCGTTCCCAGAGCATTGGCGAGGGCTTTCAGGCCGTCGCCCAGATTCGCTTCGGAAATCGCCAGTTTATCGGCGACATCTGCCTCAAACTCCCACCAGTAGGCCGTGGTGTGCATTTCCAGCTCCGGCAGTTCGACTTTACCAAATCCAATATTCTCATGCGATTCAAATTTGAGTTTTTTATATTTTGTGGTCTGCCAGTTAGCGTTTACTTCTCCGTACCCTTTCCTTCCGCCGGTGATGTCTGCCTCTTCGATGACGTCGAGCACCCGCAAACTGGTGTCCGTGTGCGCATCGGTGTAATAATCAACGTCCACCTGGTGCACATAAGCCTTTTGCCGTTCCCAGTCCAGTTTGTCCACATGGTACTGTCTGCTCTCGTGAATGTAGATGGCATCGTCATGCAGCATGACGGGCGCATCCAAAAGGTTTACTTCACCGATCACACGATCTTCGTGGGTCGTATCGATAATCACCACATTGTCCGGTGTGGCGCTGCGCAGACTTACCGCTTCCGCAGGGTAGGCATCGGTCATCCAGTGAAACTTTCCCGGCTTCTCCGGCGATTGCGAGGGGACGAAGTGCAGGACGTCTTTCTCCACCAGAAATTCCAGAATTTCCCGTGTGGTGTCCACGCCGAATTTCTCATTTTCTTTAAACGGTAATTCAAATGCCGCACATTTGATATGGTCAAGCAAGATGACCAGATTGTTCGCATCGATAACACCCGATTCCGGTGGTTTTTGCAAAAAATAATCAGGGTGGCAAACCACGTACTGATCCATGGGGGCGCTTGAAGCCACCAGAATTGCTACCGACGTGTCGGCGCGCCTGCCCGAACGTCCGGCCTGCTGCCAGGCGCTGGCAATGGTTCCCGGGTAACCGGCCATCACGGCTGCCTGCAGTTGTCCGATATCGATTCCCAACTCCAGCGCATTTGTACTGACCACGCCCAAAACCTCGCCTTTTCTCAACCCGCTTTCAATTGCCCGGCGCTCCGTGGGCAGATAGCCACCGCGATAACCACGAATGAGATGCGCCGATTTCTTCGCCCGCCGCATGATCTTTTTCAAATAGGTCACCAGTATTTCCACCCTTAAACGGCTGCGGGCAAAAACGATGGTTTGAATATTATTTAAAAGAAATTTACCGGCGATGCGCCGCACTTCTTTAATATACGAGCGCCGTATGCCCAGTTCACGGTTGACCACCGGTGGATTGTACAAAATAAAATGTTTGTCGCCGCGCGGCGCCCCATTGCGGTCCACCAACTGTACGGGCTGCGCAATGATCTGCTCGGCCAATTCTTTGGGATTGGCAATGGTTGCGGAACAGCAGATGAACTGCGGGGTTGATCCATAAAATTCACAGATCCGCTTTAAACGGCGCAGCAAATTTGCCAAATGGCTTCCGTAGATGCCCCGATAGTTGTGCAGCTCATCGATGACGATGTAGTGCAAATTCTCGAAGAGTTTCACCCACTTGGTGTGGTGCGGTAAAATTCCCTGATGCAGCATATCAGGATTCGTAACGACAATGTGTCCGGAACTGCGAATCGCCTTGCGAGCAGACGCCGGTGTATCGCCATCATACGTGAAAGTTTTTATATCGAATTTTACCTCAGAAAGAGCCGCCACAAGCTCGTGCAGTTCTGCCACCTGATCCTGGGAGAGAGCTTTTGTAGGAAACAGGTAAAGCGCCCGTGCTTCCGGATTGTCGATCACTGTATTTAAAACCGGCAAATTATAGCATAGAGTCTTCCCGCTGGCGGTTGGCGTCACCACCACGACATTTTCATGTTCGAGAATATGCGCCACGGCCTCAGCCTGGTGTGTGTAAAGCTGCCTGATGCCGCGGCTTTGCACCGCCTGCACCAACGCCGGCTGCATGGCCTGCGGAAAATCAGCGTACTCTGCTTTCATCGCCGGCAACATTTTCCAGGTGGTTACATTGGCCATAAAGGCACGATCATTTCTAAGGTGTTGCAGGATTTGTGGTAAATTCATTGGGCTACATTAGTTTACAGATTCACTGATTTTTTTAAACGCACTTGCTTTGATGATCAAATAAATATCCTTACCCGCCTCCAGCTTTAATCTTTTCACCGTAGCCGGAACGATTTCAGCTTTAAGGATTAATCCTGCATCAACAGCAACCAGGATCCGCTTTCCAAGGGCTTGCATTTCCCGAATGGTTCCTCTTAAGATATTATTGGCGCTTAAACCGTCCGGTCGCTGCGTTGCCAAAATCACCTCTGACGCAGGAATATTTAACACCACTTTCTCTCCTACAGGAACATCCAAATACGGTAAGATGAAGCTGGCCTGACCGCTTTTTGCCGTCGTTATTTGCTTTTCTTTGTCATGAGCAGTGAGCGTTGCTTCAAAAATGTTGGGAATATCTTCATAAGGAACGAGCGGCCCGGAGAACATCTCATTCAACAGGGAAAATGGCGTACCGTAACCGGAAAAACGACCATTTTTTAAAACAATCACTTTGTCAGCAAATGTCAGCACCTGCGTCACATCATGCGTAACATATAAAACCGGGACGTTAAGTTCAACATGAATCTCCTTGATGAATTTCAAAAGTGAATAGCGTGTCGGCAAATCCAACGCAGCCAACGGTTCATCCATGAGCAGAAATTCCGGAGATGCCAGCAGAGCTCTGGCGATGGCAACCCGCTGCTTCTCACCGCCGGACAGGTTACCGGGAAGCCGGGTCATTAAATGACCAACGCCGGTGACATCTACGATTTCTGCAAAAGAAAATTGACGCTCTTCAGCTTTTAAACGTTTATAACCGAATTCAAGATTTTCCCTTACGGAAAGATGCGGGAAAAGACGGCTTTCCTGAAAAATATAGCCGATATGACGCTTTTGTGGTGGCAAGTTGATTTTCTTTTCCCTTGAATAAAGAACGGTTTCTTTCAGCACAATTTCACCATCCGTAGGGTCTACCAACCCGGAAATCAAATTTAAGATGGTGGTTTTCCCGGACCCAGAAGGACCGTGAAGCGCCGTAAACCCGGAAAAAATTTCTAACTCCAGAGACAATTCAATGGCGGGTAATTTTTTTTGGACATCAATCCTGAGCATGGCGAAATTTCTTTAACAAAAGTTCGTTTAATAAAATACTTACATAAGAAAGGATGATAGAAAAAATAACCAGTATTTTCGCCTTTTCTTCCCCCTCCGGTTGATTGAGGTAGGTAAAAATCGCCAACGGCAGAGTTCGGGTTTTACCGGCTATATTGCTGGCAAAAATGATGGTGGCGCCAAATTCACCCAATGCTCTGGCAAACGCCAAAACCGCACCCGCAACAATCCCGTTTGCCGCTAACGGCAGAGTAATTTTGAAAAAGATTCCCCACTCACCTGTTCGCAACAGCCGCGCCGCCTCTTCTAACTTTAAATCGACTGCATCGATGGCAACTCTCACCGCCCGCACAAGCAAAGGCAAACTCACCACACCCGCGGCGATGATGGCGGCTGTTTTGGTAAAAGCGATCCTCACACCAAACCATTGATTCAGGTACATGCCGAAAAAACCGGAAGGCCCAAACAAGACGAGTAAAAAATAGCCGGTAACCACCGGAGGCAAGACAAGAGGAATATGCACAAACCCATCGACAAAAAGTTTCCCGGGAAAACTTTTTCTAGAAAAAAGCCAGCCGAGAAACGTTCCCAGCGGCAAAATTAAAACCGTTGCTAACGTTGCAACCTGAATTGACAGCCAAAGAATTTGCAGGTTGTTCATCGCTGCTCTGCTATTTTTGAGGCCATACGAAAGCCGTTTTGCGCAATGATTTTTTTTGCCGGGTCTGCTTGCAAAAAGCGAATGAAATCAGCAGCTTGGGGCGTCCGTGAATGTTGCATGATCGCAACGGGATAAATGATATCAGGCTGAGATTTTTTCGGAAGTATTTCTGCCACTTTCACTTTTGAACTCAATTGGGCATCTGTTGCGTAGACAATTCCGCAATCGGCCTCGTTTCGTTCCACATAGGTCAAAGCTGCCCGGACATCGAGGGCTGGAATACATTTTTGTTTGACCAAGCCCCAGAGTCCCAATGTGTCCAGAGCTGCCTTTGCATACATCCCGGCGGGGACATGCGACCAGTCACCAATGGCTATTTTTGCAACGACAGAAGATTTTAAATCCGCTACAGAGGTGACGTTCCCGCTTGAAGGATTCGGTACGATTAGAACTAATGCATTTGTGAAAACACCTTTTCTAGTTTCCGGTTTGAGCAATTTTTTTTTCTGCAGGTAATCCATCCATTCCTGATTAGCAGAGAAAAAGATGTCCGCCTGCACACCGTGTTCAATCTGTTTGGCCAATATGGAGGATGCTGCAAAATTAAATTCAAAAACAACATTGGGGTGATTTATTCTATATGCGTCTGCGATTTGCGGTATTAGAGTTGTCAGGCTCGAGGCGGCGTAAATCCGCAACGGCTCAACATCTGCATGATTCGAACAGCCGGTAAAAACAAAATATGACACAAAAAATAGAAAAATACCCTGACGGAAAGTTTTCGTCATAAACCACCATTTATAAAATCAGAAAGCGCATCCAAAAGCCGCGATGAACACAAAGGGAACTCCATTTTATCCATTCATCTAAGAATCATAATAATTACATTTAAAACAAAAATCAAGATTGAACGGTTTAAAATACATGTCGTTTTATGACAAAAAATTTAAATTAAAGCTGTTGAGGAAATTCTTAATTTTTTGTACCTTATTTCGTTTTGAGCAATTCACTGCTATCTGTTAAAGAACGTAAGCTTTTGTAGAAGACATAAATGCTATTACATCCTCGAATCATTAAACAGGTCGTTACTCAGGTTCCTAAGCGTAAAGAGGCAAAGCGCGGATATGTTCCATCTGCGGTTTTAATGCTTTTCTTCAACCGTGGTGACGAAACCTATCTCGTCTATATTCGTCGCACCAAAGGCATGACGCTGCACAGCGGCCATATGGCCTTCCCGGGAGGGAAAATAGACCCCGAAGACACGTCTAGTTTTGTGACCGCCGAGCGTGAAACGTTTGAAGAAATTGGCGTCAAACCCGACAGCTACGACTATCTTGGGGAAATGGGATTTTTTGAAACCCTCACCTCTAACTATGATGCCGCGGCACATGTTGCATGGAGCCGAAAGGAACCTGTCTATTCAATTAACCCGGTAGAGGTTGCAGATGTTGTTGAATTCCCACTGAGGGAACTGCAGCGGCAATTTCAAACGGATCTTTATCTATCACGCGATGCGGATATTTATTATTTAAATTTTCATTATCAGCCAGAACATCAAGAAATAGCAAATTTGTGGGGCTTGACGGCCCGCATTACGCATCATTTTTTAAGCGGTCTCAACCGCTGTTTGCAGGAAACCTCTTAAGCAACGTTAGTCAATAACACGCTGCTAACAATTTTAACCGCACACAGGGAAACAAACATGACTCAGGATAAGCTATCATCATCCATAGAAAGCACTCCCGAAAAAATCAGAGAAGCGCTAAAACAAAGTGATGCATCGATAGAGCGTTATCTTCAGCTAAACAAAATGGCCAGTATTGGCGGAGCCGTTCATGGCATCGCACACACGTTTAACAATATCTTAGGCGGCATTCTCGGCTATTCGCAACTGCTTGGCGAAGAACTAAAGGACAATCCGGAAGCTTCCAGACACGCGAGGGTCATCGAAAAGGCTGCTAAACGCGCCTCGCGACTGGTCTATCAACTGCAAATTCTCGCCAACAAAAAAACCTTTACGTTAAAGAAAGTCGATTCTCTAAAAATCGTTACCGAAGTCACTGAAATTATAGAAAGTTCATTGAACAAAAGCATTATCCTTAAAAAAAATTTTCACAGCTCCAAGATTTACCTCATTGCCGACGATGTTGCCATCAGCCATGCGTTGTTGAATGTCTGTATCAACGCTAAACAGGCTATGCCGGACGGAGGAGAACTCATGCTGGAAACCCGGAATGTAACACGAGAATTACCCGTGCCACAGGGTAAAAATACGTTACAAAACGCATTTGAGATATCTGTGAAAGATACGGGTTGTGGCATCAGTCCGGAACAGTTGCCGTTTGTTTTCGAGCCGTTTTTCAGTACAAGAGATGTTCAGACGGGCGCCGGAATGGGATTGACTGTAGCAAAAGATATCGTTGCCAGGCATGGCGGCATCATACATTTGGATTCGAAAGAGGGTGTGGGCACGACTGTAACCATAACGCTTCCTCTGGATAGCACACACACAGATGTGTTACATAACATAGAAAAAAGATCACCAGTGACCTTTAACGGTAAATGTATTCTGGTTGTGGACGATGAACAGGACTTACAAATGCTGGCCAAACGAATTCTCGAGCATAAAGGAGGTACGGTGCTTTTAGCTGGTTCCGGTGCCCAGGCAATTGAACTCATACGGGAGAAGAGCTGCGATTTGGACCTGGTCATCCTCGATATGATCCTGCCGGAAGGCGACGGCAAATCCGTGTACAAAGTCATTAAAGCAGTGGACAAAAATCTTCCAGTTATTCTAACCAGCGGTTACAACAACAAATTCAATTACGATGAAATCATTCGTGGTGCAAATGACATTTTCATTCAAAAACCGTGGGATGTTGAGTTTTTGCTGGATGCAGCACAGAAACTCCTGAAGAACGCATAGCACGGCGAAGCCACAAAGGCATGAAAAACAAATTTAGTGATGAATCTGAAGAATGGCGCACATCATCTTATCTGTTGCGCTTTCGCATGAGACAAACCCATATTCTCGGCGCACGAGGCTCGTTCGAATCAAATTTGCTCGTACTGAGCGAAAGAATTTCAAAATACGGCTCAACAACATTGATGACATCGGCTGCCGCCAACCGTTGAGGTCCTGAATCTCTGGGCGGGTCGTCAGCGCTGCCAATAAGACTTAGCCATAGTCCCAACTCACCTAATTCCATTGCTACTTTTGCGGCAAACTTTTTTTGATCTTTCTGTGAGTCATGCGTATGGAAACAGCCCCGGTCGAAAACAAAACCAAAAGGTGCACCCTGTGTTTTACTCTTTAGAAAGTCAGCGACGACAAAATTACATTTGATGTCGACTTTTGCCGCTTTTTCTCTGGATTTCGCGATGGCAATTTCAGAAATGTCGGTAGCGGTCACCTTGAACTCCTGTTGCGCCAGCCAGATGGAATTATCCCCCGTGCCGCAACCAATTTCAAGCGCGTTACATGCATGAATCGGCCGCTGTGTAACCATGTCCGTAAGGTTAAAATCCGGCCTGCCAAGATCCCAGGGAATGTCATTTTCTCTGTATCTTTTTATAAATCTGTTCTCGTCTGTCATCTCATTCATTCTCTCTAAAAAATATTCATCCCTATATCATAAGATTGATTTAACCTGCATCCTTTACGATTAAACAACCTAACCAAACACCATCTTGCAAATAAACAATGCACCTAACAAACCGGCTGCGTCTGCTAACAAACCGGCTGCTACCGCGTGGCGGGTCTTCTTAATGCCCACCGAGCCAAAATAAACCGCCAATACATAAAACGTGGTTTCCGTACTCCCGTACATGGTGGACACCAATCGGCCGAGAAAAGAATCGGGGCCATGCGTTTTCATGATTTCCGTCACCAGGCCCAATGAGCCGCTGCCGGACAACGGACGCATGATGGCCACTGGCAGCGCCTCCGCCGGCATCCCAATGAGGTCGGTGATCGGAGAAATAATTTTAATAAAATAGTCCATAGCACCGGAGGCCCGAAACATCCCGATGGCAACCAAAATGGCAACCAAAAATGGAATAATCTTTATTGCCACTTCAAAGCCGCCTTTGGCGCCGTCCACGAACGCCTCATAAACCTTCACTTTTTTGAAAACGCCATACCCGATAATGATCAACAAAATCAAAGGAATCGCTGCGTCTGAAATCCACTGAACAATATTCATGTTTTTACGCCTCCCCTGATTCTGACAGGGGAAGATCGGTTTTCTTCCCGAGTGCTTTTTTGAAAACCGGAAGTTTTTCTAATAATTTCGCCGCAATGACCGCCGTGGTTGTGGCACAAAGCCCGGCGAAGATAGTCGTAAAAATAATTTCCTGCGGGTTCTGGGAATGTAACGTAATTCGCACACCGATGATGGTTGCAGGAATCAAAGTAATCGAGGCGGTATTCAAAGCCAAAAACATGACCATGGAATTAGAAGCCACGTCTTTCTTGTTATTTATCTCTTGTAAATCTTCCATAGCTTTTAATCCTAAAGGAGTAGCTGCATTGCTTAATCCCAACCAATTTGCGCTTAAATTCAGGACAATCGAGGCAATCGCCGGGTGGTCAACCGGAATCTCAGGGAACAACCGTTTGCTAATGGGCTTGATTAATTTTGCCAGAATTTTCATCAGTCCGCTTTCCTCGGCGATTTTCATGATCCCCAACCACAAGGCCATGATCCCGATCAGACCGATGGCAATATTTACAGACGTTTCGGCCATATCAAATGCAGCTTTTGTGACCTCGGACAATCTTCCATTCACAGCTCCAACAATAATGGAGATAAACATTAAAGCAATCCAAACATAATTTAACAATTGAACCTCCTTTCGGAAATCAGTGCGGTGGGTAATAAAAAGTTGACATAAAAGTAAAATTTTTTCATTTAGAAGCAAGACTTAATCTTTCATTTTTGAAATTCAAAGCCGATAAAAAAACCTTCATGTGGTAAAAAAACAACACATGTGGAATCAATTCACGGTTGGAAGGACAAACCAGCACCATTGATTTTATTTATTAACCATTATATTAACAATAAATTATGTGATATTTTTTAAACGGTTGTATTTTTTGGCATCAAAGTTGATTGAACATAAGCCGAATATTTAATACAGACCGGTCCACTAAACTTAGAACAAACTAAAAGGAAGGATTTTTAAAATGAACTTTAAACAATTTTTATCGTACGCATTTAGTTTTTCACTACTGTTGATGGTCGCTTGTTCTTCAAACAATCCGGTGACACCACCTGTCGACAATAAGAAACAAGTCGACCCAACTGTGCAATCTGCCAGCCAAAGCAGCTCGGACATCTATCAAAACATTTCATCCTTCAATGATATAAGCAGCTTCATGCAAGGACAGGACGCTTTGTCGGAAATGGACGTTCCTGAAGTGAAAAACCCACAAACCGCCATGCGTTACTTCAAAAAAGTCCAGCAGCAAGCCATACAGAAACTGGAGCCAGAATTCAAACGGAGCGCCGGTCTGCAAAGCTCTGCTGGTGACTCGCTTGTGTGGGACGTCACTGAACGCGATTCAATCGCCGGGGTTACCCATCGAATTATTTTAACCTATGATAAGCAAACAGGCATTGGAACCCTGAAAGCGGTGGATTTTGACTTTCGCGATACCCATCCATTAGAACTCGATTCCACAACTGTGGTTGTGGACCTGAACTTCACCATCTTCAATGATTCTGATGACCTGCTCGTGTCGCTGGACAACGTGAAACGCTACAAACCGGGACGTCTCATTCAAGAAGAGCAGGGAACGTTTATCCCGGATGCGTATTCACCCGGTTCTGAACCGGACGGTGGCGTATTAACCAGCAAGATCACCTATTCCAACTCGAATTTTATCAGCAAAACGGATGCACGATTTGAATATCATGCCGGGCAAGGTGGCAGTTACTCAAAAACCACCTCATTTTCAGACGGGAAAAAACACCTTGAATCCATTACCTTTAATGAAGATGACACCGGTTCCTACACCGAAACCCGCCGCGATGGAACACAAATCAACGGTACCTTCGACAGTGCGGACAAGGATGGTATCGGCAGCTTCAGCGAAACCACGACCTTCCCCGAAGGTCACAATCCGGTTTCTATTTCGGAGTCCGGAAATTTCACCATGAATTTAGCCGATTCTACCATTAGCGGTACATTTGAGCGCAATGTGAAACTTAAAGACGGCTCTGTTCAAAAAGAAAGCGTAACCGTCGATCAAACGTTAGTGGGCGACGTAAAAACCACTACGCTCAACATCGAAAATCCAGACGGCAGCAAGGGTTTCATCACCATTACAGAGTCCCCTGAGGTCAACCAGATTAAGGGTGAATGGACCGAGCCAGACGACACCTTTATCAAATTTAACGCAGAAAACTATGTAGACGGCAGTGCACATCTGATGTTCGATGTTTACGCTTCAGTGGTCGCATTTGAAAACAAGGAAGCCCCCATCGCTTCCGGAGAATTCGATTTTGCTCCGGACGGTTCAGGCTCCGGCACCATTACAAAAGACGGCGTTACGTACGTCGTTACCATCAACCCGGACGGCTCGGTAACCATCGTAGAACAAAACGGCTAAACTTTAACCACCTTGCAAGATGCCGGCATTAAATCCCTCGCCATGAGATTGCAAACAATGCCGGCATCTTTTTTTGTACATAACTTTTGAGCCACCGGTTGGAGGCTGTCCAAAAAGTCAAAAAAGATTGTCATTTCGAATCAGG
>CAYVXE010000111.1:0-13883 GCA_964455375.1 uncultured Calditrichaceae bacterium
TCCCGGAGCCGGAAAGACCGGTGATCACCACAAACTTATCCCGCGGAATTTCCACGTCGATATTTTTTAAGTTGTGCTCACGGGCACCTTTGATGACGATGCTATTGGACATAATGTTTTCATTAAAATAAATATTCTTGCAATAGGATAGTTATATAAGGATTATTCAATAAATAGGAAACGTCCCGTTTAATGAATCAACCGGCTTTAATATCCAACCGCACCACGATTTGCACTTCTTGCATCAGCGCCACCGCTGCGCCAGCCATTCTCTTGATTTATGAGAATCATCATGTCACGCCCCATGGAATTTACCCACTGCACCCGATATCCCATATTTTTAAGCTTTTCCACAGAATCCGTCGTTGTACCGTATTTCTCCATGAAAATTCTGTCCGGCAGCCACTGATGATGGAAACGCGGAGCATTTACTGCCTCATACGCATTCATTTTAAAATCAACAACATTGAGAATTGACTGCAACACGGTGTTGATGATTGTCCGCCCGCCTGGACTACCGGTCACCATAAAGACCTTTCCATCTTTCGCAAGAATCGTCGGGCACATGCTGGAAAGCATGCGTTTACCCGCGGCAACCAGGTTTGGTTTTGTACCAATCAGCCCGGTAGAATCCGTATGTCCGGGCCAGGGGTTGAAATCACCCATTTCATTGTTGTAGAAAAATCCGAGGCCGTCGGCAACGATTTTCGCTCCGTACCACTGTTCAATGGTAAACGTGTTCGACACAGCATTTCCCTGCCCATCGACAACAGAAAAATGCGTTGTTTGGGACGACTCATAAGCGAGGTTCACATCGTCTGCCCTGCTTTTTGTTGCGTGATCGGGCTCAATGGTTTTGCGAAGATCCGCGGCGTGTTTCTTGGAAAGGAGTTTTGTAATGGACATGTCTGCATTGAAATCGGGGTCTCCCAAATAGTGCGCCCGGTCACGGAACGCCCGGCGCATGGCCTCCGTGACCGTGTGAATATAAGCGGCAGAATTAAAGCCGAGATCCTGCACATCATAGCCCTCTAAAATATTGAGAATGATTGACAGGGTTACACCACCGGAACTTGGTGGCGGCATGGAGACGATTTGATAGCCCCGGTAGGTGGATTCAATCGGCTCTCTTTCCACGGCATGATATTTGGCAAGGTCTTGTTTTGTGATCAATCCGCCATGGGTTTTCATATCCGAAGCAATGCGTTTGGCTGTTTCCCCATTATAAAAACCGTCCCGACCGTTTTCGGCGATACGTTTTAAAGTCGCAGCCAATTCGCTTTGTACCAAAATATCGCCCGGTTCATAGTAGCCGTCGGTTTTAAAAAATGTTTTCGAACCAGCCGATTTTTTTTTAAAAGCTTTTTCCAATGCCTTTAAATCATTACTCAAATAATAGGATACCGGAAATCCCTGTTCTGCAAATTTAATCGCGGGATCCATAACTTGTTTTAAAGACATGGTCCCATACTTTTTAAGAACATACGTGAATCCCGCTACCGTACCAGGCACTCCGATAGCACGGTACCCGTTGTGGTTTGATCCTTTAACCAGTTTGCCGTCATCATCGAGGTACATGGTCGCGCTGGCAGCCTTCGGCGCTTTTTCCCGGTAGTCGATGGTTGTTGCGGTACCGTCGGCCAGGCGGATGACCATGAATCCACCACCGCCGATATTTCCCGCAGCAGGATAAATGACGGCGAGAGCAAAGCCGGTGGCGACGGCTGCATCAACGGCATTCCCGCCTTGCTTGAGAATTTCTACACCTACTTCCGAAGCTAACTGCTCCGTTGAAACGACCATCCCGTGTTTGGCATAGACCGGCCACTTTTTAGCATAAACCGGATTGGATAGTGTTAAAACCAAACAGGCTAAAACGAGACTCCATGCTTTTTTCATGTTCCCTCCAAAAATAATTTTCAAGCGGCAAAATTCAGGCTTTAATATAATTATTTCACTTTTTTAAAAAAAGAAGTTTTTATTACACGACAGCGACCCTTCTCCAGGGCATTGAATCGATTCGTTCAAACTTATATTTTTATTGACAATTACACAATTTTTATTTACTATGATTTGTTCATATTGTTAAAATCTGAATGAAGATGTCCGGCAATAACGACAGTAGCTGTTGGCAACTTTCATTTATTGACTGTGTTTTCATTTTACAACAGTCCGAAACTGAGCCCCCTCTTCAAACGGCTAAAACCTGTACTGCACAAGCGTATTTCTGACTTCTATTTAGAATAATATTATTTCCCCTTCGCCAGCTCCCAAACCAATCTTTGCCGGATAAACCGTGTCAAAAGAGCTCTGATAATGCTGGGCAAACAAATTTCTCATTACAAAATTCTGCAAAAACTCGGCAGCGGCGGCATGGGCACCGTCTACAAAGCCGAGGACACCAAACTCGACCGCTTTGTGGCTCTCAAGTTTCTCCCTCCGCACCTGATCCAGGTTGAAGAGACCAAGAAGCGCTTCATCCATGAAGCCAAATCCGCGTCGGCGCTAACCCACCCCAACATTGCCACGATTTACGAAATCGACGAGGCTGACGGGCAGATGTTTATTGCCATGGAATACATTGAAGGGCAGTCTTTGCGGCAGTTAATCCCCCATGACCCCCCTTTACGAAAGGAGGGAACTGGTTCTCTTCTCGATTACGCCATCCAGATCGCCGAAGGGCTGGCCAAAGCACATTCCAAAGGCATCATCCATCGCGACATCAAACCGGCGAATATTCTGGTCACCAAAGATGGCATGGTGAAAATTGCAGACTTCGGACTAGCGAAGCTGGCGAGTGCGACCATGCTCACCAAAGAGGGCACCATGTTGGGCACGGTGGCCTACATGTCCCCCGAGCAAACCCATGGTATGAGCATCGACCATCGCACGGACATCTGGTCGATGGGGGTTGTACTCTATGAAATGGTGACCGGTGAGCAGCCTTTCCAAGGTGATTACGAGCAGGCCGTTATCTATTCCATTTTGAATGAAGAACCGAAGCCCATAACAAATCTCGAGCAAGTGCCAAAGGAATTTGGGCGGGTCATCGAAAAAACGCTGCAGAAAGAACCCGCCAATCGCTATGAAAATATGACCGAACTGAAAAAGGACCTGCAGGCCATTAACAAGAAGATTGAAACAAAGCAAGAAAAATCGCCTGCCGAAAAAAGCACGCCTCTTCCGTCCATTGCAGTGCTGCCATTTGAAAACATGAGCGCCGACCCGGAGCAGGAATACTTCTGCGACGGCATGGCCGAGGAGATCATCAACGCTCTAGTGAACGTGCAGAATCTGCGCGTCGCGGCTCGGACTTCCGCGTTTGCATTCAAAGGCAAGCAACAAGACATTCGCGAGATCGGCCGCAAATTGAGTGTCGACAAGATCCTGGAAGGAAGCGTGCGCAAGGCCGGAATCCGATTGCGCATTACCGCACAGCTCATCGATGTCGCCGACGGCTACCATCTTTGGTCCGAGCGTTACGACCGCGAGATGGATGATGTCTTCACCATCCAGGACGATATTTCACGAGCGATCGTCAACGCGTTGAGAATCAAACTCGATATCACAAAAGAGCAACCATTGGTCAAACGCGCCACCGAGAATCTCGATGCTTACGACGCCTACCTACGTGGCATTTATTGCTACAATCTGAGGACGAGAAAGGACAACGAGCAAGCGATTCAACTACTGGAAAAGGCCACCGACCTGGATTCCAGCTTTGCCCTCGCCTTTGCCGCTCTGGCCTACGCCTACATCGAGAAGTTTTTTACTTACCAACCTCGAGAAACGTGGGAGCAGAAGGCGTTTGTCGCTATCGAAAAAGCGCTAGCCCTGGAGCCGGAGTTAGCGGAAGCGTACGTGGCAAGGGGACTCCTGTTGTGGACGAAGTCCCATCATTTCCCCCATGAAAAAGCTATTATCGAGCTACAACGTGCCATTGCGATCAAACCCAATCTTGCACACGCCCATTCGGAATTGGCGCGGGTACTCTGGCACATCGGCCTTGTGGACGAAGCCTATCAGGCATTGACCAAAGCGATGCAGCTCGAGCCCACCGATGTGAAAGCACAGTTTAGAATAGGTTGGCTGGAAATGCAGCGAGGCAACTACGCATCGGGGCTTTCGTTTCTGCAGAAACTTCCACCAGAGTCCGTCGCTGAGTGGGTGCACCCCCTCATTGCCATGTGCCTATGGTACATGCAACGGAAGGAAAAAGCGTTCGCCCAGCTCGAGCAAATGGCTGCAAGCTTTGCCAATGATCCGGCCGTGCTCAGCACCGAGGCCATTCTTCTGGCGGATGCCGGCAAGGAAAAGGAAGCTGTCGAAAAAATCAAACTGGCCATTGAGAAAGGGAAGCATTTAGGCCACTTTCACCACATGAGCAACAACATCGCGGCGGCCTACGCCCTGATGAACAAAAAGAAACAAGCTTTGGACTGGTTGGAAAAGACCGCAGAGGATGGCTTTCCGTGTTATCCCTGGTTCGACAAAGATCCGTGTTTGCAAAACATCCGAAACGAGCCTAGATTCAAAGCATTGATTAAGCGCTTGCGAATGCAGTGGCAGCCCGCAGGCAAAAAAGGAACCCCCTCATGATCGGAAAGGTCATTTCGCACTACAAGATTCTCGAAAAGCTCGGATGCGGCGGCATGGGTCTCGTCTATAAAGCCGAAGATGTCAGGCTGAACCGAATGGTCGCGCTTAAATTCCTGCCACAGAATTTGACACGCGACGAGGAGTCCCGCAAACGGTTTATTCATGAAGCCAAAGCTGCGTCGGCGCTAGATCACCCCAATATCTGCACCATTCATGAAATCGACCAGACTGATGACGGGCAGATATTCATCTGTATGGCGTGCTACGAGGGAAAATCCCTGAAAGAAATGATTGTAGGAGAAAACGGCCCGTCACCCTTGCCGATTGCCAGCGCAATTGACATTACCAGTCAAATTGCCCAGGGGTTGGCCAAAGCGCATGCCAAAGGCATCATCCACCGGGATATTAAACCTGCCAACATTCTCATCTCCGAAGACAACCAGGTTAAAATCGTCGATTTTGGGCTGGCGAAATTGGCCGGTGCGACTATGCTGACGAAAGAGGGAACGACCTTAGGTACTGCAGCTTATATGTCCCCGGAGCAGGCGCAGGGATCTAATGTTGACTACCGTACAGACATCTGGTCGTTGGGGGTTGTACTGTTTGAAATGCTGACCGGACAACTGCCCTTTAAAGGGGATTATGAACAAGCGATTGCGTACGGTATCGTGAATGAGGAACCCAAACCCATCTCCCGAAGCCAGGTACAAATTCCACCGGTGGTGCCGCAAATCGTTTACAAATGCCTGCAAAAGAATGTGGACCGGCGCTATCAATCGGCTGCTGAACTGCTAACCGACCTCAAAAATACCAGAGACGAACTTTTTGTTTCCAATCGAAACCACAAACCCCCGAAAGCATCCTGGCGACAGCAACGAACAATGAAAAAATCCATTGGTATAATCGGGGTTGCCTTTCTGCTATTCGTACTCCTGCTACTGTTCACCTGGGGGGCCTGGGAAAAATGGACTGTCGTGCGGAAAATACCCCCACAGAAGCAACTTGCTATTTTACCTTTCACAACCATTGGCGGGGATGCATACAGCAGGGTTATCTGTGACGGGTTGGTGGAAACATTGACCAGTAAAATGTCGCAAATCGAACATTTTCAAAAATCCCTCTGGGTTTTACCTGCGAGTGAAGTGTACTCAAGCGGTGTGATGAATATTCGTGATCTGAGGCATATGTTTGATGTAAACCTGGCTGTGACAGGTAGTTTTCAGCGGATGGGTGACTCTGTCCGCATCACTGTTAATCTGGTCGATACAAAACATTTACGCCAGTTGCGGTCGCAGGTTATCACAGAGAAGTGGAAAAATCTTTCCAAAATGCAGGATGAGGTGGGGTTAAAATTCGCGGAAATGCTAAATCTGGAAATAATGCCGACGGTGAAAACGACCTTAGCTGCTGGCAGTACTGCGATTTCAAGCGCCTATGAGCTTTATCTGCTGGGACGCGGCCATCTCAAATATTTTGATAAGGCGGAAAATATTGACCAGGCAATTTCCTACTTTGAAAAAGCGGTTGCTCAAGATACCTCATACGCATTGGCGTATGCAGGCTTGGGCGAAGCTTACTGGCGAAAGTATCAGATGAACGAAGATGTGCACTGGGCGCAAGTCGCTGCCGATTATTGCCGCAAAGCTGTCTCCCTTAACCGGCGGTTACCGATGGTGTATCTTACGCTGGGGCTTATCAATAGCGGTACCGGTAATTATGAAAAAGCATTGCAGAATTTTCAGGAGGTCTTAAAATACAGTCCCGACAATTCCGATGCATATCGTGAAACAGCACATGCTTTTGAGGCCGTAGGTGATTTATCTAAAGCTGAACAGAACTATAAAAAAGCGATAGCCTTACACCCCAACTACTGGGCAAATTACAATGAACTTGGAAAATATTATTATCGACTGGGGCATTATGAAGATGCGGTTAAACAATTCGAGCACGTGATTGCGTTGCGACCAGACAATATTAACGGATACAATAACCTCGGCAGCATTTATTTTTACTTGCACCGCCAGGAAGAAGCTCAAAATATGTTTCAACGTTCCTTAAAGGTAAAAGAAAGCTATGCCGCTTATGCAAATCTGGGCACGCTCTACTTTTACGGACATGATTTTGCCAGAGCAGCAGCTATGTATGAAAAGGCTTTGGAAATTGTGGATACCGATTATACGGTCTGGGCCAACCTTGCATCAGCATACTATTGGGGAACGCATGACGTTTCACGGGCTGAAAAAGCGTATGCGCGCGCCATTGCTCTTGCAAAACAACAACTGGATGTTAATCCAACAGATCAGATGGTTCTGGCCGATTTGGCCGCGTACTATGCCCGATTGAAAAATAAATTGCAGGCCACTACCTACCTGAAAAAAGTGCTGGCAACCAATCCGCAGCAACTCGAGACAATGGTGGTCATTGCGGATGTTTATGAACAGTTAGGGGATCGCGACACGGCATTGAGCTGGATTGAAAAAGTCCTGCATCGGGGGTACTCAAGCATGGAGCTTGAGAAGTATCCCGGATTTGCAAACCTGCGACAGGACGAACGTTATATACGGTTTATTCAGAATACTCCGTAAATGGTTTTTTTGTCCATTCATCTGGACATTGTTAAAAAAGAATTTGCAGAAGTCTGTCCAATTAATTGTAAGGAGGGAAAAATGTTCACCAATTCGAGAACGCATTGGGTACAAATTATTTATGACCCCGATGGCAATCATGAATCCATTCCACAGGTTGTCCGGCCGGGTCACTTGTATGTCAATTCAGGAGACAACGTGATTTTCACCAGTGACCAGGTCGATTCGCTTTTTTTTATTCCGAATGCGCAAGAGCTGTTCGGTGTGAAAGAGGATTCTCTTGTTCTTTTTATCCCCGCTGGGGGCGACCCCTTGGAGTTCACAGTGCAACCGGATCTGCCATGCGGTAAGGAGTATCCGTATGCAGTTTATTGCAAGGATTGCAATGATTTTGCCGAGGGAGGTTCGCCACCGAGAATGATCATAAAATAAATAGAAGCTGTATGGAAAGCATCGGCTTCAGAAAGATGCGGCTCTGATGGTTAATACAGATACTTTCGGTGGAGTTGGGAAAACGGAGAATCTCACACATTTGTTTTGGATAATTCTGTTTCCCATCAAATCAATATAATACTTTGTCTTTAGGGTCATCTGATGGTTGGCAAGACAATCTCACATTATCGAGTTTTGGAAAAGCTCGGCGGTGGCGGCATGGGCGTGGTTTATAAAGCCGAGGACACGAGACTGAACCGTACGGTGGCGTTGAAATTTCTGCCACGCGAATTGACCAGCGACACCGAGGCCCGAAAGCGCTTCATGCATGAAGCCAAAGCTGCTTCTTCTCTTGACCACGCGAATATCTGCACCATTCATGAAATCGACCAGACTGATGAGGGGCAAATATTTATCTGCATGGCCTATTACGATGGTGAAACCCTGAAGAAGAAAATCGAGCGGGGCCCCCTAAAAATTGTAGATGCAATCGTCATTACCATCCAAATTGCACAGGGATTGACCAAGGCCCACGATGGAAATATCATCCACCGCGACATAAAACCCGCCAACATCATGATGACAAGGGATGGTTTGGTCAAAATCGTCGATTTTGGTCTGGCGAAACTAACCGGGCAGACACGGCTGACCCAAAATGGCATGGCTCTCGGTACCGCGTCATATATGTCGCCTGAACAAGCCCGTGCAGAGGAAGTGGGTAAACAGACCGATATATGGTCGCTGGGTGTTGTATTATATGAAATGATTACGGGCGAACTCCCTTTCAAAGGTGAGTACGAACAGTCGGTGATTTACAATGTTCTATATGAAGAACCCGAGCCGCTAACCGCGATGCGGACAGGCGTGCCGATGGAGTTGGAACACATTGTTTCAAAATTACTGGCCAAGAAACGCGAAGAACGTTATCAGCACATAGACGAAATTGTGACCGACTTGCAGCGAATTCAGAAGATACGCGTTTCAAGTTCGGCGACAAAAATGATTCGTAAACAAACAATGTGGCAAAAGTTATTGAGTTCACCCGTTTTGTGGATGCTAATTATCGTTGCCTTCGGTCTTGCCGCCGGTGTTTTGCTTTTTTATCCTTCCAAAACCATCCCTTTTTCAGAACGTGACAGGGTTCTTATCACGGATTTCAATAATCAGACGGGCGAGAATATTTTTAATGAATCCCTCTCGACCGCATTCAATGTCAGCATCGGTCAGTCCAGATATCTTAATGTATTCCCGAGGCGAAGAGTTCGTGAGACGCTCAAACGCATGGAACGACCCGATACGGTGCGGGTAGATGAGTTGCTGGCGCAGGAGATCGCTCAACGCGAAGGCATCAAAATCGTCCTGGTACCCGGCATTAGTCGCGTGGGACAGCGCTATGCCTTGACGACCGTGATTGAAGACGCTAAAACGGGAGCAGCCCTGCAATCCCATATTGCTTATGCGAACCGGCAGTCTGACGTGCTCACGGCACTGGATGAGCTTACGAAAGAAGTTCGCCATGATTTAGGTGAAGCACTGAAAGAGATTTCTCACCAGAGCAAACCCCTGGTGAAGGTGACCACCCGTTCTCTGGCGGCGCTCAAGCAGTACTCTATTGCCATTCAAAAGCACCAGCATGGCGACATCATGGAGGCCAAAATATACTACGAAAATGCCTATCGCATCGACTCGACCTTTACCGCCGCTGCGGCTTCTTTGGGAATGCTTAATTACGAGATGGCTGGTTGGCTGAAGGGATTCGACCGCGAAAAAGGCAAAAAACTGCTCGCACAGGTGGTTCGGAATGTCCAGAATCTCACAGATCGGGAGAGATACGGCATTCTCGCATTTCACGCTCAAGCCGTCGAGAACAATCTGCAGAAAGCGGCTGAATATCAAAAGGCGCTGCTGGCATTATATCCCGATTTGAGCGTCGGGCACAACAATCTTGGAAGAGTCTACGAGGCAATGGGGCATTATGAAGATGCGGTGGCAGAATACAAGAAAGCGATTCGCCTGGATGACTACTTCATCGTACCTTACAACAGCCTGGCAGTCATTTATCTTTACAAATCAGGAGAGGTGGATTCTGCGCTCGTCTGGACCAAGCGACAAATAGCCAAAAACCCGGATACATTTTGGGGATATGATCACCTTGGCTGGGCTTATCTGGGATTAGATAGTCTGGCGCTGGCCAAAGCTGCTTTCGCACGTGCCCTTGCGATCAACCCGCGGGCGAAAGCGCAGCTCTACCGGCTCGCACACACGTTGCGTCTCATGGGCGACTATAAAGAGGCCATTGAGACGTTACGCAAAATCCCGACCTTCGATGCCAAGGACCCCTGGCCGGATTATCAATTAGGCATTCTCTACCAACTGACCGGAGACCCGAAACGAGCCCGTAAACACTTTGAGAGATTCCGTCAACAGATTGAGAAATCGCTTGGCACGGATCCCGACGACGCGTACAACTACATTGCTTTGGGCCTGGTACTGACCCGCCTGGGCCAGACTGAACGCGGTCTGTCACTGGGGCGAAAAGCCATGTTAGTAGATTCAACTCAGCATTTTGGCTTTGCCGAGCTGCTCAGTGCGCAGGGAAAAATTCAAGAGGCCTTGGACCAGTTGAAATTGGCAATTCAGAGTGGTGAAAAAAATTACATCTGGTTTAAGGTCGATCCTGACCTGCAACCGTTATATGGTGAGCCACGATTTAGGGATTTAATGAACAAGGTCTTAAACAGGTAATTTCCCTTGCACCTGTAAAAATGTAGGTTACACTTTCATTTTTGAGCATTGATGATCGACAAAACCATATCCCGCTATCGAATTCTTGAAAAGCTTTGCGCAGCAGAGAAGGAAACAGTTTATAATTGGAAGCAGGGTTTACACTATCCCGACTTGTTCGGGACCCTGTTTAGACGGGACAAGGTTTTGGAGAAACCCGGCTTGGCGGGAACAACTAATTCGAAAGTGCTTTTTTTTTACCTTTACCCCGGATTTCTTGATTCAAATTCGGGTTTTTTCTCATCATGCATGAGTAATTTATCTAACCTGATCAATTCAGATAGACGAAACAAAGTTTCTAAAGCAATTTTACTCCCAAACTGGAGTTTGGGAGCAAGTTTCGCGCTTAAGTTGACGCACAAGGACGCATGCCTGACGAGAAACCTGTAACTGCAACGATTACAGTAAATAAAAATTTCTCATCTGGCAAAAAACGCCGGATTCGAAATGACAAACCTAATTGGCATCTTTACAATACCTTGTTTGGTCATCATATTTAAGCTTATGAATTATTCAGGCTGCAATACCCTCCTGGTCACTACCCCCCTAAAAAATCTGCTTGATTTTCATTTACGAAATTACCTACTTTAAAAATAAATTCAACCCGGAAACAACTGTATTTTATTACTCCAACTCTAAACTTGAATGAAAGAGGAAAACCATGAAACGATTCTTATCGTTTGTCATACTACTCCAAACAGTTTCACTCACAGCCCAAACGATTCCCTTCAACCAATTTTTTGAAAACAAAACATTGCGCGTGGACTATGTGCACACCGGCACCGCCACAAAAGAATTCATCAGTCTGGACACGGTCTATGAACAACCGGTCTGGGCAGGCAGTCACAAAAATCTCATCGACACCCTGAATCTCGGCAAATATCTGGTTAAAGTATTCGATGCGCAGACCAACCAGCTCATTTACTCCAGAGGATTCGCCAGCCTGTACGGCGAATGGGAGACCACTGCCGAAGCACAAAATGAAATCGTGCGTTCCATTCAGGAAAGTGTCCTGGTACCGTTTCCCAAAAATCCAGTGCAGCTTGTTCTTGCCAAGCGTGACAAATGGATGCATTTTCAGGACATTTTTTCCACGGTCATCGATCCGGCCTCACGTTTCGTTAATCGTGAACCCCGCAGTCAGAACTTTAAGGTGTTAAATTTGCTCAACAATGGCGACCCGGCAGAGAAAGTAGACTTTTTATTGCTGGGTGACGGCTACACGAAAAATGACCTGAACAAATTCCGCAAGGATGCCAAACACTGGAAATCTGTCATTCTAAACACATCGCCATTTAAAGAAAATGCCGACAAACTGAACATCCGTGCCATTGAAGTCATCTCTCAGGATTCCGGGATTGATGAGCCGCGGCAAAACGTCTGGAAGAACACCGCACTGGGCTGCTCATTCAACTCCTTCGACTCCCCGCGTTACGTGCTTTCATTTGCAAACAAAGCCATTCGCGACATCGCTTCGGCAGCGCCGTATGATTTCATCTACATTCTGGTCAATTCTACCCGCTACGGGGGTGGTGGGATTTACAACCTCTATGCCACCGGCATCACCGGCCGGGATGACCCGAGCCAGTCCTGGCACGTCGATTACATGTTCACGCACGAATTCGGGCATTCCTTTGCCGGACTGGGTGACGAATATTACACCAGCTCTATTTCCTACCAGGATTTCTACCCGCAGGGCGTCGAACCCTGGGAGCCAAATGTCACCGCATTACTAAATCCGGAAAAACTCAAATGGAAATCTTTTGTCGAAAAAAACACCCCGCTTCCTACACCGTGGGCCAAAGCGGCATTTGACAGTCTGGAAGCCATCCGCAGCACATGGGACCGCAGCAAACCGGGCTACTACAAAAAGTGGGCAAAACTCCGGGCAAAGCAAGTGGACATCTTGAAATCCTCGCCCTACTACGGCAAAGTAGGCGCCTTCGAGGGATCCGGTTACAGTTCAAAAGGGCTTTACCGACCGGCCATGGACTGCCGCATGTTTTCTCTGAGTCTTGTGTCTTTTGACCCGGTGTGTCAGCAAGCCATTGTGCGCGTCATCCATTTTTACGCTGAGTAACGGTAACTATTCAGCCTCTACGTCTCGTTCGATTTTAAAAAATTAAACCTTGTCGCTGTTAACCTTTCTGAGTCATCTAAATAAGGAGAGTTCCATGCGAAAATCCACCATGTTATGCTTTTGTTTAATTATGCCGTCCCTTCTCTTCGGCCAGAATGTCATCATTCACGCCGGGAAAATGATCGACGGCAAATCCGATAAAATTCAAACGGAAATGAGCATTATTGTTTCCGGAAAACAGATCGCTGACATAAAGCAAGGCTACCAGGAAGGTAAAACCGGCGACACCGTTATCGACTTAAAAGATGCCACCGTGATGCCGGGGCTCATGGACATGCACACGCATCTTTCCGGGCAAATGAGTCGGAAAAGTTATTCGGAAAGATTCTACATGAACCCGGAAGATTATGCCTATCGCTCAACGGTCTATGCCAAACGAACCCTGATGGCAGGATTTACCACGGTGCGGGAAGTGGGCGGCATCATCAGTACGTCGTTGCGCAATGCCGTTCGCAAAGGCTGGGTTGTGGGACCGAGAATTTTCAGCGCTGGCAAATCCATCGCCACCACCGGCGGTCACGCCGACCCTACAAACGGATTAAATCGTGAATTCATGGACGATCCGGGACCGGACGAAGGTGTCATCAATGGCGTTGACGATGCCCGTAAAGCTGTACGAAAGCGTTACAAAAATGGCGCCGATTTGATTAAAATCACCGCGACGGGCGGCGTCCTCAGCATGGCCAAAAACGGTCAGAACCCGCAATTTACAGAAGAGGAAATTCGCGCCATCGTGGAAACCGCAAAGGACTACGGCATGACGGTGGCAACCCACGCCCACGGCGCCGAGGGCATGAAACGCTCCATCCGCGCCGGGGTCACCAGCATCGAACATGGCACGCTCATGGACGATGAGGTTATCGCGCTCATGCTCAAACATGGAACCTATTACGTCCCCACCATCATCGCCGGAAAAACCGTCACCGAAAAAGCCAAAATTGACGGCTTCTTTCCCGACGTTGTACGACCGAAGGCCGCAGCTATCGGCCCGAAAATTCAGGCCACATTTGCCAAAGCCTACAAAGCCGGGCTGAAAATTGCATTCGGGACAGACTCCGGTGTTTCCAAACACGGGGAAAACGCCAAAGAATTCCAATACATGGTTGAAGCCGGGATGCCGGCCATGAAAGCCATCCAATCGGCAACCAGAGTTGCCTCTGAATTAATTGGCATGCAGGACAAATTGGGCACGCTGGAAGCAGGGAAAATCGCCGACATCGTGGCCGTACCCGGCAATCCCCTTGAGGACATTACATTGATGCAGAAAGTCAACTTTGTGATGAAGGAAGGTGTGATTTATAAGCAGTAATAAATTATCTGTCAAAATATCTTATCCTAAGAGG
>CAYVXE010000112.1:0-13868 GCA_964455375.1 uncultured Calditrichaceae bacterium
TTTGCAAAATAAGCGAGCTGCCGGAAATAATGGTAATGTTCAAAAATGGTAAGAGGGACTAACTTGCGAACACGTTTCTTTTGCATGCACAAAATAACATCCGACTGAGTCATGATTGCCGGGGATACGCGATTCTTTTGTAAAGCAGCGAGCATATTCTCCAGCAATTTTTCTTCACATAAATCGAGTAGCTCGCCGACAACCAAACCGATAAAATCGGTATCTTCCCCGGCTAATTGCAAGACCTTCCTGAATACCTGAACAATCTGACTTTTGACAGATTCGTTATGCAGAGCAATCTGTACGAGTGCGGTACATGCAGCGAGGCGGGAAAATAAATTTCCTTTTTGGTTTAAAACAAACGCGGCTAATTTTTCACTTTTATTTTGACCCAAAAGATAAAAAATTTCCCACAGGTCTTCGGTTAAAATATCGTGCAGCCAAAAATCGAGGTTTTCCTGTTTTTGTGATAGAAAGGACAGCACAAGGTCCATTGATTTTTCAGATTTTAACTGGGCTAAAAAGCAGAGGCAATGAATGGCCGTAAACCATTCTGTATTGGGATGCTTTTTTCGTAAATCAAGCTGCTGACTTTCATACAGGATTTCACTGAGAATGTCTTCGAAATAAGGAACTGCTTCCTCTCCACAAGCAAGAATTTCGCTAATTTGATCATCCTCAACCCAACAATCAATGCAGCGCAATTCAGAAATTTTTTGCCGAATGTTATTTGACATCTCGTTTTTTTCTTCATGATCTCTCATGTTACCTCCATGTCGGGAATTGCGAAATCAAACAGTCTTAAAAACAGTGTCGAATGTCGTGAGGCGGCGCAAGCTGTAAAAAGGATATGCAGTGCATAAATGGTTTTCATCCCCTGAAACATATTAAATTCAAACACTTCCCGGTGAAATAATATCGTCAAAAATATACGCAACATCAAACAATTTTGCAGAAATTTCAAGCGTACTATTTTTAAGATAGGAACCGCAGAAAATGTAAAATTTATTCCTGGTGATGAAAGGACATTACCATTCTATTTTCCAGATGACGTCCAGGGCTGAATTCCCCTGGCTTTCGGAAGATGCCTGCAGGAGTAGATTAAAAAAGAGGATGCGCGGAAATTCATATTCAAGATCAACGGTCTGATTCCCTTGATCTCCGAAATCCTGGCTCACACTGACAAACACATCGGGTGTGAGGTACTTGCCAATGCGAACGCTCGAATCTTTCCAACTGTTGCCTTTTTCAATTTGGATCATATCCAGACGAAGCTGGTCGCCCAACTTTCCTGAAAGCTGCTTTAAAATTTGTCCGGTCAACGCACCTGTCGCCTGTTTGTCCAGACCCGTGCCGGACTGGCCGGACTTTTTTGCACTGCTCAAACCTTGAGACCCGCCAATCTGTCCCAACGGTGAATCGGCAAAGCGCTTGCCGAACAGGAGAATGGAAATAAGATCATTTTGCTCCACTTCATTTCCATCCAGAGTAAAACGAAATTCCGGATAAAACAACGTTCCGGATATGATGACGTCAAATTCCTGTTTTTCGCGATCGGCACCATTGGAGCTTTCTAAAAAATAAGTAGCCTCTATGGAAACTTCAGGGTTGTAGTCCGGGTTACCATCGAAAATCATTTCACCTTTTTTAATTTGAAAACGATTACCCAGAAGGGAATAAAAGCCGCGAATGGTTGAGAAAGAACCAAACAGAGCAATATCATCGGATTCTTTTACGGCTGCTAAATCACCTTCAATTTCTATATTGGCATCCCCACTGCGAATCCACGTGTTTCTTGGAAAAGTAAGAGAGAGTTCACCCTGTAGAGATTTATAAAATCTGGTTTCCGTAAATATTGTTTCCGCCCCTTTGATTTTTTTTTGAAACCGCACCGCTCCAGACGAATCTTGTTTTATAGAATCGGGAGAGATAACAAAAAACGGTTTAGAGGTAAGATAAACGGCTTCATTTCCAAACCACTTTTCATAGAAAATAACGCATTCTGTAACAGTCAAGTCCCCGGAAAATGTTGGAGACTGAATGCTGCCAGAGAGTTCGATATCTCCGTCAACTTTAGCCTTCATTTTCTTATTATTCATCATCTGAAAATCATTTAAACGAAATTTTGCGTTAAATGCCTGGACTTCATCACTGGAGAGCGACAGGCTGCCATCGACGATTTTCAGACTACCATCACCGGAACGAAGACGAAAATCCCGGATGAGAACCTCTTTGTCATTTAAAAACAGAACCAGATTAATTTTCCGGTACTTTGTACCGATTTCCGGAACGTCCACCGCACCGTTTATCAGGCGCAACGGGCCGACGCCGCGCAAATCACTCAGCGTATTGCTGATGACAATATCCCCAACAATTTTCCCATGAACATTTTCAATTCCCCTAATAAGCGGTTGTAAAAAAGACAGATCAATACCGTGGGTACTGACTTTCAAAACTAACTGGCGATCGTTGTAAATCGCATGTTGAAACGGAGAAAAAGACAGATGCAGCGGAACATAACCACTGGTCTCAAACAAACTGTCTGACTCGGTTTTAGATAGCACACCGTTCCAGAGAAATTTTTCATCGTCGAACCCAAAATTACCCCTTATCTTTTTGTAGGTCACATGATAACTATGCCCATTGTTGACATCAAATTCTACATCCAATTTGGGGCGACTGAACTGCCCGGTAAACAAAAGTTTCAAATTCAAATCACCGCCAATGTCTGCATCCATACCCATACGTCTTCGTAAGGTGTCAAGATTCAGGTGCGACAAATCGATTTGGAAGTGATTCTCTGCCAGCGGGTCGAGACGCCCGGAAAACGACAACTTCTGCGCATCGGAGTACAAGTCAAAACCCGTAACCTCATAGGATGTATTTCTCATTTTAATCATCGTTGGCGTCTGCCCTTTTTCCCAAATGAGTTGTTTATATTGAAGCCCAAGGTCGCTGATTTCAATGGATGTTTCCTCTGGTTGCAGTTTTACAATCCCGGCAGTTTTAAAAGAATACTCTGTGCCATTCAAAAGGTTGACATCAAAGTCTGCGCTTGAATCCGCATAATCAATGGCAACCAGCGCTTTCGTTAATTGAAAAGACGATGCGCGCAAACGCTCAGCTTTCCCCCTAAATGAAAACCGCTGCCGGTCAGAATAAATCACGCCGGTTGCGGTTCCTGAAAATTGGCCAACCTGAGCATCCCGGTTTCCAAAGTGAGAAAAAGTAAAGTTTGTTTTGACGTTTAATGAATCCGCAGGACCAGTCACGCTGCCGTGAAAGCTGCCGCTTCCGGACAGAGAATCCACAGGCAAAACGGGCGACAGAACGGAAACATCGTCGAAATCCGCATCGACAGTCAAAGCATTTTCGCCATGAACAGAAAGATGGCCATTTGCATGCAACGTCCCCAGCGGAGAAACGATTTTGAAGCGATGAACATCCAACCTTTCATCTGCAAACGTCCACTGAATCGCTGCCGAATCAATCGGAACATGGTTCAGAGATGATGGCAAGAGCCTTAGATCCAACTGCCCATTCATGGTCTTTAAATCAGTGCCGCTTCCTCTCAGCGCAAAGGCAACATTCACATCGCTACGAATATTTTGCGCATTGGAAAATCGACTGAGGTCAAAGCGATGCACCGTCCCGTTCGCGGCATAATGCAAACCGGCTTCCCGTGGCAGGAAATTTAGATTTCCCTGCAACGCAAACTTTGCGCCTTCAACAACTGCATCGAGCTGAACAGACAAAGAATCGTCCAAAATAGCGCCGTGCATTTGCATGGAATTTATTTTCTTTGCAGCCACAACGCTGCTGTCCACCTGCAAACTAAACTTTGCACGCATCTTTTCCGGATCTGTCCCTTTGCCATCCACAGCAAAGGTCAGATTCAAATCGGTGGTCAGCGAGGAGTCGTGCAGACTTTCGTAGAGGTTTAAATTTCTTACCTGACCCTGCAAGTGATACCCGTATGGTTTCGTCGCTACATGAACATTTCCCCACAGGCGAACAACGGATTGCCCGCTTTGCAGATTGCAATTTAGCGTCAAATCATCCAAACGCCCCCGGGTTTCAATGTTGATTCTGGGCGTACCGTAGAATTCGAAACTTGGTAAAAACCGGCGAACCTCACTTAAATCCACCGGTGCACCCTTCAACAACAAATTCAGTGTTTTCGGTTTCTTATTGATGAAATCGATGTTTGAAGATACCTTTGATGACCCGGTTTGGATGGACAGGTCCTTCAGGTGTGTCTCCTCCTGATTTGACTCAAATGCCGTTTTGGACACAGAAAAGGAAAAATCGGGATTTTCGGTTTGAAATGAAAATTGCTCCAGCGCCAGATTCAGAATATCATCAAACATAAAAAAGGAGAAATCCAAATTTAATCGGGATATTTTTTCAGGCAAAACAATGGCTGTTTTTGGTGCCCGCTGAATTTGTGCGGAACCGGCAACAATTTTACATTTTTCCAGTGAAATCCCCCAATCAAACACCGAACTGCTATCGGGGATTCCGGCTTTTTCATGCGGTTTAGCTGATAACATGCGCTGAAAGTTCCAGGATGAATCTGCTTTCTGATCCAAAAAAACCACAGGTTGTTCCACCAAAATCTGTTGAATCTCTATTTTTTTTAGCAATAAAGCCATAGGGCGATATTGCAGCAGCACCCGTTTGACGGTAAAAAATTTCTTTTTATCGATCGTCCAGACCAGGTCTTCAATTTGCAGGAATGAATACAAATTTCCCCGCAACTTTTTTATCTCCAGATGGGTTTGTGTGGAGGCCTCAACATAAGCAATCACCCTGTTTTTCAACCACGACTTAAAAAGAGGTGTTTGCGAAAAAATGACCAGCAGCACCAACAGAACAACCGTGCTGAAGAAAATGAGCGTTGTAATTTTTCGCATTTTTTTCATTAGAACGCATGTCCTATGCTAAAATGAATTTGCCACCGTTGCGTGTCCTGAGTCTGTTCGTTTAACTTCCATGCAAAATCGATTCGCATCGGCCCTACCACCGTATTGTAACGAATTCCACTGCCTAACGAGTAATGTAGATCGGTGAGATCGAATCCGTCAAAATCGCGCCAGACATTACCGAAATCCAGGAATGAGGCGGCGGAAAAATTTTTAAAAAGCGGATAGCGTAATTCGAGGTTTGTTTCCAAAACACTGTTACCTCCGATGGGAGTGAATACCCGGATGCCACTGCTATCCACGACACTCACAGCCGGACCCAGACGTTGTCTCGCCCAACCTCTAATGGATATACTCCCTCCGGAAAAAAACCTTTCCTCAATTGGCGTTGTACTCTTACCGGTTGAGCCCATAGAACCGAGCATGACGCGGGCAGCAAAAACAACCCCTTTGCTCACCTTTCTAAAAATTCGTCGATCCAGGGAAATTTTTCGGTACTTACGCGGCGCCCGCAGAAACTGACCTGAGTTTTCAATGATAACGGTGGTTATGCCACCGCTCGTTGGCGTAAGCAACTGATCCGTGCCGTTTCTCCTAAACCCAAGCCGGATGATGGATTTATTGTACAAATCCTCCAACTTTGTAGTAATATCCTTCACATCCGCCTTGGTCTCAATGGTATCACGTTCAAAAATAGTCGTTAAAAACAAGTTTTCTTTTGGATTCAGTTGCCGGTTTACGGTCGTTTCTATACCGATTCGCCTCGCTTTAAAACTCTTCTCGTCTTGCTTGACAAAAAATGGTTTTAACAGCAAATCATTTTTATTACCCAGAAAATAGGGTTGGCTCAATTGCAATTCTACTCTAACAGGCAACAAACGGGTGGAATGCTTAATTTGAGCGCGCAAAATACGCGCCCCTCCTAAGAAATTGCGGTGACGCCATTGTGCTGAAACACGAAATGCCTCTTCGGAGCCGTATCCCAGCCCGAATTTCAATGTTCTGAGAGAAGATTCTTTTACCCGTACATTAATGGGAATATTCACAGGCGTACTATCTAAAACTGTTGTCTTCATGCTGACAAATCGAAAAAGCTCTAATCGATAAACCTGTCTTTGCGCAGAAACCAATTTTTTTCTTGAAAACGGTTCACCTGTCCGGAACCCCAACCCTCTGCGGATAGCTTTTGATGAAACATGCCGGTTACCTTCAAAAGATATATCACCAAAAAAACTGTAGGGACCCGTTTGCAAAATCCACTCCAAATCTGCATGATGATTTTTTTTGTGAATGACCGGTTTCACCTGTACCTGAACGTAAGGAAATCCATGGTCACCGAATTCTTGCATCAGGTTATTATAATCCTTTCGCAAATCTTCTTCCCGGTAACGTTTCCCACTTTTTAAAACCACCTTTTTATCTAATTTGCGTACGGGGATATGGTACATTGAACTATCGGTATAAATGAACGTGACGTTCCGCACCGTGGTTGCAGACCCCTCCTTTATAAAAACAACAAGTTTCACCTTGTCATTATTCTTGTTTTTATGCACCTCATAGTTCGTGACCTTTGCCTCAAGATACCCTTCCTGATAATATAATTTTTCGATTCGCAACAAATCATTTAAAAAAACTTCTTCGTCATAAAAGGGCTCTTTTGTCCAAGGGGTTAAGCGAGAATGCCAGCTATTTGCTCTGGTTTCAATAGCGGATTTAATTTTCCCGTCTGAAAGTTTGTGATTACCACGAATGTCAATACCTGAAACACGCAGGGTCTGACTGCGGAGAGGTGAAATTCCTGAGACAAGAATGATAAAAATTATTTGATTAATAAAGAAATTGCGGCTCACAGAACGATAGTTTTTTTGAAAGAAACGTAAGTAATTTCAACAAACCGAGAGAAGAAAATCCGACTATAAAATATGTTCTAATTCTAAGAAAACATGACTTAATAAGCAACATCTTTTTATATTTCCCAAAGCGTGACAACTTTGCGCTCATGTTTCTTTTCGATAAAACTTGCATCGAAATAGTTTTTATTTTATCTTACGCCTTGCTCAATGATTGTTACTAAAATATAAAACTCTTGAAAGGAGCTATTTCTATGAAAAAGATTGTACCACCATTAATGAGTCTGATGATAATATTGGGGCTGTTTGGCTGCAACACGCAACATCGAAAATCTTCCCTCGCCGAAGGAAAAGAGAAAACCAGTTATGCACTTGGTCTTAATATTGGCTCTTCTCTAAACCAACTCGATACAGATATTGACCTTGACATTCTTTTTCAGGCGATGCGGGATACCATGGAAAGTCGTGGCGTTCTGATGAATCAAACTGAATTCAGAAAAGTCCTAACGGATTTTCAAAATGAAGTTCGCCTGTCCAGAAACAAAAAACGGCAGGAAAAAACCACAGAAAACCTGAAAAAAAGCAAAGAGTTCCTCGCTCAAAACAAAGAAAAAGAAGGCGTCATCACGACGGCAAGCGGATTGCAATACAAAATCATCAAACAAGGCAATGGACCAAAACCAAAAGCCTCAGACAAAGTAAAAGTTAACTACCGCGGTACCACCATTGACGGAAAAGAATTTGACAGTTCTTACAAACGCGGAAAACCTGCAACATTTGGTATAAAAGGAGTTATCAAAGGGTGGACAGAAGCTTTGCTGCTCATGAACGTCGGCAGTAAATATGAATTGTACATTCCTGCTGACTTAGCTTATGGCGCCAACGGCTCAGGACCCAATATCGGTCCTAACGAGGCGCTTATTTTCGAAGTCGAGTTACTTGATATTGTAAAATAACTCAAAAAAATTGCCGGCAGGTCTCTGAAGCAGAAAACACTCAGGAAACATCTTCATGCTTTGGATAGCTGCCGGTATTTCTACCTACGCGGGACACCTCTCTTTTATTAATACCATATCACGATAACCCACAGAATTTACCGCGATCAAAATATTCTGAGAAAAAACTTGCAATTTATATAAACTTTCTATAACATTATTATCAATACATTTATTCCACTCTTACAATTTTTTTAAAAAAACCTGTATCTAAATTTGTTGTTTAATATTTCAGAGATGTTAGGCTGCATCTAAAACAACATCCTATTTAGAAAAGGTGTTTTATAAATTGCACTTTCATGAGTGTATGACCTTTCAAATTACAGCACTGTAATTAACGTGAACCTATCGTTCACATGAACCTATGAATCACAGAATAAATCAATGTGAACAGAAAGGAGGGGCAACGAAACCATTTAACCAAATTTTTTTCTATCTCCCATGTGAAAAAAAATTGGGTATTTATTCTGTTACTTTTTTTACTAATACTAATGAAGGAGGATATTCTGATGAAGTTTTCTACTGCTTTACTTCTTATTATCAGTCTCATTTTAACTGTTCCACAGGTTTACGGGCAGGTTAATGGTACGTTAACCGGAAAAACAACCGATGCTAAAACCGGTGAACCGTTAACATTCGTAAATATTTCAGTTGAAGGGACGCTTTTAGGCACCGCAACGAGACGTGGCGGCACTTATTCTTTAAGTTTGCCACCCGGAACTTACACGCTTTTAGTCAAATATGTAGGGTACTCAGCCATCAAAGAAGAAGTCACCATCATGGCCAACGAAACGACTCAAAAAGACTTTGCTTTGAAAGAAGATGTGCTGCGCATGTCTGAAATTGTTGTAACCGGCAGCCGCAGTTCAGGCCGTACAGTGGTTGAGTCCGCTGTCCCTATCGATGTTTTGACTGCAAAAGATATCCAGTCAACCGGCGCAACTCAGACAACACAGATATTAAAATTATTGATCCCCTCTTACAACGCGCCGCAACCGTCCATTACAGATGGTTCCGACAGTATGCGCCCTGCAACCCTGCGCGGTTTAGCGCCGGACCAGGTGCTCATTCTCATAAACGGTAAACGCCGTCACACCAGTGCGCTGGTGCATGTAAATGGCTCGGTAGGCCGTGGTTCCACCGGCGTCGACTTAAATGCAATTCCCGCTAACGCTATTGAAAAAATTGAAGTCTTACGTGACGGTGCAGCCGCACAGTATGGTTCCGACGCAATTGCGGGTGTAATTAATATTATTCTGAAGGAGAGAACCGGCGCAGATGCGTCAGTTGAATATTCCCAACACGCAAGCAGCGTCACCCGCGGTTACCGTGCAGATGAAGCAAACCTCGCGGACAATTCAGATGCAGGTAATTATTCCTGGGATGGAAACGGTATTGGCGGCCCTAGCAACGTCAACTACACAGACGGCAAAACCGAAAATCTGCACCTGGGTTACGGTTTTAACGTAAATCAAGATGGAACCATTTATATTTCTGCTCAGTTACGTAACCGCGAACGCGCCGTCCGAGCCGGGCTCGATCCCAGACAACAATATTTTGACGGCGATCCGCGTGAAGCAAATTTTAACCGCCTCAATCATGTCTATGGCCAGGGAGAATTTGACGACGTCAGTGTTTTCGTAAACAGTTCCATACCCATCGATGACAAAGGTACAAAATTTTACGCTTTTGGCGGCTTCAACAAACGTACCGGCAGCACCGGGTGTTTTTATCGTCGTGCACTGGACAATCGTACCGTGCGTTCACTTCATCCCAATGGTTTTTTACCCACGATGAACAATACGATAAATGATTTTTCCGGAACCGGCGGTATCAAAGGTTCTATCAGCTCGTGGAATTACGATCTGAGTCAGGTTTATGGCCGTGACTCTTTTACATTCAACATTCATAATACAAATAATGCTTCCGAAGGTAATGTCAGCAAAACGAAATTCGACTCCGGAACATTAAAATTTCAACAGGCAACCACAAATTTAGATCTCATACGCGGCTTTGACATTGGCACTGCAGAACTGATGAATGTGGCGGTCGGAACTGAATTTCGCTATGAAAAGTACCAGATTGATCCGGGCGAAGTCGACTCCTATCTCAACGGCGGTGTTCCTGTTTTAGATGGACCCAATGCTGGCAGTGCTGCTCCTGTTGGTGCCTCCTGTTTTCCTGGCTTTTCACCCAGAAACGCCACAGACGAATCACGTACAAACGTTGCTTTTTATGTTGATCTGGAAAACAATTTGACCAAACAATTCTTCCTCGGAATCGCAGGTCGTTTTGAGAATTACAGCGATTTCGGTTCCACTGTTACAGGTAAAATTGCCGGTCGGTACGAATTTTCCAAAACCTTTGCTCTCAGAGGCGCTGCAAGTACGGGTTTTCGGGCACCTGCACTTGCACAATCTAACTATTCAGCTATCGCAACCAACTTTATAGACGGTGTACCTTTTGAAGTGGGCACATTCCCAACCAGTGACCCTGTTGCCAAAGCTCTGGGTGCAAAGGATCTGAAGCGGGAAAAATCCGTTAATCTGAGTGGCGGTTTCACAGTGACGCAAAGCAACTTCTCATTCACTGCCGATGGATACTTCATCGATATCAATGACCGTATCATCTTTTCTGAAAACTTTACCGGAAGCGGTATTGCCAGTTTCCTCGCAACCCAGGGAATCGACGCAAACGGCGGTCGCTATTTTACCAACGCCGTAAACACCCACACCACAGGATTGGACATCATTGGACGGTACGGTAAAGATTTAGGACCCGGAACATTTCGTTTCACCGCAGCCTTAAATTTCACCGAAACCAACATTACCAACAAAGATGCCATTGTAACACCCGCAGTATTGCAGGGTATTACGTCGGTACCTCTTTTTGGTCGTGTAGAACAGGGCCGTATTGAAGAAGGTGAACCGCACCAGAAATATAATTTCCAGGCAAATTACGATGTCAAAGCATGGGGTTTCATGGTTCGGACACAGCGCTTTGGCGCTGTGACATCATTTAATTCAGGCGCACCTGACCCGGCTACCGGCATTAACCTGCGGGATCAAACCTTCGGCGCTAAATGGCTCACAGACCTGGAAATCAGCTATAAACTGAGAAGGGGTATCAACCTTTCGGTTGGCTCAGATAACGTATTTGATGTTTACCCGGACAAACAGCTCAAACGTAACAGTTTCAATGGTATTTTCCCATATAACGGATTATCACCTTTCGGTTTCTTTGGACGGACAATTTATTCTCGATTGAATGTAAGCCTATAATAAATACGTCCCTTAGTTTATCAATCGGGCTGTCGGCAAAAGAAAGCAGCCCGATTTTATTTTTTCCGTTTTGTAACAACTTTGGAATATAAACGACAACCTATTTGTTAAAACCAGTTATATCATTTTTCTTTTTTTGCGAGGGGTGAATCTTTTGTTTGAGCTCATTTTTGCAACAATTTAACATCACCCCATTGTACCAAAAATGAATTCTAATCATAAAGAACGTAGTCGAAGCATGATTTAAAAACAATGGGTTATTGCCCCAGACTACGCACAGGCTGAAGCAGAAAAATACTTTTTCGACCGACTCAACGCTACGACTAATTCATACTTTATTAAAATTTAATAGAGAATAACGAGTATCTGCAATCGGATAATCACAACTTTCCATCTAGGCTCATAGGGCGACATCAATTAGTGAGTAAATAATATTTTCATTGAGGATTGCATTAAATTGAAAGGAGGTGAACATGTAAAATCCACAGTAGCAATCCATTCACATTCATTTCATTTTATAACGGGAGGACATTTTATGAATACTAAAATACTACATTTTATCCCCGGCCTTCTACTGCTTGCACTTTTGGCGTTATTTACAAACCCTCATGACGTTTCCGCAAAAGTGGGTGGTACCATAACCGGAAAATTAATTGCTTCTGAGTCTCAGGAACCGCTGCCGGGCGCCAATATTTCCATTGTCGGCACGATGAGAGGCTCCAGCACCAATGTAAATGGTGTTTACATCTTAAACATTGCGCCCGGTACCTACAAAATACGGGCAAGCTTCATCGGATACGCATCAGTGGAAAAAAAAGTCACCGTCGTAGCCGATGAAAAAGTAACCGTCGATTTCGAACTCGCTGAAAGTCCGGTAGAATTTGGCGAGGGATTAGTTGTTCTTGGATCAAGAAGCGCCAGGACTGCCATCGAGACGCCGGTACCCATCGATGTTATTTCTCCGCAAGCGATCCGGGAATCACCAGTCACCGAGTTAAACCAAACACTTAGCTTTTTAGCACCATCTTTTAATGCATCCCATCAAACTATTTCAGACGGTACAGACCATATTAACCCGGCAAGTTTAAGGGGGCTTGGTCCTGATCAGGTATTGGTTCTGATAAACGGAAAACGCAGGCATCAATCGGCACTCTTGAACGTGAACGGAACATTTGGCCGGGGAACCGTTGGCGTAGATTTAAATGCGATTCCACAAGGGGCTATCGAAAGAGTGGAAATATTGCGGGATGGCGCGTCGGCACAATATGGCTCCGATGCAATGGCAGGCGTCATAAACATCGTGCTTAAAGATCAAACGGAGAAAGTTCAGATCGATGTTATGTCAGGGACAACGGGTTCCGGTGACGGCGACCAGGTCCTGGTAGATGCAAATTACGGTTTCAGAATTGGCGACCGGGGGTTTTTCAACGTAACCGGCTCTTTTCTTAACCGCGGTCGTACAGACAGATCGGATGCGTATCAAGGGGCGGTATTCTTTTCTGACAGGGCCGCCGACGATGCTGAAATTGCCCGTCGTGGTCTGACGCGGAGAGATTTTTCCATGAAAACCGGTCAAAGTGAAGCGGTTTTCGGGGCGACTTTTTTTAATTCAGCTTATGCCATCACCGATAATGCCGAACTCTACTTTTTTGGCGGCATTTCTCACCGCAATGGCGCAGGCACCGGTTTCTACCGGCGACCGATTCAAGAACAAAAAGTTGTCTTCGAATTTTTCCCCAACGGTTTCCTACCCGAAATACATTCCGTCATCGATGATAAATCATTTACCGGCGGTTTACGCGGTAATCATCTCGGTTGGGATATAGATTTCAGCGTAACCCATGGCAGCAATAGATTTCAGTTTAACATCGAAAATACGGACAACGCATCGCTGGGCACGGCAAGCCCAATTTCATTCGATGCCGGAACGCTTAATTTCAGACAGACGGTTGGCAACCTTGACCTTTTGAGACCCATAAATACTCAGGGCGTGATTAATTCACTGTCCTACAATCTCGGCGCCGAGTTCCGGGTAGAAAATTATGAACTCGATGCCGGTCAATTTGAATCGTATTCGCTGGGCAACGGCGGCAACCGTCCCGGTGTCGACTTCGACACAACCTCTACCGGAGCGCCTAAAGCTTCAGGTTCTCAGGTATTCCCAGGTTTCCAGCCTTCCAACGAAGTCGATCGTTTCAGAAACAGTCTTAGTATTTATTCAGGATTTGAGGCGCAAATCAACGACCAATGGCTGGTAGATGTGGGCGGACGATTTGAGTCGTACAATGATTTCGGCGAAGTGTTAACAGGAAAACTCGCAACAAGGTTTGAAGTAGTCGATAATTTTGCCTTGCGTGGCGCAGTAAGCACCGGTTTCAGAGCGCCTTCCTTGCATCAGGTTTGGTTCAATAATGTGAGCACACAATTTATCCTCAATCCCAACACAAATGAATTGGAATCAACTCAGGTTCTCACTGCGAATAATTTGAGTCCCGTCACCAGAGCTTTTGGGATTCCCAAACTTAAAGAGGAAACGTCGGTCAATATTTCAGCCGGTTTCACGGCACGGCCACATCCGAAATTTTCCTTGACGTCGGATTTCTATTACATTAGAATCGACGATCGGATTGTTCTCACCAGTCGTTTCACGGATTCGAATCCGACATTTGCAAGAATTTTAGCACCATTTCAGGATGCTGGTGTTAGCCAGGCACAATTCTTTGCAAATGCAGTGGATACAAAGACCAAAGGGCTTGACATCGTTGCGTCGTACTTCACACCTTTGAAGCGTGGAAAATTGCAACTCACTGCTTCTGC
>CAYVXE010000113.1:0-13742 GCA_964455375.1 uncultured Calditrichaceae bacterium
GCTGCGTTGTGGAAAAGAAAGGCACCCGCCTGCATTCCGGAACTATCGATGAGCTCACCCAGATACTGAACAACCTCGCTTACCGGCCGTCCCACTAAATCAAAACTCCAGAACATTTTTTCTATCTCTTGTTGAGACGAAAGATTCTCCTCTGTTACCCCGAAAGCGTTAACCTGAATGCCCTTTCCCTTTTCAGCATAAACATATTCCTCCACGGGAATTCTAAAAACCACACTCGCCAGAATATCCTGAAACGATGCTTTCTCCAGAAAAGGACATAGTGCAATAGAAACAACTCCCATCTCAAGACCGCTCAACAGCGGTCTGGTGCCATCGATGGGATCAACAATGAGTAACCATTTTGGCGCATCACAAAGTTTAACCAGCCCCCGGTCCTCCGAAAAATATGCCAGAGGCTTTTCCAACTTGTTAAGATATTCAAACAGCACATCCTCTGCATGCTTATCGATTTCGAAGGTGGAATCACCGCTGAAAGCGATCCCGCTGATGTCCCTGTTAAAACTTGCATGCCGCAATGGTAAAACGGCTGTTCGTATAACCCCGGCAACATCGACAATAAATGAAAAATCTTCGATCAGTTCTTTATCCACTGAATTAGGGATTTGTTAAAGAATGTTTAAGAAAATCGATGTTTTTTATGGCAGTGGGATCAACCTTATTCCGGATTGCCAAATAAAAACTCACCATGTCCCCGATAAAAATGAGAGAAAATATTCTGGCCAGAAGCGTTTCTCCCCGGCTCCTGACCCGAAGAACCTCATCTGTCTGTCGCAAAAACATTTCTTCACTCACCTCCATCCGTCGTCGGACTCGTTCATGTTCCTTTATGTCATCCAGATATACGACCTTGAAATTCCCATTCACATCACCATACGGCCCCCACCCCATAATTTCATTGTGGTTCAATTCAGGAAACACATTTGCGAACGCCATAATTTCACTGTTTTCTGAAAATTGACCTTTCCAGCGCAACGTGACTGCATCCAGATACGGTGTGGAAGATAGAATTAAAGGAATTTTACGGTACAACTTCCGGCTCAATTGTTCCGCCTCATTTTCCGTTGCATCCGGTTTCAGTGTGTTCCTCAATTCCCGAAGTACCGAAACAGTTTCAGTAATCACGGACTCCTGTTCAGGGATAAAACCGTTGGCAGCTAAACAGTACAAAAGTGGTATGCTTAAATAACCCAAAGCAGACCGTGGCGGTTGTCCGCCTGGAATTGAAATGATACCCTGTCCCCGGTGCTTTACCGTTTCTGCTAATTGTCCTCCCGCAGTAATACCAACGATGGTTGCATTTTGCTGAATCGCCTGCTGATACGCTGATAATGTTTCTTCAGTATTGCCCGAATAACTGCAGGCAAAAACGAGGGAATGTTCATCCACAAAGGCGGGAATTTTGTAAAACCGGTTAACATAAAAAGGAATTTTCAACGCATTAAACAGATATGACCGAATGATGTCTCCACCAATGGCAGAGCCTCCCATTCCCAAAACACAGATATTTTTTATTGATTTATCACGAATGCGTATGTCCGCTTTTTTAGCCAGTGCCAGAGCATTCTCCATCTGCTCGGGAAAGTCCAATATCAATTGCAGCATTCCGGAACGGTCAAACTTATTTATCTCTTCGATGTTCACTCTTTCCTCGCCTTATAAGATCAAATTTTTAAACTTCTTGCGCATAATTTTCGTCATAAACTTTTCCACATCTGAAGCTTTTTCAAATTGTAAAGCTTTTTGAGCAATCTTTGCAGATTCGCGATAATCGGACGACCGGATAATGTTCTTTATTTCCGGTACCGACGACGGGCCGACACTAAATTCATCCAGGTCCAACCCCAGCAAAATCAGTGTTGCCAACGGATCTCCGGCCATTTCTCCACACATACCAACCCACACCCCCGCCTGATGACCGTCATAAATAATCTGCCGGATAATCCGCAAAACCGCCGGATGTAAATGTTTATATAAATACGCAATACGTTCATTCCCGCGATCTACCGCCAACATATACTGTACGAGATCATTAGTGCCAATACTGAGAAAATCCACTTCCGGTGCGATCTTATCTGTCATCAGCGCTGCCGAAGGCACTTCTATCATCACACCGACTTCGATATTTTCATCGTAAGGCAGTTTATCTTTTTTGAGATCAAGCTTTGCCTTTTGAATAGCGGTTTTACATTCCATCAGTTCATCAAATCCCGAAATCATTGGAATGAGTATTTTCACATTACCTTCCGCGCTTGCCCGCAAAATTGCCCGCAACTGTGCATGAAAAATTTCTTTTCGTTCCAGGGAAATTCTGACGGCTCGCCAACCCAAAAAAGGATTTTCTTCTGGTGGAATAGCAATTGAAAGCGGCCGTTTATCACCACCGACGTCCATCGTACGGATAATTACCGGATCGGGTGATGTCTTCCGGATAATTTTCAGATACTCCTGCAATTGTTCCTCCTCCGTGGGAAGCTCACTGCTCTTAAGATAAAGATAATCCGACCGAAAAAGGCCGACTCCTTTTGCACCATGCTTCTTCACGGCATCGACTTCGTCAGGGAACTCCAGATTCGCCGACAACTCAATGGCCTTTCCATCCAAGGTAATACAAGGAAATTCCCGGATCTCCTGACTTTTCATCAAGGTATCATCAAGTCTTTCCTGCAATTGCCGGTAATATTTTATGGTTTTTTCATCCGGATTAATGAGAACTTTTCCCTCAAAACCGTCAACAATAATCCTGTCACCCTCATGCACATATTGTGTGAATTTATGCAACCCTACCACTGCAGGTACTTCCATTGAGCGGGCCATGATAACCACGTGCGATGTTTTTCCTCCGAAATCGGTGACAAACCCCTTCACTTTGCGCCGGTCCATTTTTACCGTATCGGACGGAGTCAAATCCTTGGCAACAATCACAGCAGAACCCTGCATCTTATTCAAATAGTCTGAGCGATTCCCCTGGATATGTTTGATAACCCTGCGCTTTACATCTATTATATCTGAGATGCGACTTCTGAAAAACTCATCCGAATTCTCCATTGTTTGCAGATATTTTTGCATGATTTCATAAAATGCCGCATCTGCCCCTTTGTTTTCCTGTCGAATGCCGCCAATGGTTTCACCGATGACGACATCATCTTCAAGCAGAAGCTGATGCGCATCGAAAATTCGGGCATTTTCTTCACCTACGCGATGAGCAGCTTTGCTTTTCAGCATTTTCAATTCACTCTTGGCCTTTTGTATGGCAGCCTTGAATTTTTCAACTTCTGTTTCAACCTCAGTATCATTGATAGGGGTGGAGTCAATCTTCACCGCCTCTCCTTCCAGTATAAATACTTTGGAGATAGCAATTCCAGAGGAAGCGGGAATTCCCTTAAACATCTGCTCACAATTAATTTTGAAATTTGTTCTTTCCAAAAAATCAATCCTCATTAAACTTATTTTCGAAAAGTTCAACCAAAGCACTCATTGCATCTTCTTCGTCGGCACCCCTGGTGGTTATAACCAACAAACTTCCCATTTCAGCAGCCAGCATCATGACACCCATAATGCTTTTCCCGTTCACTTCATGGTCATTTTTCCCCAAATAGACATCGGATTTAAATTTGGAAGCCGTCTGCACCAAAAGCGCAGCAGGCCGGGCATGTAACCCTAATTTATTTTTTATTTTAACTTCTTTTTGCACCATCGTTTTGCGCTAATCCGGTTATGCATCTACAATGAAACTGTCGAAAAAGTCGAAATCAAATAAAGCTTCATGCTGAACATGGTCAAAACATGACTTAAAAACAACGGGTTACAGCCGTCGAATCCGCTCAGGCTGAAATAGGAAATAACTTTTTCGATAGACTCAACATATCCCATAACAACATCTAACAGCAGACTATAAAATATTACAATCAGTAAAGACAGGGGCACTTGGATTTTTAATTTTAGCAATAACCACATTAAAACGCTGCCGGAAATAAAAGCGAACCCTTCCGCAAAACCAATTTTCTGAAACACAAACGCCCAACCGATAATAAACAATCCGGATGCAAAAGCCGCAACTTTTGTTAAGGCGTCAATTCGAGTTTTATATCTGTTTGCCGTCACATATTTTACAACATTTAACCCCAACTCATAGCCGGTTAAAAGGCCTTTCAGGCGCATGTAAAAATGCGGAATGTTGTAAAACAGAAAGGCAGCGATCAGCCCTCCGGTAATATTAAAAAATGAAAGCAGGATGCCAATCATAACTGCTATCGGCTTGAGCAAGCGCCAAAACAACTGATCACCGATAGCAGCCAAAGTCGTGCTCAATTGTTTCTTGTAGCGTTCGATAAGTTTAGGAGATATATTGGGGTCAGCACCTGCATTTTCTTCCAACTTGAGAACCCCGCCAAGAATCCAGTTTGCCATATAGGGATGTGTATTAAAAAAGCCCATACTTCTCGTGAGAAATTCGACCCGATGTTTGTGGTCTTTTATAAATCTGTCGGCAAACGGAATCAGACAAAACGTATATCCTAAACTTAGCATTTTTTCATAATTCCAGGATGCCTGGATAAAAAACGAGCGAAAATAAATTCTTATAAATTCCACATATCGCATTTGTCAGAAAAACCTTAGAGATTAAATAGAATAAGAGCCCCAACAAGAATTCCCAACAAAGAGAATCCCAATAGTCGTCTTTTGCTGTAAAGATAAAAGATTGAGCCTACACCGGCGCCATACAACACCGGCATGAGATAATTAAGCCGCAATCCCTTCAATAGTACAAATTTCACAAACAAAAATTTAATGAGCAGCAGGCCAACCCAAAACAAAATACCGCTAATGCACACTCCAACAACAAAAACAACGCCGGCACTTAAATAATTCAACACGGTTATTTTACGGGTATTACCCGCAAGTGCTGCTTTATCCGCTGAATGCTGCAGACTTAAATTGAATTTGTGATGCATCTTTGTGATCCATACACCAGCCCAACTGATAAACAAACTATAAACGACCGCACATAAAAAAATTTGTAGTTCCTGGTCAGGCAAAACCCTATTCAACGACAACGCAACGCCTGAAGCCACATAGGCCGCCATATGATTGTAAGACATTTTTGAGCCACCAGTTGGCAATTCCACTAAAAACGGCAATTGTAAAAGAACTCCCATTGTCCACCCTAATCCGATATCACCAAAAATGTAACCGGCTACAGAACAAGCAAAAAAGGGTTGCGAAATCAGAGTTTGCCATGTAGTTTCGTTATCAACGGCAACGATTCCACCAAACAAACAAAAAAGCAAAAAAACATTTTCTGGAACCATTTGTCAAACGCTAAAATCAAGCATTCCGTTTGGAAATCGTTTCGAGAAAACTCAACAAGCAGTCTCTTTCAAAGGTGTTTCTTAATTGCCTGAGATTTTCCCGTGCATCATAAATATAATTAGCGACTGCTGACTTCGCAGAGTCAACAGACCCGGCTTTCTGAAAAATCTCTTTTACTGCCAACACATCGGCACGGCTGATAACAGTACGATTCAGCAATCCTGAAAGCTCTTCCCTATCCGTTTCATCCGCATAGGCTAATGCATGAATAAGGAGATATGTTTGTTTCCTTTTTTGCACATCACTGCCGTAGGATTTGCCAATTGTGGTTTCGTCGGACATGATGTCGAGTACATCGTCCTGTATCTGAAATGCAAGTCCCAAATTAAATGCGAACTTGCCAAGCGCATCTACTTCCATCTCGCTGCCGCCGCCGATGAGAGCGCCTATTTTTGCCGATACCGTTAACAAGCACGCCGTTTTTTTGCCGATCATTTCAAGATAACCTGCCAGCTCAACAGATTTACGAGTTTCAAAGTCCAGATCCAAGGCTTGCCCTTCACAAACTTCAACGAGTCCTTTCGTAAAAATATCCACAATTTGTTGCAGATTAGAAGTGCGGGTTTTCAGCAAGGCTTGATAAGCGAGGGCTAACAATCCATCTCCGGCAAGCAGCGAAATACTTACATTCCATTTTTCGTGAACAGTTGGCCTTCCACGCCGCATGCCATCCTCATCCATAATATCATCATGAACGAGGGTGAAATTGTGCAGCAATTCAACAGCAACAGCAGCATCCAGACCAGCTTCGATTTTACCGCCAACGGCATTACACGCCAGTAAAAGTAAACTCGGTCTTATTCTTTTACCCGTACCAGAAAGAACATATTCTATGGGATCATAGAGAATTGGAGGACGGCGGTTTGAAACAACCTGCAACATTCTTTCATTGATCATTCCCTTCCATTCCTGAAGGAGTCGCTTGAATTTATCCTCCACTTTATCTTACTATTTTTAGAGATGAAAATTAATGTAACACCAATGATTTTAACAGATTGGAAAGGTAGGAATTTCTCAACAGATAAGCAAGAAAAACTTTAGTCACAAGTCCCGGTTTCCCCAACGGGGATATGTTAAAATAAAAAGGTTCTGCTATTGGCAAAACCTTTTTATTCTTTCTAATTCTTTGTTTATCAACAATTAAAAGTCGCCGGCTCTACCCAGAGCAGCTTCAAGCTGTGCCTGTGCAATAATTGCATCGTATTTTATTCGAACCAGATTGACCCGGGCACGGGTCAGCGAAACTTGCGCATCGGTTACCTCCAGGAGCGTACCTGCACCCACACGATACCTTTCCTGCGCTAACCTGAAATCCTCTTCAGCAGATTTCACATTTGTCTCATTTATTTTTGTGATTTCCAGGAAGGCCTTAAGATTCCGGTATGCTTGTTTCACTTCGAGGCTAAGAGTTCGTTTTTTATTAATCCAATTCTCCTTAGCAATGGAATAATTTGCTGTTTGACGGCTCACTTCTGCCCGGTCGGAAAGACCATTAAAGATAGTGAAATCAAAATTGGCTCCCAGGCGTATAAAGAAGTTTTTGTTAAATTCTCCATACACACGTCTTAATTTCTCATTACTCCTCTGATAAATGGCATCTACACTAATAGACGGTAAATAACGCCCCTTCGCCGCTTTTCTCCCGTATTCAGCACTGTCCATATCATATTCAAAACGTTTCAAATCGGGATTGTCTTTTATAGCCATTGCAATGGCGTCGTTTAATGAAAAATCCGGTAGTTTTGGAGCGGTGTCAATATCCATTATTTCAATGGGCGTTTCGGGGTCTCGTCCCATGGCTACATTCAGGTTGCCCATGGCAATGTCCACTGTATTTCGTTGATTGATTAAATTGATTTGATCCGTGCCCAGAGTAACCTCCTGTTTATAAACATCCACCAGCGCCACAGAGCCGATTTCATACATACTCTGTGTCCGCTGCAACTGTTCCTGACTTCTGCTGACCGCCTGCGTATATTCCTGTTCCAGTTTAATCGCTTTTAAGAGTTCGAGGTAACGTTGTTTTACCGTGGCATAAACCGACTGCCTGGATGAATTCAAGGACTGTGACGCCGCTTTAAATGAAGCCTTGGCCTCTTTAATGGTGTTGAAACTTTTTCCGAAGTCGAACAACGTTTGGTTATAACTTAAGGATATGGAATGATTATTAAATGAACGGCTCGGTGAAGTACTTTCAACCCTATCAACAATCGGCTGTCCCGTATTCGGGTCAATAGCTGTCTGACCGGTCTGCGGATCTACCACCGGAATGGTTTGTAAATTCACGGTTTGCCCAATCGTACTGCGATTTGAAGACAAAGACGATGTAATTCGCGGCAAGATGGAGGAATAGGAACCTGTGACATTCGCCCCGGCTCGGTCTACCTGGTAAGCGGCACTTTTTAAATCCGAATTACTTTTCATGGCAATTCTTATACATTCATCCAATGTTAAAACTTTGCCATTCTGGCTAAAAGACGATGATGACAACGCGCAAAAAACAAGAACAATAACGAATAATTTTAAGTGCTTTTTCATGACTTACATTCTCCTGACTGTGATACATTAAATAAATTAACCATCATCAAATTATCTCCTATTTATAGAACAATTTGAGGGAAATTTCAAATCAGATTAGCCGTTTTTAAAAACGTAATATCGGATTAAAAGTTTCGACTTTTACCATTTTTTCCATTAAAATTCTTAATGAGTAATGGACAGACACATTTTTATGGAGAAAAACGCGAGAGGGGAAACAGAGATGTCGTTCCCAATTGGGTCTTACTCGTACCGAAGTGCCTGGATAGGTTCAAGTTTAGCCGCTTTTGCTGCCGGATAGATGCCAAAGAAAAGACCAACGAGTGAAACAAACCCCAAGCCTAAGAGAACAGACCAAAGCGGCACCGCTACCGGTAAAGAGGAAACCGCACCAATCACCATGCCCAAAATGAAACCAAGAATGACACCGATAATTCCTCCAATCTCACAGATAATGATCGCTTCGGTTAAAAATTGCCACAGAATATGACGTCGTTTCGCACCAATGGCTTTGCGAATACCAATTTCCCGGGTTCGTTCGGTTACGGAAACCAACATGATATTCATCACACCTATACCGCCCACCAACAGGGAAATCAAGCAAATACCAATTGCGGCCGCAAATACAATGCGGGTTAAACTGCGCCAGGTCTCCATAAGCGAGTCCTTGGTAAGAATCTCAAAATCATTGGGTTCACCGGGAGGAATTCCACGTTCAACACGCAGAATGCCTGTCACTTCATCCATCGCTTCCTGAATAAGTTCAGGGTTTTCCGATTTCATACTTATTTGAATGGAACGCTTTTCACCATACAGTTTCTCAAAAGTTGAAATCGGAATAAATGCCGTATTGTCACGATTTTGCCCGAAAAAACTTCCCTTTTCCTCAAATACACCGATGACAGTTAATGGATTGCCATCGATAAGGACTGTTTTATTCAATGGGTCTGCAAAGGGAAAAAGTTTCTCCACAACGTCCATCCCGAGAATACATACCATCCGTTTATGTTCCACATCAAATGGTGTAACAAATCGTCCATCCTGTACAAAAAATCCATTGTTTGCCTGCCAAACTTCGTTGCCGCCTAATAAAAAAACATTCGGGTTGGTTTTCTTTCGTTTATATTTTACGGTCGCGGCAAATGTAAAAACTTCCGGCGAAACCAGATCGACCAGAGTTGCCCGTTTTTCGATAGCCTTTGCAAGGTCCAGCGTAATATTTTTGCGGTTCCGGTACTTATCGATGTTCATAGCCACAGCGGGGTATTTTTGAACAAAAAACGTGTTTGCGCCCACAACGGAAAGTTCTTTGGTGACACTGTTGTTCAATCCCTGAATAAATGTTTGCATGGAAATGACTGCCAGCACTCCGATGACAATACCCAAAGTCGTCAGCACCGAACGTAATTTATTCGCACGTATGGCTTGCAGGGCAATAAAAAATATTTCTTTATAATTCACAGGAATCCGCTCACTTATTCATAGCGCAATGCTTCAATAGGGTCAAGACGTGCAGCTTTACTCGCGGGATAGAGACCGAAAAAAATGCCCACTGTGGACGAAAATCCTAGCCCGACGATAATCGAAAATATTGAAATATTGGCCGGGATGGGAGACACACTGCCGATAAATTTTCCCACAAAAAAACCTAACGCAATACCGACTAAACCACCCACAGCGCTGACAACCACCGACTCAACCAGGAACTGCCAGAGCACATCACGCTTTCTGGCACCAATGGCTTTGCGTATGCCGATTTCACGAGTACGCTCGGTAACTGCGACCAACATAATATTCATGATGCCAATTCCTCCGACGAGTAGAGAGATAGCACCGATTCCAAAAGCCACGGCATACAACCCGGAGGTCAAATTATTGTAAAGATCGGTGATGACGTCCTGTTGATTGATGGCAAAATCATCTATTGCACCCGGAGGAACTTTTCGTACACGGCGCAGAATCCCTCGCAGTTCATCTTTCGCTTCTTCCATGATAGCCGGGTCCGCGACTTTTATTCGAATCATGAAAGAACGGCGACTGCCGTACAATTTCTGGAATGCCCCGACAGGCAGGTAGACGTTAGAATCCAGGTTTTCACCTAATATTTCGCCACGCTTTTCCAGAACTCCCACAACGTTAAACGGATGTCCGTCAATAAATATTTTCCCCCCCAATGGATCTTCTCCCCTAAATAATTTATCTGCGACGCCCCAACCTAACACAGCCACAAACCGGTTACTCTTCACTTCAAACGGCAGCATGAAACGGCCAAACTCCGGATAGGCATTGGCCACGTCTTTATATTGCTCATTGGTCCCGTTGATTAAAACACCGTTGACGACATTATTTTTATATTTGATCGTTTTTCTGGTGGAAACAATAGGGGCGGCGGCGGCGATCAGGGTAGCAAAGTTTTCAATCGCTGTAAATTCTTTATTGGTAACATTTTTACGATTCCGGTATTTAAAAAAATCCATCCCTGCTGCCCAGGGCATTTTTGTGACGTATAAATTATCTGATCCTAAATTGGAAATTTGCTTTGAGAAGGCTTCATTCAGTCCGCTTATCAATGTGATAATCGTGATAACAGTCATCACACCGATCATGATTCCCAAGGTCGTCAAAAATGCTCTGAGCTTGTTCGCCCGCAGTGAAGCCAGGGCGATCAGAATCCCTTCCCATAATTGGATTAAAAGACGCATACGATTTAGAAAAATAAAATTATATTTAAAAGATGACGCTCTGTTTTCTACACAAAAGGTACAAAAAATCAGAGCATAGATTTATCGCATCCGGGCGGATCAGTTTTTTCCATTACGCTCAACAGTTTCATCCCGTTCGATGAGACCATCACGAAGCCGAATGATCCGTTTCGCGTGTTCTGCAATATATTCTTCGTGGGTCACCAAAATGATGGTATGCCCCTTGGAATGTAACTCGCGAAACAATACCATAATTTCTTCGCCTGTTTTAGTGTCGAGATTACCCGTCGGCTCATCGGCTAAAATAAGAGACGGATTGTTTACCAGGGCACGTGCAATAGCCACGCGTTGCCGCTGTCCTCCGGAAAGTTCATTCGGTTTGTGGCTAACCCGGTCCGCGAGACCAACCTGTTCAAGAGCTTGCTCAGCGAGCTCGCGTCTCCGTGAACCAGAAACTCCACTGTAGATCAAAGGCAATTCTACATTGTGTAAAGATGACGCACGTGGCAGCAAATTAAACGTTTGGAAAACAAACCCTATTTTGCGATTACGAATCTCAGCCAATTGATCATCATTCATTTGACTTACATCCTCACCACTGATGGTGTAGCTCCCTTCCGTCGGTGTATCCAAACAACCCACAATATTCATTAATGTCGATTTGCCTGACCCCGATGGTCCCATAATCGCCACATATTCATTGTCCTTTACCCCCATGCTCACACCGCGCAGAGCAGGCACTTCCACCGAACCCATGGTATAGATCTTTTTTATATTTCGAATATCTAATAACATTTTACCTGCTTTTCTCCAATACTCTTATTGGACATTTGAGTTTTGACGTTCAAAGATTTTACAGCTTTAGACTCTATGTTTCTTTTTTCGTGAATTTGCGTACTTTGTTATTTATCTTTATGCGACTTTCATTCTTCAGTTGCGTGGAAAGCGCACGGTAACTGCCGATGACGATTTCCTGCCCCTCCTCGACGCCGCTGAGAATTTCAACATTCCGTTCGCTGCTTATACCGCTGTCCACCGGCATCATGAGAGCTTTACCGTCTTTCACCACAAACACGACCTGTACCATATTTTCTTTCTTGCTTGCTGTGTTTTTGCTTTGACTTGCCTGACGATCACCACGGTCACCGCCCCACATGGCCTCATTCGCATCTTTGGACGACCCGCGTTTTTTTCGCCAGGACTGCTGACTTAATTTTCCCACCGTCATCGTACTATCCGCTTTGCGTGTGGTGATTGATTGAATAGGAACATAAAGGACATCTTTATGCGTTTCGGTTTTAATATCAACTGTCGCCGACATACCCGGGCGTAATTTTGCCACATCGTCGTAAATGCGAATCTTCACCTTAAAATTCGTCACTTCTTCCTGTGTACCCAGACCACGGGTCGTCGCCGTGTGGGCAATTTCACTCACAACCCCACCGAATATTCTGTCCGGTAAAGCATCCACTTCGATATCTGCACTGTCGCCCAATGCCACCAAAACCACATCATTTTCATCGATATCCGCCACCATTTCCATCCGGGTAAGATCGGCTACCGACATAATAACGTCAGCTTGGAACTGCGACCCGAGGGCGATTTCCCCTTCCTCCTTATTCAGCCTGGACACCGTACCGGTAATCGGGGACAACAAACGCGTTTTGGAAAGGTCGTCCTGAACTTGTTTCAAGGCCGCTTTCGCCTGGTCGACCCGGCTCTCTGCCAGCTCGTAATTGGCTTCCGCTCCTTCCAAATCGGCTTCGGAAAATAGTTTTTTGGCAAACAATTCCTTTGCCCGCTGCAACTCGCTTCTCGACTTTTTGAGTTCTGCGCGCGCGGATTTCACATCGGATTTTGCCCGATCCAAGGCAGCCTCATACCGGGTTCGGTCTAACTCAGCCAGCAACTGCCCTGCTTTAACCTTATCCCCTTCTTTGACATGCAATCGGGTGATCTCGCCACTTACAAAGGCGGAGATATTGACGACCTTTTCCGGCTGAATTTTCCCGGAGCCCGTAACCGTCTGCGTGATGTCACCACGTTGCACCTTGTCGGTTTGCACTTCAATGACATCGCCGCGGGCTTTTTTCAGATTCACCACTACCATGACCGCGACAATGACCACCAAGCCTGCAAACAAAAATATTTTTGTTTTTTTAGACATAAAACCCTTCCTACGTTTATTTTACGAGAACATTCCGGCAAAAGAAGACGCAACGACAGCGTAAATCAAATAAACGACGGTCACTGCGATTGCCGTTTTCCGGGTTTCCATTTTGTAAATAACCGCCAGCCCGATGGAGAACACGGCCAGCCACCAGATGTAAAAAATGTCCACCTTGGTCAGCAGGTTGTACAAAAACGATTGCCGGGCTTCCTCGGACATGAATGTCGCCAGAGAGAATGACACCTGCAACGACTCTTTCGCCAACACGATAGGCAACATCACCAAAGAATACAAACTGACCACCAGCCACGACCAGGTCGCCACGCTCATTACTTTTTTGAAGGTTGTTTTGCCACCCAGAATCACATTGCCAACAAACAGAAAAACCCCGGCGATGACCGCCAGAACCACGACAGGTACGACGACAGCGAAGATGGGAGTTGTGATACCCATGAATTTCTCTATTCTGGCAAGCGCGTCCTCGATCTGAGCGGAATCCATGCCTCGCTCCTGCATGGCCTGCTCCTGCTTGGTCAGGGTTTCAGTTTTGATAATGTCTCCCGCAGTGAACACGAACACCAGGCTCACAGCGATGATCAGCAACAGTGGAACAAGAATGGTTGGCTTTAAATCGATGCTGGCAAACGTCTTCGCCGGCGACGTAAAAATTCCAATGATTTTTTGCATAAAATTCATCTCTGCCACATCTACAGACGGTGGTTGTACAGAATTTGTTTCCATAATTTCCTCCTCCTAATTTTGAATGAATCACTATTGGAAAGAAAACACGCTTGATGCGCTAGCACAAGCGTCTTGCAGCCGCCCCCGCACCTTAAAAAACAATTTGTTTTTTAGCCTAAAGGACAAAATCTTATTGAATAAACCTTAAACTGTTAATATATAGTATGTTAATGGATCCTTTCCTTGAAAAATAAGTTTTT
>CAYVXE010000114.1:0-1947 GCA_964455375.1 uncultured Calditrichaceae bacterium
GTGCCACGACATAGAATCGTTTGTTTTTCATATTACCCCTCCTCTTTTAAGGTTGATATTTATATGACTCAAAGCACTCGAATTTTCTATTTGGCTTTGCGAATATGAATATCACCGTTGGTGGTGTAAATTTCAATCACATCGCCGCCGCCGTTTATTTTGCCATCGCTGCGGATATAGCGACTACGTTTGTGTCTGCGGCTGCTTTCAGACTCTGACTGTTCTTCCGAGCTGGTTAACGGAAAATCCGAGTAAATATTGTAATGTTCCCACCGGTCGGAATTATCAATTTCCGCATGAATGGTTGCCGGTAATTTCGCTGGAATGGTCAACATGACTTTTCCTCCGGCCGTTCGCAGATTTACATGGTGGTCTTTTCTGAAATCAGACAACGTCATCTCCACGGAAATATCACCACCCGATGTTTTTGCTTCGATGCCACCATTCAGACCCTGCACCTCAATATCGCCACCGGAGGTTTTTACCCGTGTGAATCCATTTATTACACTGGCGCTAATGTCGCCACCCGAGGTCGACGCTTCCAGAGTACCTCCAACCTCACGAATGTCCATATCACCACCTGATGTTTTGATCTCCACGTTTCCGTCCACGTGATTCACCTCAATATCACCACCGGAGGTGCTGGCTGCCACACTACCCTTAATATCCACCAATTCCAGATCGCCACCGGACGTATGTAATTCCAATTTGTCACCCATGTCTTTCACACGAATATCTCCACCGGACGTGTTCGCCTGTACAGGACCATGAATGGCACTAAGGTCGATGTCACCGCCGGATGTATTCACGGTAACTTCTTTCGTTGCTTTAACAATCGTGATATCCCCACCTGATGTGTTCCCAGTAATCGTCCCTTCTATATCCTGCAGTGAAATATCCCCACCTGACGTTTTCATTTCCACATCGCCCTGCAACGCATCGACTTCGATATCACCGCCGTTTGTTTGAATTTCCACATTAAATAGATGCGGCACCTGAATATCGAATTTGCTCTTAATCCAATCTCGACGATGATTCTCACCCGCTATTTCCACGACATTGTTTTGAAAGCTGTAACCCGATTGCGACTTTTTAAGAACGGTTTTCGCCTCCGCTTCAGTGTAAACATCCATTTTTTTGTGTTCACGGATAAACACCTCATTTTTGTCCCACGTGGTGACACGGACATCCCCCCGCACGTCACGGATTCTCAACGTACCGCCTTGCTTTACCGTGAAGTTTTTCGTGATTGTGGATACATAGTATCTCCCGGATTTTTTTATGTCCTGAGAAAATAACAGACTGCTACTAAGCATCAAGACAACTAATGTGCGCACCATAAAATGATCATAAAGTTTATTTAAGTTCATTGTACTCTCCTTAGTTTAGTATTCATTCAAACCACACTCACAAAATAAGGCAAATCGTGCCTCTTTTCTTCCTGTAAATACAGATCTAACATTAAGCAATTTTTATTGGGACACACCGGGATTTTCTGTTTTTTCCAATGCTCTGGCCGCTTTCATACGCACAAATTCATTTATGTCCGAATCCGAAGCTTCTTTCAGGACTGGTCGTAAATCCATCTCACCCTGAAGCAATGCCAGGGCATTCAGCGCTTCAATACGAATGGCGGAATTAGGATCCCGAACCAGAATTTTCATAAAAGCCTGTTTAATAGTTGCAGTCATGGCCAACGTTTGCAAAACCTTAGCAGCTTTCAGCCGCACCCCCGCAACGGAGTCATTTTCCATGGCATAAATGAGCGCTGCCTCCAACTCCGGATCGGAAAAACGCTGCCCGCCCATGGCCTTCACTGCGGCGAGTCTCCTCCCCGGATGTGTTTCTTTCCTAATCGCATAAGCTAACAATTTCCGAATGGATGGATCGTCCATCTTACCCCGAACAGAAACATCTTCAATGGATTTATATTGTACCGTGACCATC
>CAYVXE010000114.1:2047-13357 GCA_964455375.1 uncultured Calditrichaceae bacterium
CATCTTACCCCGAACAGAAACATCTTCAATGGATTTATATTGTACCGTGACCATCTCTGTTTTAGGATCATACTGAATAAAATCCACACCTGTGATAAAAGCATCCTCATGTTGCACCGGATGAGACGGTGAATAATTTGCAAGCTCAGTGGAAAAATCATTTTCTGCAGATAAGAACCTACCCAAAAAAATACCCAACAAAAGTAAGCTGACAGCCCCGGCAAACGCAGGAAAACCATGTCGTATTTTAAAAAAATTCCGGACATTTTCAAGCCACAATCCATGGCTTTGGCGCAAACGCTCTTCCTGCAACCGGACGCGCAGACGGTTTCTTAAGCGTTTTAGCACCGTTTCCGCAGGTGTCAAATCCACTTTCCGATTTATCATTCCATAAAATGCCTGCATTTCACTAAGCCGTTCTTTGAGACCCGGATTCCTGGCCAGTTCGGTTTCAAAATCCGCTTTCTCCTGCCCTGTGAGTTCATCATATAAATAAAGAATGATTTTTTCATCTAATGTCGTTCTGTTCTTCATGATAACCTCAATTTTGCGTTTTGTACGGTTCTAATTGTTGTCGCATTTTTTGGGTTGCACGAAAAAGATAATTTTTCACAGTCCCCTCCGTGCATTTCATAATCCCCGCAATTTCTTTTAATTTTTGCCCATGGTAATGCCGCAAAATAAAAACGGTACGTTGTTTGTTCGAAAGTCGATCAATGGCTTTGTTTATTTGCCGCGACAATTCTTTGTTCAGAATTTGTTCTTCAGGATTATGACTTTTTTCCAGCAGCGATTTTTCCCAGCCATCTCCAAATTCGCCGTCTGTCTCAATGCCGTCAACATTTCTTTGCCGCGTTTTCTTTTTCCGAAAATTAATACAGGTATTCACAGCAACCCGATACAACCAGGTAGAAAATTCACAGCGGAATTGAAATCGGTTTAGCTTACGGTAAACCCGCACGAAAACTTCCTGATAAATGTCTTCCGCATCCTGAATATGGTTCACCATCTGAAAAATGAGACGCAGAATTTGACAGTCATATTTTTTTACAAGCGCTTCAAAAGCGACAGCATCGCCTTTTTGGGCCTGTTCAATAAGTCTTTTTTCCTGATTGTCACGCATATTTTGCTCATTCTATTAGACCAATATACTTCTAATTGGTTTGCATTATCAAACAAAAACTATTTTGCCACGTCCCTTGCACATAAACGTTTGTCCTTTTGAGCACATAAAACTACAAAGCTTATCGAGAAATCACAAAGCACACAAAGGAATTGACCTTTATCAAAAAAATAAGATAATCCGTATCAGACCCGAAATTTATATCAAAAAGCGCTTGCTATTTTATCGAGAATTGGTGAAATTGAAGCCTGAAATAAAGCCGCAAGAATCATTTATTTTCCAGAGGAAGGAACGTTTGTTTAGCACGAATTTCATCGCTGTTGCCGGGAATATGGGAGTTGGGAAGACCACACTTACACAACATTTAGAAGATAGATTTGGCTGGAATACGTTTTTCGAACCACAAGAAAGAAATCCCTATCTGGAGGATTTCTATAAGGATATGCAAAGGTGGGCTTACCACTCGCAGATCTTCTTTCTAACCCAGCGCTTCAAAGATCACTTAACCATCCAGGAAAGCAGCAGGCTCTGTATTCAGGACCGCACCATTTATGAAGATGCAGAAATCTTTGCTCACAATCTTTATCTAAGACAATTAATGCCGGAACGCGACTACCTCTCCTACGTCAATCTTTACGACGGCATGATGCGCAGTCTTAAACATCCGGCCCTAGTGATCTACCTCAAGGCATCTATCTGGACGCTCATCAGCCGCATTCGTAAACGCGGCCGCAGTTACGAACGAGATATCGACCGGGAATATCTGGCCCAATTAAACATCGGATATGAAAATTGGATTAAGAAAATCTCAGACAGTTGGAATGTTCTGGTTATCGATACCGATCATTACGACATGTGCACCGACACCGAATGGCTGGAAGGAATTTTGGAAAAGATCAACGACCGGGTTCAACGCATCAAAAATTCTTATCATCCGACTTTATGAAAAAATAACGGAAAATTGACCGTCACAGTGCCCTCTTCGATGGGAGGAAATTTCCACCTGCGGATAAAACTCAGCACCTCTCTTTGAAACTCCGGAATGCTTTGCATGTTTGTTTCCACCACCTGAATATTCGACACATCGCCACTGGCGTCAATCACAATTTCGACTACCAATTTTCCGGCAAAATCCGGATTGTGCTTTAAATATTTTTTGTAGATGTAAAGCAAACGGCCTTTATTTTTTTGAATAACTGTTTGCACCGACGCCTCGGACCGCCGGCCAAGCGCTACATCGGAACCGGTCATGCCGCCAATTTTATCAAATTGCAATTCTCCCCGCCGGCCAAGAGAAAAACTCTCGGTAGCTTCCACCTCTTTTAAAATGTCATCGATGCCCTGGCCGAGGTCGCTGGTTGCCAACAACGCATCCTGCTGGTCACCATTTGTGGCGCCTTTGCCGACTTTTAAGTCCGTGCTGGTCAACACATCATTGAGGTCCTTCACCAACCCTTTATCCAACAAAAACTCGGTGAGAGACCCGGATTGATTAGACTTCCCTTTTCCAGTTAGCAGACCTAACAGACCAAGATTTTCAGGACGCACACTTTTTGTCCCTTTTTCAGATTGTTTCTTTGGCCTGTCCGTATCATTTTTTTCACCATTCTCATCCCCGGCAACAGCCGTTTGCCGGTTTCTTGACGGGACAACCGGCTGGTTGCGCACAATAATTCTTACCAACCTGTCGGGCACGACATTTGTGTTTCTATGTTTATTTAAGTCGATTGGAATACCGTTCAAATAGTTGATTAGAAAAAAATTCGCCACAAAAAGAAAAAGTAAAATAAATTTAAAGAGCAGGTCAGACGTCAAATGCCGGAAGGTCACTGCCGTCCAGGAAAATCCTTTAAAATTAACCAAATCAGCGTTTTGCGCAACCACTCGATCTGCCGCCACGCATTGAAACGTGATCTGCGCATCACCAACGCGCACGGTTCCTTTTTTCCCTGGCGAGAGGCGGTAAACATACCTTCCCTTTTCCACGGGCAACAAATCGTGTGCGATTAACTGGTCAAAACGTAACACAGCATCGTTGGCAACGACCTCACCCGACATCTGCTTTTGCAGATTAATTTGAAAATAATTTTTGTGACCGGTGAGCAGAGAATATTTCTTAGGATATTTTTCGCCATAAACCACCACATCGCAGGTGGGATCCTGGCCGATGAGAAGCCGGTCACGTCCGATCATGCGGTATTGCATGGTTTTACGACGCTGCTCAACTTTTACCAGCAGTTGAAGTCCGGTACGAGGCATCTAAATTTGTTCCTCTTGATTTACGGCTAACAGCATATTGTTGAAGCCTTCCCTGCCGCAGGTAAACATGATTTTTTTCAGAAGTCGGAACGGAATTTCTTTGTCGCCTTGAATGGTGATATCCCCTCTAAACTGCACCTTTGCTTCCACTGCGCTGAGATTCTCCGTAAACCGCCGTGTTTTTTGCAAATTAACACTGAGTTCATCAACGGTGTTCCCTGTCCGCTCCAAAACGTCGCTTACTTTCACCAGCGGCCTACCGTCCAGAATAATCCACTCGTTGGTGACCACCAGCATGGGTGTGGCACGGGGGGGTGTCGTGGCGGTGGATTGCGGTAGTTGCAAATCCCTGGCGACACTCATAATTTCACCTTCGGCGGAAAAACTCTGTAACAGAAAAACCAGCAAAATGGTAAACAAGTCGATCATGGAGGTTAAGCGCAGTGTAAAGGAACTAATGGACTTCGACCGTCTCGGTTTAACCAGAAAAAGTCTGGACGTTTCTTCGCCGTCTTCAAAATTAAAATACATGTAATCGTCTCATCCTGAAATTGAGATATTCACAAAACCATTTTCCCGGCATCGATCCATGACCTGAATAATCGTGTCATATTTAATGGATGCCTGTGGCGCAAGGATAATATCTTTGGTTTCCTGATACTGCTTTTTTACCGCCTGCAATTTTTCCACCAACATTTGATAATCGAAGGTCGCAGCCGTTTTTGAAATGAGCGGAAAAGTTTTGCCTTTGGTTTTCAGTTGAAACCCATCTTCACGGATAGCCAGAATAGTGAGAACCGGTGGTGTTTTTATCTGTCCCTGTGACGCTGATTCCGTACCGGGCAATGAAAATTCCAAAATCGATATTTTAACAAAAACGGCTGTCAGCAGCAAAAAAGGGATGAGAATCAAAAAAATATTCATCACCGGTGTGATGTTCAAATCATCCACATCTGTTTTGTGTTTGCGGCCTATCGCTTTTTGCAAGTTCATCGAGCGGCTCCAACTTTAATAATGTACTGATAAATCCTCGCCACATTTTCATTTATTTCATCGATGATGGTGTTGGTTTTCGACTGAAGATATGAGTGAAATACCATGCTGGGAATGGCGACGATTAACCCAAATGCTGTCGTGTTCATGGCCACAGAAATACCTGCGGAAAGCAGTGCGGCCTTTTGTGATGAATCTGCGGCGGCCACTGCCTGGAACGATTGAATGAGTCCGATAATGGTTCCCAAAAGACCGAGCAGAGTCGCTACATTGGCAATCATGGACAAGTAGTGCGTGCGTTTTTCCAGCCGGGGAATCTCTGCCATGGCCGCCAGCTCAAACGCTCCCTGAATTTCCCGGGGACTTTTACCAACCTCCTGCAGACCGGCTTTGGCAATCGCCGGCAAGGCGGCTTGCGACCGGTTGCAGAGCTCCACTGCACTGGGAATCTTTTTCTGCTGAATCAATTCAATCACTTTGTTCACAAAGCGGGTGCTGTCGATGCGATTTTTCACGCCAATGAATAAAAACCGCTCCACAATTATGGCAATCCCAACAATCAACGTCCCTAAAATAACGTACATAAACGGACCGCCACTCTTAAACGCAAGGCTGATATATTCCAACGTCATCCTCCAAAAATTTAGTTTACAAATGTGTTCATATTATTTGATTTTTTTTATTGAATCAACCAATTCTTTGTCTGTTTTTAGATTGTCAAATTCAACAGGTCGGAAAATTTCTTTAAAAAAAGACCGGTCCACCTGAATGTCATCAATATTTGGGTCTTTACCAGGTAAGATAAACACGGTTTGCGGCTTTTCGATTTTTCCCAAAATTTCAACTTTATCCAAAAAGATTTTCTCCCCTTGTTTTTTATGTCCCGTCCCTTTTTTTGTTGAACGTTTCGTACTGTCAGACGTCGTTTTTTCGGACTTCGTCTGTGCCGAACAATCTTTCCAGGTCGAAAAACTAAAAAGGGCGATTCCAGCAATGATACAACTCAAAAGAAATTTTAACCGCATAGCTACCTCACTAAAATAAGTCTTTTATAAAATAGAACGCATTGTCTTTTCGAGTCAGACGAATGTCTGACGAGAAATCTGCGCCATGCTTAAGTCAGACCTTTCGGCTCCACTCTGCTACGCTCAAGGTGACAAGATAAAAGTGGATCCTCCTTAGGTTGACGTACAAGGGCGGCTGCCGGGTCGGGATGACAAGTCTGAGCTTTTCACAGATAGACCCCTCTGCGTTTTCATCAACGCTTTACAACGTGCTCTTACCATTCCGGTTGGACACGTTTGCTGATTGCAATTCTGTTTTTAACGCCTGCACCCGTTTCCTACTTTCAGATATCCAGTAATTATCAATGCTGTTTTCATCCGCCTGTTTAATATTGGCCTCATAGGTCGTCAAAGCTTTTTGTTTCAACGGCAAAACCGTCTGGAGCAGTTTAGCGTTATAGGTTTTCAAATCAGGTTCTTTCAAATTTTTGGGACGTGGGGAATCCCAAATGGCCTGAGCAAACTCCTCAAACGCTTGCCCGATCTTAAAGGAAGAGGCCGTGGTCCACTCCGCCACTTTATAGTGTGCTGCCGCAGTGTATGCTTTAACGACTTCTCTGAATTTAGCCTGTTTTTGTTTCAACCGGCGCTTTAGTTGCCGGGAGAGTTTTATCTTCCGGAATTGATCAAACTTAATCTCACCAATCATGTACTGTGAATTCGCCGGAAAGTAACTTTCAACCTCTGAATTGTTTTCCTTCACAAATTTACGGTGTGCCGCAAGAACAAATTGAAAATCCTTAAGTCCTCGGGCAAAATGGCCGGTTTCATACGAGAGCTCGCCTTTTTTGAACGCTGCCTCCAAATATTTATCCGGATCGTCTGTATAAACCAGTGTATATTCCTCATAATATTTTCTGGCAAAATCGACTTTTTTATTGTTTTCATAACAGCGTGCCGCTGAGAACAGACTATTTTTTGCGTAGTCAGATTTCGGTGCAATTTTGTATAATATGAGATAATTCTTCGCCGCATTATCCCAGTCCTGAATTTCTTCACTTAGCGTTGCAGCTTTATAATAAGCATCCAAACGCCTGGTTGCTAATGGAAATTTTACTGGAAACTGTTCAAAAAGTAAAATGGCTTTATGGAGGTCACCCACCCGCTGATACTGCAACGCCGCCTCAAACAGCGCCCGCTCGGCAACGGCACTGTCTGCCGTAGACAAGGCGATATCTTCGAACGCTAATGCAGCTTTCTGACTATCTCCGGAAGCAGCATACTCCTCCGCTTGTTTATACTGCGCAGAGGCCATCAACGTGTTTGCTTTCCGGATGAACTGGATGGAATCGGGGAATTGGTTATAAATTCGTCCCATCCATTTTTCGACCTCGGTAAAATGTCCTAAACTGAATTCACTTTGTCCGAGCATAAGCAAAGCTTTGGGAGCAAATTTGCCGGTGGTATCCTGTTCAGCGACTTGCCGGTAAAGTTTTTCTGCCAAAGTAAAATCATTCAAATCATAAAGATTTTTTGCATAATTTACAGCCACTTCAAACCGCAGGGGATTGTGCGGATAAAAAACCAGGAAGTCATTGGAGGACTGCAGCACCTGTGCCTGACTTGCATTCATGACTTTTACGATTTTGACATGCCCTGTGTCTTCCCCCGGAAAATTCATCAGAAAAAAATCAACCGAGTCCCGGGACGTGTCGGCCAGAAAAAGTTGGTTATATGCAAGGATCCGATGGTAAGCGGCTTTTTCCCGAAACTCGGAATCAGGAAACTTCAGCACTAAGTCATAATATCGATTGGCCGCTTCCGAATAGTTTCCGGTATCATAAAAACACTCCGCCAGGTAAAACATAATTTTATTGCTTCGATCACCCTTCGGAAAATTTTCCAAATAGGTCTTGTAAATACCGATAGCCTGCTGATACGCCGCGGACTGTTTTGTTTTCTGCGCCATTTGGTGCGCTTCCGTTCCCAGGGCATACAAATATTTTTCAGCAATTTCAAGGATAGCCGGTTTTTTATCAGGATTCGTGAACTGCTGCATCCAGGGCGACTTAGGACCGTATTCGGAGATATATTCCCAGCGTGTGTTATCGGCCTGTTCCTTGTCGCCCGCACGCTCATATTCCGTAACAATTTTATCCAGATAATGCGGCGCCTGCCACTGCTTGGGATAAAACTCGAGCAGCGCCCGCAAAGATTCTATGGCCTTACTATAGTCATCCCGTTCCTCATAAACAGCAACCAGTTCCTCCATAATCGTGCGGGTATAACTTTTATCTTTTTTTTCTGCAAGTATCTCCTTTACTTTCACGGGTCCGCCAAATTCAGCAAAACTAATTGCCGCGTACTTCTCGGCTTCTTTTATTAAATCGGTATGTAAACCGGCCCGGCTTAAGGAATCGCTTTCCTGAACCATCCTCATATCGTCAATCAACACAAGCAACGTGGAGATTGCTTCGCTGAAATTATCGTCATTATAATAAGACCAGGCTAATTTATAAAGACTCATTTCGAAAAATGGGCTGTCCCAACTGTCCAGCAAACGCCGGTAATAATTTACAGATTGCTTGTAATCACGCTGTTCAAAATAGTACTCACCAATCCGAAAATAAGCTTCTTCGAGAAAGCTCTGATCGTCCGTATCTACTGAAAGAAGTTTAAAATATTCAACGGCATTCTGCTTGTCGCCTTCTTCCTGGTAACAAACAGCAATTCGGTACAACACTTTATCGCGATAAAGGATTTTCGGAAATTGCTTCAACAGCTCTTTGGCCATGGCAATCGCCGGGCCAAAATCAATTTTGGGCTCCTGTGGCTTTATTTTTAGCAACCCGCTGTCGAATTGTTTCTGCGCCTCCTCAAATGTAAACAAGCTGCGTTGATAATCCAGATTCGAGCGCTGTACATACAGTTCAGTCAACTGAAACATTAGATTAGGGGAAAAATCACGCTTGGGATAGTTGCCGAGCGTTTTCTCCGTCTCAGTGATGAGCTGTTCGATCTTCCGGAGCTGGTTCATCTCTTTGGCGGGTAACTCCTGGGCAAACAAAGAGGCATACCCCCCAAGAATCAGGGTTAGCGAAAAACAAACGAATCGATAGTTGAAGTACGGTTTGAACCTCATCAGAAAAAATGCCCCGTTACTTTTCAGGAATTAATTGCAGATACATTGCCCGGACTTTTCCATATTCAGCATACGCACGCCAACGCTTCTGCAGTTCAATTTTATCTAACATTTTTTGTAACTGGTGCATTCTTGTTTCCAGCGCCGTCACATCTTCCCGTTCGCTAATCAATTCATCGAGTAACAGGTCACGCCGACGCTGCAGCCTCTCCCTTTCTTTCCTCACTGCCGATTGTGCACCGCTGTCAAGCACACGAATCGTGCCAACAAGTTGCGCTTCAATTGCGTTCGCTTTGTTCTGCATGGATTGAATATTTTCCTTATCAATGGTCAATTCGTCCGACGATTTTTCAATAATTTTGGGGAATTCTCTAACCGAGGGTGTTTTGTCAATGATTGCCTGAAATTCATTCACCGCAAAACTAAAATAGTTCAGTTTCAAATAACACTGACCCAATAAAAAATGAATCTCTTCAAAACTCTGATCATCGGCATACTCGTTTGTCAAATCATTTAAATTCGTAATTGTTTTCTGGTAATTCCTTTGTTTATAATGACACCAACCTCGGGCTAACAACACTTTGGGGAAATCGTAAAATTCAGGAGTGATTTGAGACAATTTTTCCAGTGCTTTTTCAAAGCTTGAAAGTTCAAAATACACATAACCGAGGGTCAATCTTGCGGTATCGATGATATCGCGACGTTTTCTACCGCTTTTTGGCAGTTTGGTTATTTTTAGGAATTCACTGATGGCCTGACGAATGCTTTTTTTTTTAATTGAATTAAACCGGTCGTGTACAAACTAAACGGATAAAAATCACTTTTCGAATTCACCTGTTGAAAAATATTCAAAGCAAAATTAAGCCCATCCAGATGAAAATACGTTTGACCGGCATAATAACGGGCTTCATCAATTCTTTTGAAATACGGATAGTGATTTTCCAGCGCTTTGTAAAACTTCAGACTCTGGTGATAATCTTTGAGTTGATACTGACATTTTTGCAGCCCTAAAATCGCATCGGGCACAAAACGGTTTTTTTCTATCTCCCGTAAAAGATAGCGAAACATTTTATCGGCGCCGCTGTACACCTGCAGTTCGTACAGACTGTTCCCCAGGAGATAAATAACCTCCGCCATTTTGGAATAACCCGCATAATTATCCACGATGTTAATCAAATCGGTACTGCATTGCCAAAACTGCTTTGTATCGAATTGTTTACGCGCATGTTTATACAGAGCTTTTGCTTTTTTTTCAACCTCCTGAGGAGAAAGCTTCTGCTGCGGAACTTCCTGTGTGGCTACAAATACAGATTCCACGGGTGCTGTCTTTGTTTTTCCAAAAGCAGACCCCGAAAGAACCATCAGTGGTATGGAAAGCAGTAAAACGATTTTCATAAAAAATATCTTCACATTGAACAATATTAAGTTTGCGATTCTACATTAAAATTAATTACCGTCAAACAACGCCGGTGACGGATAAATTACGCAATTCTTTTTAATTAGAAACGTTAAATTTTTGTTACATTTTTCGGTGGAATCAATCTGTTAAAATCCAATTTTTTTTGAAAATACTGCGCGAAATAGTAAATCGGAGGTACGATCAAAATACCGGCAAGGGAATCGACAGCATAATGATATTGCATAAAAATAACCGATACAGATAGCGAAAGGACCAGTGGTAACGAAACGTAGCCTACCCATTTTTTATACTTAAACAAATAAATTAAAACAATCCAGACCGCTGCAACATGTGAACTTGGAAATGCGGCACCGTGAATACTCGCTCTCGATTGCATGGTCCTGATCAACCGATCAAAAAAACCTGCATATTCATGCGTCACATGTAAATAGGCTAGTGTTTCATGAGGACCCCGGGCGGTTAAAAACAGATACGAAAAATAACAAAAGTACATCGCAAAAGAAATTGTAAAAACATACGAGTGGAACGTCGTCCGATCTTTTCTAAAATAATGCACAATCATCCCTAAAGGAAAGAAAAAATAGTATGTCCAATAAGAAAAAGCCATAAATTCCATCAGGTGCGGATTGTAAACAGATTCGACCCACACGGCAGGGTGGACGCCAAACAGCCACAAATCCGTTCGTATCAAATAGGGCTCAAGCCAGAACGGAAAAAAAATATTGATAATTTTACTAACTTCGAGAAACATAAACGTAAACAACAGTAACGGGTAAATATCCCGTAAAAGAGTTAGTATTTTCGAGTGCGTGTTTTTCTCAATTCGTATAAGCAACCAAATCGCAGCCAAAACCACGAGATGAGTTAAAATGAATAACGGCCATTTAGTCACAGTATTGTGAAAGAACAACAAAATGGCAGCGATGCCGCTAATGTAGATAGCGGTCAGAAAATCCACGGGACGAAAACCTGTGAAGAGCTTCTGCACCACCGACTCCTTTACAGACCGATATTCAAGAGAAGATACTTTTCTGATCATACGATAAAACCGGTTAAAATTTAAATTCAGATAATACAAAAATAGAGGTCAAAATGCAAGGCAATAAAATTGATTATTTAAAATCCCGGATTAAATAGCAGTCAAAAATATCCGGAAATTTTTTATACCGATGGGAATAAAGATTAATTCGTTTATTTTAAAACAATTTATCCGGTACTGTAGAAGGGTAACCTGAATTATTCACAAAATCTTACAGAATAAACCTTAAATTGTTAATGGAATCGTTGCCTTGAAAAATTAGTTTTTAAACGCTGAGGGCACAAAGGACGCAGAGAAAGGCGATATGTTTTTTGCAAGACCTCGAGATAG
>CAYVXE010000115.1:0-13169 GCA_964455375.1 uncultured Calditrichaceae bacterium
AACATCACATATTTTTATCGTTTGTTTGTTTATGACAAATTCGGACTACGGGCAGGCAGCAATGAAGTCAGCGGTCGGATAACCAATTAAACCTAACATGGAAAAGGGAATATGAACTTTTCGAATCAAATGCGGTATTTCCTGGAAGCCTGGAAAAATTCAGTCCAATCGTTGAAGCAGGCACAAATACTTGTGCTTTTTTTCGGGTATGCTATTTTACAAATTATCATTCTTTTATCACTCATATTTTTTGCGTACGCACCGCTTTCCGGCTTGTATGTCCCAATGATACAGAAACTTTTCGGTGAACCTGCGCTGCATTATCCCAACAACTATCTCGTCCTGCCCACCCTGTTCACATGGGCAAATATCATTCTCAGCGGATTGATAGGTATTCTCATCGTCGGTGCAGGCACGGATTTATTTGCCGCAAAATTTACTCAAAAACAAGTAACGATTGGTATGGGGTTTCGAGACACACTACCCAAATATCTTTTCCTGTTCATTGCATGGTTCATTGAAACGTTAATAGTTACGCTCATTCTAATTGGCACCCCCATACTTCTGGCAAAATTAATGCCTGAGGTTCAGGGAATCGTGACTCAATCGATAACAACTTTTCTGGCACTATTTTTCAGTGCGATGTTCGCATACACAACAGCGCTTATTATTCTCGAAAAAAAGGGAGCAATTGCTGCCGTGGCTAAAAGCTTGTCCCTGTTTGGAAAATTTCCGGTTATCAGTTTTTTACTCATTGCATTGCCCAACATCATTAAAATGCCCCTGGAGCTCTTGTCCGGCAAAACACAATTTCTCATCGCAAAATTCAATCCGGAAATCATCGGTATCATCCTTGGATTAAGTATCATCATTTCTATTTTTGCAAATTATTTTCTAGTGGGCACTGTTACCCGTTTTTTCATTTCACTCAAGGACAAAAAAATCTTTCTAACGTAAGGGAACATCATACATCATGAAGCATGGAAAACACCATTTTAATCTTATCACGATAGTTGCGTTTGTATTAACCGTTTCCGGCTGTACTTCCGACGCACCTATCCTACAACAATACCGCGCGGAAAAAATGCTCTTCGGCGCCAACAAACTCTTTCAAAAAGTCATGATCAATCCTCGCATCGCCAGCACTGCCGACTACCGAGCTGCTATTACGGCGTACAACAATGTTCTGACTAATTTTGACCATCACACCGCAAACGCATCCACCCAAAAGGTTCTAAAGCAAAGCTATTTAACGGTTGCACAATTATGGATTTTGCAGGGTGAATATGACAAAGCAACACAAATTTATGATGCATTTTTGCAGGACTTCCCGGAGGACAAGAATTACGGCCTGTTTGTACATTTTGCCAACGCTAAATCCAATGAACGCATCTTCAATCTCAACAAAACACTTTCCGAATATGAAACCATTATCCGTCAATTCGGCGATATACAGGACCCGCTCAAACCAAACATCAATGTCCTGAATCTGCCGCTCGCAGTGGCCAGGCTCAATGCCTCAAAAGACGCAGGCAATTCAAAAGCAGACCAGTACAAAACCGCCGAAAATTATTATCTGGTACAAATCAGACGTCATCCGAAATCTGAAACCGCGTTCTATTCAACGACCTTCTTAGCATCCATTTATGCGGATCAACAACGTTGGTATAATGTCATTGACTTATTTGACAAACTCATCAAAGATTACCCGGGCAAAAAAGAACTTGCCAATATAAAACTCTCTTTAGGAAATGTTTATCTCGATGGAATGAATCAACCCGCTAAAGCCATACAAATTTTTGATAGTCTTTTGAAAAAACACAAAGATGATGACCTTTCCGGGTATGTTTATCTGGCGAAAGCCAGGGCAATTATTAAGATCAAACAGTATGACAAAGCCAGAAATCTTTTGAAATGGATTTTGGAAACCTATCCGGCAAACCAGAGTTTGTGCGCTTCATCACAATTGACCCTCGCATCCACGTATGAGCTTCAGGGTCACTGGTCCCGTGCCGTTGGCGAATATCGATGGGTGAAAGAAAAATATCCGGCTACGCCGCAAGGGCTATATATCCCTCTGTACATAGCGGATTACTATCAGAAACATGGTGAAAAACAATTGGTTGAAGATTCGCTGAATGAAGCCATTAAACAGTACCGGACACTGGTAAAAAAATATCCGAAAACCGTACTTGCGGGAATGGCTCAGGAATACATTATTTATTGTCTGTCTGCTCAAAAAAACTGGGCATCCGCAGCAGAAGCCGCCAACTCCCTCAAACGAATATATCCCGGCACCAGATCCGAAATCAGTTCCTATCTGTTTCTTGGACAAATATACGAAAACTCGCACCAGACTAAAGAAGCCAGACAAATCTACAACCGGTTCCTTAAAAAGTTTCCGCACCACCCGCTGGCTTCGCAGGTGCAGAACAAACTAAAACTGTTGAATTAAACGACACGGCAGGGCAAATGCTTCTTTTGGTTATCGTTACAATTGCAATCATTTCTGTCAGTTCGGCACTGATTTCTCTGTTTAAGATTCAGAACCGGAAACTGGCGGGTTATTATTTTATCTCTGCCATATTAGTCTCTTTGCTGCAATTGGCACTGTACTCTGCACTCCCTGGACACATTCACATAACTTTTATCCCGGCAAACCAGATAATCTTAATCGTCATCAGCCTGCTGGTGCCAATTTGTTATAAGATCTCTTTTGTTCTTGGAAACTCAACCGGGAAAACCAAACGGAACACTATCAAATTATTGAGCTACTGGTTATTAAGTCTGACTTTTTCCGGGTTTATTCTTAAAGGAACGGTGATACAAACAGTCATCTCCGGTTCTGTAAATCAAATGGCATTTTCAGGAACCGGGCATTATTTTCTTCTCTATCTAATCATTGCCAATATCCTGAATCTGACATTTTTAGAAAATAAGATGCGGGTGGAAAGTCAACCCCTGCGCATCCGTATTCCGCTAATCTTCCTAATGGGAAGTTTTATTTTTACGATTATTTTTGCTTCGAACAGCATCCTCACCGGAAACGTCAACATACTCCTGTTAGTAGTGCTTTCTGCTTTTATATGTGCAACCTACGCATCCCATATTTTTCTGAGCATCCTTTCAGACATTGGCTCGGAGACCGTTTCAGTAAACAGGGACTTCCTGTATTCATCCTTTATGCTTATGGTCATCGGAGCTTACCTGATTCTCATCGGATTTCTGGGTAAATTAGTCAGCATCATTGGCGGAAATGTGCAAATATTTTTCTCAGTGATCACCGCCGGTGTCGTGTTGCTTATTTTCTTTAAGCTCATCACTTCCATGTCGATCAAAAACAAAATCAAAAAATTTACAGACAAATCATTCTTCAAAGAAAAATATGATTACCGGGCAGTTTGGAGCACGTTTAGTGAAGACATTTCTATCCACCTGGAAAAAGACCCGCTTTGTGAAGCCATTCTCAATTCCATTGTCCACATTTTACAGGTAGAAAAAGCGGCCTTGTTCACGCTCGACCAGCAAAACAGGACACTTTATGTCGCGAAACAAACGGCATTGTCGGGCGAACTCTTTGAATTATCCTTAAAACATGAATTTTGTGACTGGCTCTGGCGGCTGAACCGTCCGGTGGATTTAACAAAAAATCATGCACCTGAAACCACACCGTTTCAAAATACAAAAGACCGTTTTCTTCGACTGGAACTGATTGTCTGCGTGCCTTTATCCACAAAAAAGGGCTTATTGGGAATTGTTGCATTAGGGCAAAAAATAACGAATAAATCTTACACGGATGAAGATCTTAAACTGTTGGAAACTTTTGCAAATCACACTGCCATTGCGCTGCAAAACCTGAACTCCCAGGAAAATTTGCGAGACGCAAAAAAAATGGAATCGTTGCATAAAATTTCCTCTTTCATTTTACACGACTTGAAAAACATTTCTTCGTCGCTTTTCATGCTTACCCGGAATGCACAAAAACATTTAGATGAGCCGGATTTTCAAAAAAGTCTGCTCAAAACACTGACATCCTCAACAAATAAAATGAAAACATTGCTGTCAAAAATTTCTTTTGACAACCAAAACATATCTGTGGAATTTGCCGAAACCGACGTCAACGGTATCCTTCAAAGTGTCCTTAAAACAGTTGATTTCGGAGCGGACATCTCGGTAGACTTAAAACTACAGTCCCTGCCTCCGGTCAAAACAGATGCACAGCAACTGCAGAAGATCATTCTCAATTTGGTTCTCAATGCGTTGGAAGCGATGCCGAATGGCGGAACGCTCACTTTGCATTCAGCCTGCTGTCCGGGACACTCGGTGCAACATGATTTGAACGGGCTCTCAGAAAAAGACCTCATTGAAATCCGGGTTCAGGATACCGGCGTCGGCATGGACAAAGAATTTATTTCACAAAAGCTTTTTAAACCGTTCAGTACCACAAAACCCAAAGGTTTGGGTATCGGTTTGTTCCACTGCAAAGAGCTGGTGCATGCGCTGCAGGGAGAGCTAAACGTTCAAAGCGTCAAAAACACTGGAACGACTTTTTTTGTTTATTTACCTGTACTTAAAAACAATCAACAGAAATTATCGCCGAAAGACACCTTTATTTCAACACAACAAACGTGAATCTTGAAAAACAAAAAATTTTAATCATCGATGACGATGAGACGATCCGGGAACAGTTTTACTGGAGCCTGAAAGACGACTACCGGGTTATTCTCACCGATAATGCCGAGCAGGCCCAGCTTCTCATCAAAGAAGAAAGCCCGGCAGTTATTCTGCAGGATTTAACCTTAACCGAAAATGGTAAAGCGGAAGATGGTCTGGCCTTATTTGAAAAAATTCAACTACTGACCCAGACAGCAAAAATCATCATCATGACTGGTAACGACAAAAAAGAACTCGCCATTCAAGCCGTTGAGTTGGGCGCCTACGATTTCTATAAAAAGCCCATCGACCTGGATGAAATTAAAATAATCATCAAACGCGCCTTGCAGATTCGTAATCTGGAAATGGAAGTGGGACGTTCTGCGGATGCGTATTCCGACTATTCCAACTACGAAATCATCGGCAAATGCCCGCAATTGCTGGAAGCTTATGACATTATTGAACGAACGAGCCCAACAGACACGACCATTCTCATCACCGGTGAAAGCGGTACCGGTAAGGAACTGGTCGCCCGAGCCATTCATCAACAAAGTCTGCGTAAAGACAATCCCTGCATCATCATTAATTGCGGGGCCATACCGGAAAATCTGCTGGAAGCTGAGTTATTCGGACACGAAAAAGGCGCCTACACAGGTGCGCACATTGCCCGCAAAGGTAAGTTCGAGCTTGCAGACAAGGGGACCATTTTCCTGGATGAAATAGGTGAGCTCGCTCCCGGTTTGCAGGTAAAACTGCTGCGCTTTTTGCAAGAAAGAGAAATTGAACGCATCGGTGGACGAGAACCTATCAAACTGGATGTGCGCATCATTGCTGCAACCAATCGTAATCTCGAAGATGAGCTAATTAAAGAAACGTTCCGTGCTGATTTGTACTACCGGATCAGCGTCATTACCATTCAGCTCCCTCCGCTTCGCGACCGCGGCAAAGACCTGATGCTGCTTGCCGAACACTTTTTGCATACCTTTCAAAAGGATTACAAAAAACAAATCCGCGGGTTTTCTCCGGTTGCAAAATCATTGATTGAAGACTACCCCTGGCCGGGGAATATCCGTGAACTGCAAAACAAAATTAAACGCGCCGTCATTATGGCTAAACAGGCAATCATTCTCCCTGAAGATCTCAACCTGAGCAATCCACAGGCCATTGAAAAACGCTCCCTTAAAAACAAAGTCGCCGGATACGAAACAGAATGTATTAAAGAGTCCTTGTTTAGAAATGCCGGGAATATCAGCCGAACAGCAAAAGAACTATCCGTAAACCGGACAACCTTTTACGATATGCTGCACAAATATAACATCGACCACACGAAATATATTAGGAAAATAAAAAAAACAGGTTAGTTGCCGTATGATTTTTAAAACGATTAAAATCACAGCACTTCTTATTTTGCTGGTATTTTGTTCAACGACCGGCGCCAGCGGCCAGGAATACGTCATTCAGGCTGGCGACAAACTAAATGTTACGTTCTGGCAGCAGCCGGACCTCAACACGGAAGCCACTGTCAGCTACACAGGAATGATCGATTTACCGGTTATCGGACGCATCCGGGCAGCAGGCAACACACCCTCACAATTGAGTGAAAAAATTGTCGGACAGATGTCGCATTACCGGATCAACATCACCCAGGCATCGGTGGTTCTAACCGAATACCAACGCAACAAAGTTTATGTCACAGGGCAGGTAGGCGCCCCCGGCCCCTACTCTTTTGAAGTCGTCCCCAATCTCTGGAAAATCCTGCAGGAAGCCGGCGGCCCGCTGGAAACGGCCGATTTGAAACGGGTCACCATTATCCGGCCTGGTCAAAAAAACAACATTATGGCCATCGATTTGACTGCTTTTTTCGAAAATGGCGATATCAATACATTGCCCACAATCTACGGCGGCGATACCATTAACGTGCCAGGCATCCCCATCACAAGTGGAAGCGAAGCATCAACGGGGCAGTCGCCGTTCTTGAGTAAAAATGAAATTTATCTCATGGGAGAGGTCGCTTCCCCCGGGAGATACAATTTCGAAAAAGATCTGAGCCTGCTGGATGCTCTGGTTATGGCCGGCGGCACCACCCAATCAGCCAAACTCTCCGACATCCGGCTGTTGAAACGCTTGAAATTCGGCAATACAACACTCATGAAAATTAATTTGAATGACTACCTGACTAAATCCGAACCACGGCCTTTGCGTTTACACCCGGGAGACACCATTTATGTGCCGCGCAAAGCAGGCGCCATGTCCTTTATTTTGACAAGGTTACTGATACCCATTGCCACGTCGGTAAGCATCTTACTCGTAGTAAATACAATTAGAAGATAAAAATAAATGAATAACCCAAAATTCTTTGACCTGAAAAATTTAGGCTTATCCGAAGATAAACAAATTTTCGATTGGCGTGTTTACTGGCACGTTTTCAAACGGCGTAAATTTCTCATCTTCATTTCGGGAATCATCGGCGGTTTGGTGGGTTTGTTTATCGTTTTATCCGTGGTGAGAAAATATGAATCCACCACTTCCATTCTTGTGGAAGGCAGCAAACTCATGACCAGGGAAGTCCGCAAGGTTATTCCTGGGGTTACGGCAAACAACGAAATTGGGGCTCTCACCCGATATGCCACCAGTACGGCCTGCATTGTCGGGCTCATAAATACGCTTGGTTTGACCCGCAATGCCGAAATCCATAAAACCGCTCGGGAACTGAAGAAACAGTTTCCCGACCGGACACTTAAAGAAATCGAAAATTTGCTCTTTATCGATGATATTCGTAAGAGAATTGCCGTTACCAGCAAAGGCCGGGACATTGTGGAGATTTCCGCTTTGGATGAAAATCCTGAGACGGCTTATCTGATGGCAAAAACCTTGTCGCAGGTGTTCATTCAGGAATCACAGAAAAGACAATTGGGCAGCATTCGCGGCGTACGGGAGTTCAGTGAAGAGCAACTCGCCATTTACAAAGATAAATTACAAAAATCGGAACAAAAACTTCGACAGTTCAAAGAGGGTCTTTTACAGAACCAAATGGATGATTCAACCCTCGACCCCAATGTACTGAACCGCTTGAAAACAGAAATATCGACCATCGAAATCAATATTAAGAGTAAAGAAAACCGCCTTCAGCAACTGAGCAAGCGGCTTCCTGTAAACACACTGCCAAAGATACAAAAAAATCATTTAATCATTGCCTCTGAAAATAGTCTGCTCACCAAATCCAGAGATCTGGCAATAAACCTGAAAACCTTCAACTGGAATTCACCCCAGATTCTAAAAATCAATAATGACATTAACAGATTGAGAAATCAGATTCGTGACAGTTATCGTAACAAATTAAGAACCTCGCCTAACAGAGTGGCGGCCTACCAGATCGAAGCGATACTGGAACAAAAAATGACACAGTTGGACATCAAAATCTTACAGACGCAGCGGGATGAATTGCAAAAACTTTCCGACCTACTGGAAACAAATATCGCTAAAGGCCCTGCACAGGATTTAACACTGCAAAATCTCCGGCAGGAAGTTGAACAGAACCGGCAAATCTATCTCAACTTCCTGAATCAAGCCAGAGGCACACAAATCGAAGAAGAAGTACAGCGAAAGGATGCCGAGTTTCGTCTGCAAATTATGGAACCGGCAAAAAAACCACTGTACCCTCAGGGACTCGGGCGAAAAATTATTTTACTGTTATCCCTTTTAGGCGGATTAGGCACCGGCGTCGGAATAGTTGTCGGCCTGGAATTTATCGACCAATCCGTGAAAGATGTCCATGAGGTCGAAAAAGAATTTCACCTTCCGGTGTGGGGGGTTATTCCAAACCTGGATGAATTTAGGGTAAGTACCTGGAAACGAGAAGGTATGATTTATATTCTCCTTCTCTTTGCAACAGCCATTGCGGCGACATTGATTGTCATCATCAAAAAAGGGAATTTACTTTAATGGTCAATTCATTCTAATCATTAATTCAGAGTAAATTCATTATGGAAAATTACGTACTGCATGACAGCTTAAATTACGTCAGTTCTCAGTATCTGATAAAAACGCTGAATACCGAAGCACAGAAACTCATTATCAGTTCTGTTTTTCGGGATGGGTCCCTGATTAAATCCAGTAAAGAAAGTTACAACGGCCATCGAACCGAAGAAGAACTATTTCTGAAGGTGCGGGATACACACGAAACGACAAAATTCAATATTAAAACGTTGTTCAAACTGGCAAACAAATTTACAAATTCGGATCTCATTGGTAAACGGATTTTAGTGGGACGGGCATTTATCAATAACCAAATGTATAAGGAGGCCATTCTTGAATTTGACAAAATTCTATTGAAATCCAAAAATTATTCCATCATCCATTTCTACCTGGGTAAATGCCACTTTCAACTGCAACAATTCGATAAGGCCGCCAAATGTTTCAATGACGCCGTTAAACTCAACAAAAATTACGCGGATTACCACTATAACCTGGGGCGGGCGTTTCTCGAACTGGGAAAATGCAAAAGCGCCGTTCAGGAGTTTATGCATGCCATCAATTTGAATGCCTATTACCACCAGGCGTACTACCATCTGGCATTGGCCTATTTACAGAACGCCATCAAAAAAGAAGACTTTAACCTCGCCTGCGATGTCATTCATAAAGCGGAAAAGTTTTTAATTAAAGCCGTGCAAATTTTCCCGGATTATCATAATGATGCATTCAGTCAGGGTTTACAGGAACTAAAAAATGACAATATCCTTACAGCGCTCGACTGTCTGAAACAAAGCTATGCCGAAGAAGAAAATTACAACGCCCAACAGAAACTCATGATCGATTTTTACATCAAATACCTCAGTGAAGACGAAAAATTGGATATGAATTACATTAAAACTTATATGGCAAAGTTAAAAAGCCTCATCAAAATTTATCCAAAATATGCAGACTTACATTATGAATTAGGGATTGCAAAAATCATTATGAGCAAAGTCCTCATATTCCAGTCTATCGGGAATTTTGAAACCGCGCTTTCCATTAATAAAAACTTTTCAAAAGCAGAAAAGAAACGCACTTTACTGAAAAATGAACAAAAGGGCATTAACACCCTGCTGTTGAACTTACTGGAACCTTAATTTTTAATTACAAATTAAAAATTACGAATTAATAATAATAAAAACTCAGCCTGTAACTCGGTTAGCCGCACATCACATTCGTAATTCGTAATTTATTTTGACCGGGAAGGTACACTAAACCATGATGATAGACCGTTACCGCGAAGAGTCTCCGGAAGCCATAGAAATCAGACGGATTTTCACCAAACTACGCACCTTAAAAGAAGAAAAGGGCATTAAGACCATTATGATCACCAGCGCCGCATTAGGTGAGGGAAAAAGTACCACAGCCGCATATCTGGCCATCGCATGCTCAAAATACCGAAACTCGAAAACCCTGTTGATGGATTTTGATCTGCGTCGGCCGAAAATTCACGAGTTGTTCGGTCTGGACAAAAAAGGCGGCATGTCGGAAATTCTGCTGCGAAAATCATCCATTAAAAAGTATTTGCGAAAAACAAAATTCCCGAATCTCAGCGTAATTACCTGTGGCCGCATTAAAGAAAGCCCGTCCGAACTGTTTAACACCGAATATCTGAAAAACATTTTTGAGGAGGCCCGCTTCTATTTTGATTTTATCATCGTCGATGCCCCGCCGGTGATCCCAGTCAGCGACCCGCTCATGCTGAGTTCGGAAATTGACGGGGCGCTATTTGTTATTAAAGCCGGTAAAACCCAGAAACCGGTTATCCAGAGAGCGGTACAGCTTCTGAAAGACAGCCGTATCGAAATCTTTGGCGCTGTTGTCAACAATTTGAAGCATGTACTACCATACTATTACGATTATAGTTTTTATAAATACAGCTATTACGAAAAAGAACAGGATTATAAATGAAACTTAGGGTGTAACTGTCTTTTTACAATGTTCAACACTGAAAAAACAAAGGATCCTGTAATGGATAACAACAAAAAGGTTCATGCCAACGTGGTCAATGCCATTACAGTGGATGTAGAAGACTGGTACCATGTATCCGTTCTCCGCAACATTATTCCGTTTAGCGACTGGGAAAAACAGGAAAGTCGCATCATCCCCAATCTCAATAAAATCATTGGGATTTTTGATGCATTTCATGTAAAGGGAACATTTTTTATTCTTGGCTGGCTCGCTGAGAAATACCCGCAAATCGTCGAGCAGATTGTCGAACACGGCCATGAAGTTGGCAGCCACGGCTATGCACACCGGATTATCTTTGAGCATACTCCGGATGAATTTAAAGCCGATCTGGATAAATCCATTACCATCCTGGAAAAAATTAGCGGTAAAAAAATCAATTACTACCGCGCTCCCAGTTACTCTATTACCAGAGACAGCCTCTGGGCTTTTGAAGTACTGGTGGAACGGGGAATCCAATACGATTCAAGCGTTTTTCCCATTAAACACGATTTATACGGTATCAAAGAAATTCCGAGATTCCCGTTTTATATCAAATTCGCCAACGGCAAACAGTTGATTGAACTGCCACCGTCGACCATGAAAGTCGCAGGAGAAAATGTACCGATTTCCGGTGGTGGCTATTTGCGGTTATTTCCGTTCTGGTTCATCCAAAAAGGTATGAAGCGTATCAATGAGATCAGCAAACCGGTTATTTTCTATTTTCATCCCTGGGAACTGGACCCTGACCAGCCGAAGCTGCAAATGAGTCGCCTCTCAAAATTCCGGCATTACTCAAATTTGGAAAATACCGAAAAACGCATCCGGATGCTGCTGGAAAATTTTACATTCTCAACCCTGGGCGACGTCATCAAAGCCACAACCATCGACAAACAGTGGCCGGACACGAACGGGAAGAGATAGATAAGGGGTATGAGGGTATAGGGAAATAAGGTATAAGGGGGTCGGCATAAGTTTCTAAATTAACAGAAGATATACAATAAAACTTATACCCTGTAACATTTACCCTTCATCCTGAGCTGAGTCGAAGGATGAGTAATCATTTAAAAAAAACCATATCAGCTATCATTTATCAAAAAATGAACATGGTACTGACGTGGCGGAGCTGTGGAAAAACGGTTTATGTATTTAAATTCCTAACGCCCCAAAGCCATAGTAAAATCAGGAACCGCTAAGACGCAAAACTCGCAAAGCAATAACGCGGTGAAGAAATGATTAAACGCGAAGACGAATTGTCCAATATAATTATTGAATTAAAGGCAGTTGAAAAATCGGCCATATCCTTAAGGCACAACTTTTAACCTATTTGAAATTATCGAATCTGAAATTAGGTTTGCTAATTAATTTGAATATTCCCATTTTAAAAGAAGGTATCAAACGAATGGTCAACAATACAATCTATGATATTTTTATCTTTGCGTTCATTGCGCCTTTGCGGTTTCATGCTCTTGCAAAAAAAATGCAAAAGATTACCGCTAATTCTATAACCTTATAACTTTTAACCTATAACGCATGCTAGATCTCAACAACACGCCACACTGGTACGCAATCTACACCAAAGCGCGGACGGAAAAAAAGGTGGACGTAACTTTGCAGGAAAAAGGCTTTGAATCCTATTTACCGCTGCAGAAAACCGTTCGCCAGTGGCACGACCGTAAAAAGAAAGTCGACCTGCCGGTTTTCAGCAGCTACGTATTTGTCCGTATGGCGCTGAAGAAACGTATTCCGGTCCTGCAAACCAACGGTGTTGTCAAACTGGTTACCTTCACGGGTACGCCGGCACCCATCCCTGACTTTGAAATCGCCGCGGTGAAACGCATTTTAGAAGGCCAGATACCATACGAAGTAACCAACTTCCTGCGAATCGGCCAGGACGTAGAAGTCATAACCGGGCCTCTGAAAGGTCTGCATGGCCGCATCATCGAAAACCGCAGAAAAAACCGGCTGCTCGTGGGCATTCAGCAAATTGGTCAGGCGCTGAGTGTGGAGGTGTTGGATAGTCAGGTTCGTTTACTAAAAAAATAGTAACGACTCAGCCTCTGAGTTGTTTAAACGAAACGTAGAGTTGCAGAGCACGCAGAGAAACTCTGTTTCGATGAACCAATTTAGATAGACGAAACAAAGTTTCTCAGACAAGTGTGTTCCCAAACCGGAGTTTGGGAACAAGCAGGAAGATCGTTAAAAAACAATAGTTAAATGTCTCGTTGTGAAAGCTTTAACTTGTTTTTCTCCTCGGAGCGTTGGAGTTAGTCCCTCCCTTTGGCCAAAGGGAGGGCAGGAGGGATTTTATCTTCTCAAATCTGCAATCGTTAATCGGTGTTCTTAAATCATTTACAAGAAGACCCAACCACTGTAAACAACTGACGTTAATGTTTATCTGAAGTCTGACACTTAGTCCCTCCCTTTCGTAAAGGGAGGACAGGAGGGATTTGCAACGGATTCTCATACAGAGTCAACATCACAAATCCTCCCTAACCCTCCTTTTGCAAAGGAGGGAACAAACCTGGCACTTGCTAAGCTGCTGGCCAATTTTATGT
>CAYVXE010000116.1:0-13092 GCA_964455375.1 uncultured Calditrichaceae bacterium
CTTGAAACTCAAACAGAAACCGTGATCCGGTAACCGTTCCGGTAGCGCCATAAAATGTAAGTTTTGCCATACGTACCCCTTTCCTATGAAATTCACATTCCTAAGTACATGATGATTTGTTCGGCGGCTTTTTCCGCACCATTTATATCGACATTCAGCCACACCGCTGGCTTGTCTAACACTTTATTCAATGCATGTCCCCACATTCCTGAAAAAAAATCTTCGGAAGAAAGAAATTCGGCTACCGCATAGCGGCTTAATCCTTCGACGAGCACATTATATTCTGCAAAATCCTCACGTTCGGTAAACAGCAGCGGCGTTTTATTGGCAATGACTTCCGAAACCAGCCCATAGCCGGGCTTTGAAACAACGGCGTCGCATGCCGCCAGAATGTTGGTAAATTCGGGCACATCGCCGGTTAGATTAATTTGATTGTGAAACCGCTGTTCAACGCCAATGGTAATAAACGTGACCCCTGAACATTTTTCAAGGTTTTCCAGTTTGACTTTGCTTAAATCGGTTGCCCGGAATGCAATTAAAACCAATTTATCTACAAAATCCGAGGGCATGCCAATCTCATTTAACACCCTGTTTTTATTTTTGTTCGCCTTTCTTGCAACCAGTGGTAAATCTTTGATTTTCCGGAAGACTGAAAGGTCGCCGTGAAACGGCAGCCGCAACAGCAGCGACGCTTTTCGGTATGAAGCAGAAACATTCTCAATGGCATCGGAAAATGCCGGCATTTCGGGCAAATAGTCTCTGTAAATCCAATCCCACGAAAAATTCGCCACCCCGATTGCCGGCAGACCGGCTGCTTCGGCAACGTCGAAAGCAAGAGGGGGAATGTCCGCAACAACAAGGTCAGCGCCGATCGTTTTCACATAAGCCACTTCCCTTTTTACGATGTCATCTTTTCTGTGGTAAAGGTTCAGAACCTGCTGCAGGGTTTCATGTTTTTCCACATGAAAACTATCTTTCTGAACGGTTCCCACGTCCAAATTCACAACGGATATGTTGACGCGTGCATCAAACGTCATCATAAAAATACCCGGACTAATATTGGAACGAATATGTATTTGAATATCATGCTTCTTTGCCAAAAGCGAACGAATAATTTCGCCGGAGCGTGTTGCATGTCCGTAACCATGCCCGCTTATGTAGTAAATAATTGTAAACATTTAGACATTATTTTTTGAAATCAACCCACTTTGTTGGTAAAGAGGAGTTATCTGTTAAAGGTAAGAATTTATCTTTCTTTTAACAAGGAAATCTGTGGCACAAAAATTGAACTGTAAAAACTATTTCACAGATCGTTTGTTTTAAAAGATAAATTTATTATCTTCATTCATCATTAAACATCAGCGACCGCACCCTTGCTTGTTACAACGAAACGAAAAAACAACCAGAACATTCATCTGATGAATTCCTTGCTGGATGGACTGAACAAGAAAATCGCCGATCTTTATAAGCAACGTCGTTATAAGGAGGCGATGAAATACGCAGAAAAAGCACTGAAAATCTGCCAACAGACGTATGGTTACAATCATCTGAAGGTCGCATCTGCACTCAACAATCTTGCCGGTATTTATAAAGCCGTGCAGGACTATGCCAAAGCCGAACCTTTATACCATCAGGCACTGAAGATACGGCAGTTAAAATTAGGCAATGACCACCCTGAGGTTGCAAATTCATTAAATAATCTGGCGGTGCTTTATAAAACCCTCGGCGACTTTTTTGAAGCAGAAACCAAACACAAGCAGGCTTTGGCAATCCGTGAAAAAGCATTGGGACCTTATCATCTTGACACAGCGGTGTCTCTGAACAATCTTGCCGTCCTTTACGATTCATGGCACAAGTACGACGAGGCCGAGGAACTGCACAAACGTTCACTGCATATCATTGAAAAAGTGTTGGGCCCGGACGACCCAAGCGTTGCCACATCGCTCAACAATTTGGCTGGCATTTATAAAACACAAGGCAAATATACCGAAGCTGAACCCATTTACCTGCGGGCTCTGGCTATCCGGGAAAGAATCTACGGCAGAAATCACCCGGGTGTTGCGCTCATTCTGAGAAACCTCGCCACTTTGTACAAACGGGCAGGTTTGATTGAAAAAGCCCAAAAGTATAAAGAGCGGGCAAAAAGAATCGAAGCAGCTTTCAAAAAGTAAATATATAAAACATAAATCCTTCCATGTCACGCGGATCTCAAATCTTCGTTTCGGTCAAATAGACAGCTTATTTTATGACGGCACCATGTGCAGTTGGGTGCCTTCCAAAAGTCACAAACCTCCTACGTCATCCGTAAAGCAAAATCAAATTATTTACTTTCATCTTTCAGTGATTTTACGTATCATAGCAACGTTTAATTTACCTATCATTGACTTTGTTGCAGGAAACATCTATGAATATTTACGCTGTTATTATTCTCTTAACCCTCATCATCAGTTTCATTCTCGATTTCATTACGGAAATCCTGAATTTACGGGCACTCAAAGATGAACTCCCCACCGAATTCAAGGGCGTTTACGACGCGGAAAAATATAAAAAATCACAGGAGTACACACGCGTCAATACGAAATTCGGTTTCATAACATCGACCTTCGGCATCGCTTTGACATTGGTTTTCTGGTTTGCCGGTGGTTTCAACAGTCTCGATGAAATCGTCCGTAGTTGGAACTTGCACCCGATTTTTACAGGACTGTCTTATATCGGAATATTGATTTTAGCTAAATCAATTCTCTCGCTGCCGTTCAGCATTTATTCCACGTTCGTCATCGAAGAGCGGTTTGGTTTTAACAAAACAACTCCCAAAACATTCATTTTGGATTTAATCAAAGGACTGCTTTTGGGTATTCTTTTAGGAGGACCGCTCCTGGCGGGCATTCTGGCATTTTTTCAATACAGCGGCTCTATGGCCTGGCTTTATTGCTGGATTGCCGTAACCGTGTTTACACTATTCGTTCAATTCATTGCTCCCACCTGGATTATGCCGCTTTTCAACAAATTCACGCCGCTTGAAGAAGGTGACTTAAGGAGCTCAATTCTGAGCTACGCCGAGTCGGTAAATTTTCCCCTGAAGAATTTATTCGTTATGGACGGATCAAAACGTTCAGCAAAATCCAATGCTTTTTTTACCGGATTTGGTAAAAATAAACGTATAGCACTTTTTGACACGCTTATCGAACAGCACACGGTCAGGGAATTAGTTGCGGTGCTGGCGCATGAAATCGGCCACTACAAGAAAAAACACATTCTTAAAAGCATGATCATCAGCATCTTACATTCCGGTGTGATGTTTTTCATCCTGTCATTATTTATCAGTAATCAGGGCTTGTCCCAGGCATTTTATATGCAGCAGACATCTGTTTACACGGGGCTTATTTTCTTTGGGATGCTGTATTCACCCATTGAACTCATTCTTTCCATCTTGCTGCATATTTTCTCCCGCAAGAACGAATATGAAGCTGACCGCTTCGCTGCTGAGACCACGAAAGACCCGCAAGCCATGATCGACGCTCTGAAAAAGCTTTCTGTGCATAATCTCTCCAACTTAACCCCACATCCGCTTTATGTTTTTCTCAATTATTCCCACCCGACCGTTTTAGAACGCATCAGAGTGATTCATGCCCTGCAAACAGATTATGAATGAATATCATTTACAAAAAAATCACCTTTTCACCCGACAAATACCTTGCATTTTTTCGCTGAATCCATTACTTTTGCAACGAATTTGTAATAATTGAAAATCCATCACTTAGATACGCCGATCCCCCATATCAGGAGAGAGGCGTTTTATTTGTACGAAAAATGACAGAGACAGACAAAACGGAATTTGATGCAATTATCATAGGCAGCGGTTTTGGCGGCTCTATGACAGCCTACCAATTAATCAAGGCCGGTAAAAGCGTCCTGATGTTGGAACGCGGGGATTGGGTAGAGCGCGGCAAGCACAACTGGCAACCCAACGGGTCTGTAGATTTGACACCGTACTACTCGAAAGAAATTCCATACAAAATCCTGACCGGTGGAAACAGTGATGTCATGGGCGCTTACACTTGTGTGGGCGGCGGTTCTGTATTTTACGGTGCTGTTTCCTTGCGGTACCGGGAAGAAGATTTTCAACCCACACCGGAAATCATCGCAAATTCTCAAGCGGGTTGGCCAATCTCTTACGATGAAATCGAACCGTTTTACACAAAAGCAGAACATATACTCAATATCGCCGGCGACGTAAATGGTGACCCCACCGAACCATATCACAGCGGCAATTACCCTCAACCGCCCGGTCGTTTGTCCGATACCTCAAAAAAGATAAAAACCGCTGCGGAAAAATTGGGCTACAAACCCTTCCGTCTGCCTTTAGCCATCAGTTATACCGATGAGGAAAATAAGACAGCCTGCCAGTATTGCCCCACATGTGACACATTTGCCTGTGCCATCGGGGCAAAAAATGACCTGGCAACCCGCGTTTTACCTGAATTGCTCGAACATGGGCTCATTTTAAAATCCAATACAATTGCCGTTAATCTAGAGCACAAGAACGGCAAAATTGATTCTGTACACTGTTTCGATAAGAAGCGAAATCAACGTGTAACTTACCGAGCGAAAACAGTTATTTTATCAGCCGGAGCATTAGCATCCCCGCACCTACTTTTGGCCTCTGAACTGGATGAACTTAATCCGGCTGGTAAAACGGTTGGCCGTTACTTAACGCGCCACTGCAATGCCATTGCCTTCGGCTTCTTCCCAAAGAAACCGAACCCTCAAAATGACTTTCACAAGCAATTAGGTTTCCACGATTTCTATTTTGGTCATGAAAGCATCGACGCACCCGCAGGAAAGCTTGGCAGCATGCAGCAGTTGCAAACGCCGCCAATAGGTTTGGTGCACACGATGGTGCCTAAACCATTCGGTCACCTGTTAGGACTTGGCGTCCCGCATCTCACCGGCTTGCTGGTCATGGCCGAAGACCAACCACAATACGACAACCGGGTCGCGGTTAATTTTGACAACATCGATCGCTTCGGCTTACCGCAGTTGCAAGTGACGCATCGTTATACAAAACGTGATTATGCTGCCCGCGACGCATTGATCGGGAAAGCAAAACAAATTCTGAAAAATGCCGGGGCACTTTTTTCTTACGTGCATAAAATCAAGACCTTTTCCCACGCAGTAGGCACGGTTCGAATGGGAAATGAACCGGGGAGTTCTGCCTTAGACCGTGATTGCAATTTCCGTGGCGTTGACAATTTGTTTGTTGTAGATGGCAGTTTCATGCCCACTTCCGGTGGGCTTAATCCAAGTTTAACCATTGCGGCAAATGCTTTACGTGTCGGTGAGTCTATTGCGCACATTTAACATGATAAAATGAAACCGGACAGTCCGAATGAATCAAAATAAAATCAATCTCGCCTTTTTAGGATGCGGTTTTGCCACACATCTGCATAGCAAAACACTTGCAGGATTTAAAGAGGACATCCACTGTTTTTATGCCAGTAGAAATGCTAAAAGAGCACAGGAATATCAGCAAAAATACAACGGCAGCGGATTTTATGATTCTTACGAAAAAGCCATACATGCACAAGATATTGACGTCGTACTGGTGGCCACCCCGCCAGTCACACATTTCGACCTGACAATGCAGGCCCTCGAGGCCGGTAAACATGTCATTGTGGAAAAACCCCCCTTTCTGAATTCTAAAGATTTCGCGAAGATTCAGAAAACAGCGGTAAAATCCGGTAAGCACGTTTTTGTTGCTGAAAATTACTTTTACAAACCGGCGTTAAAACATCTGCAGGAATTGATTCAATCAGGCATCATTGGCGAAATCCTTTTTGTGCACATCAATGCCTTAAAGGAACAAAAAATCAAAGATTGGCGCGGCGACACCTCCCTTTCGGGTGGCGGTGCTCTTTTTGAGGGGGGAATCCATTGGATTAACTTTATTGCTAACTTAGGTTTAACCATTAAATCCGTGAAGGGGTACCGACCGGGTAAAAATGAAGGCATGGAAAAAAGTATGCTGGTGAGCCTGGAATATGAAGAAGGCGCCGTGGGTTCATTTTATTATTCCTGGGAGACACCTTCATTATTTAAAGGGTTGCGAATTTCAAAAATTTATGGGAGACAGGGCAGCATTACCTTTGAGTCCAACGGCATTTTTATTTTCGTCAGAGGAAAAAAGAAACGTCTTATTTTCCCAGGTTTGAAGGATATTGCCGGGTACAAAGGAATGTTTACAGATTTCATCGCAGCCTTACGAGCAGAACGGCAAGCAACATTTACTTTAGAATTAGCCAGACGCGACCTGGAACTTATCGAACGTATTTACGCATCTATTTAACACACAAACGGAAGGATTTTTGACTTATGGAACTACTCATTGCGCTCATAGTCGGACTCGCAGCCGGACTACACACCTCGACCTGGGGCATGTACAAAGATGCTCCCTATGAGGGATTTACCTGGCCCCGCTATTTTCGGAGCACGATCATCTCAATTCTTGCTTCAGGGACTGTTTACTTAGTCACAAAAATGGATGTCACCCAGGCAAGCAACATGGTTGTTTTATACGGTTTCACCTATGTGATTGAACGCGCCATCATGGAGTACTATAAAACCTTCTTGCGGGAGCAGGATCAGTCGAAATATTTTATTCCCATGCAGTTCAGCATCATGGGTAACGTTGTGCAAAGTCGGGCGGCAAGGTTATCAGCAGGCGCAGCTTATTTAGCAGGCGTTGCTTTAACCGCCTATGGAATTGCGTACTTACAAGGTACAAATTTTCACCCTTCAGGCTGGATTATCGTATTGACAATAGGGAGCATTGGCGGCTGGATTTCAGCATTTGGAGGAGCATGGAAAGATGCTCCCAAAGAAGGGTTTGAAATACTGAAGTTTTTCCGCAGCCCTCTCATCGCCATGAGTTATGCGATCATGTTAGCCAGTTTTACTGACAATTACCTGTTCATTGCATTTGGTGGGCTTGGTTATACAATTGGTACCATAGAGACCTACAAAACGTTTTTCTTTCCAAGCAAACCGAGAGGAAAATTTGCCGGAAAAGAAATACAATACCCGGAGATGATGCAGCGACGACATTATTTTGTACCGGTTTTTGCCGCCATTTGGCTGGCAGTCATTGCAACCATTATCATTGCTTTCCTGCATCCTCACCACGGTTTGATTTAACGATGACGACGGAAGAAATCGAACGGCTAAAGGACCGGCTGCTTAGGGCAGCAAAATCTGACGCCACCGTTTATCATGAATTGGATGACGACCCCAATGCTATGCGGCAATCCATTGGTGTGGTTCTCATTTCCAGCCTTGCGGCTGGAATCGGCAGTGCAGGAGTCATGGGGTGGTCTGCCATCGCCAGCAGCACATTTTTGGGGGTCATCAGTTGGTATATTTGGGGATATTTAACACACTATATTGGCACCAAATTTTTCCCGGAACCTGGAACAGACGTGCATGTGGGAAAGGTTTTGCGCAATATCGGTTTTTCCACCTCTCCAGGCATCCTGAGAGTTTTTGGTCTTATTCCGCCCATCTATTTACCGCTGGCATTGATTGTGTCCATCTGGATGTTGGTGGCAATGGTTGCCGCGGTAAAGGAGGCCATGCACTATACGACGACCCAACGCGCTATTCTCGTATGCACGATTGGATTTTTCATACAGTTCTTTTTGCTGCTGATTCTTTCTTCCTTCTTTACTATCGGTTCATAGCGAAAGTTTCAGCAAACACCACGTGGTCATAGCACGCAGGTTCTGCACGTTAGTCGTTTTAATCGGTTCGAGTAGTTTTCCATTCAACTGAACGGTCAGGTCCCTCAGCTTTTTTTCATCTACTAAAAAGCGTTGGGAACCATCCGGCAAAAAAAAGCGCCCTTTGCCAATCGGTTTAATTCTATCTTCAATGCCAATGGATGACGCAAGCCGGCAAAAAAGGAATCCACCGATTTTGAGCACTCGCCACATTTCTTTGAGCCGGCAGTAAAATTGATGTTCATTTTCTACAAAATGCAGAACAGCATTACTGACGACGACATCAAACAGTTCATCCTCAAAAGAAAGATCGTCTATCTGTTCAAGGCGGATATTTTTCAGATTCAACCCGGGTGAAAGCTGAGCAGCCATCATTTTAACCTGATCAACCGCTTGTGCCGATTCATCAACAGCAAACACCTCAAACCCAGCGCGTAAAAAATACACCAGATTACGGCCGTTACCACACCCGGCATCGAGAATAAGCATGCCTGGCTGAATACGACCTTTCAACAGTTGATCGAACAGGTAAATGTCGATATCTCCGAAATATTCTCTTAGCTTGTGCGGATTAAATGGTTGCAAAACATCTCCTATTTCATGCATGCATGGCTCAGACAAAAAACTTCAAGCAGCCCAGGCAATCCATCGTTCTTTCCCGAATGTCCAAACACTGCAAGCACAATATCTCCCTTCGTTAAGCTCAGAACTCGGCCTCGACATAACCCTCGGCAAAACGCGGGACACTCGGTCAGGCTAAATTTCTTCTAACAGTTTTGGTTGCACAGTCAGCTTTTTTGCCTGCTTAATGTTGACGGAACCGGCCTTTACCCGTCTTGGTTTGCTCACATTTTTCGCCAGACAGTAGTTCACGGCAACTTTTCCACCGTGGCGCATTTTTGAATACCAGGCCGCCAGCGAAGCGGCATCCCTGATACTTTCTCTGTCCGGCATCGTTGCATTTTCACCGCAGCGCAGCAAAACGTGGCTCCCGGCCATGCTGCTCACGTGGAACCAGAGATCGTTGGGGTGGGCTGCGCGCAGGGAAAGTTCATCGTTACTATGATCATCCTGACCAACCCATATTTCCAATCCAGAATCACTTTGAAATTTTTTTATTTTCACGAAACGATATCGACCTTCTTACCCACAAACTATCGAATTAAAATCATTTTTTTACTCAAAGACTTGCCACCAACCAGCAATTGGTACACATAAACACCAGAATTAACTTCCCGCCCATCTCTATTTCTACCGTCCCAGGTGACAGACCTTTTTCCCGCTAATTCAAATTCATTCACAAGAAGGATGACTTCCTGCCCCAGCAAATTGAATATTCTCAACACAACCTGACCGCCGTGTGGTATGTCATATTCGATGCGTGTGGTCGGGTTAAACGGATTCGGATGGTTTTGTTGCAACACAAAGTGCTCGGGAAAGCTCAAGTGGGATTGCGGTACGGCGCTGATCAGCGGCGTACGGAAAACGAAAGTGTCTGAACTGGATACGGAGCGTTCGCCATCATTGGAAAGGACAAACCAACGATAGGTGGAATTACTATGCAGGAAAGAAACGGCGGTTAGAATAAACAAGGTGTCTTCCAGTTGAGAAAAAAGAGTATCGCCCTCAGTACCCGAAATGGTTAATTTATAATTTATGGAATCCTTATCGGCATCAAAAGCAGCCGACCAGACAAATTCAACAGAATCGGTCATTGAGCTTAGAACATCGCCATTCTCAGGGGAAAGGAGACGAACAGAAGTTGGGGCACGATTCTCAGGTTTAACCTCAAATTCATGTATGTACGTTTTCCCTTCATATTCAACCTGAAAAGTCCAGGTACCAATTTGCGCATTGGTGGGAAACCTGTATGACCAGTACCAGTAGGAAGCGGAATAGAAGGCTGCATTGGAATGGTGCGTCCAGGTGCGATAAACAGTGCTGTCGGGTCGAAAAATCGTGTGAACACTTTGTTGTGATTGCAGTTGATCCCGATAGTAAGCGGCAAAATAAATCACATCTCCGGCATTGAAAATATTCTTTTCGTGAATGATATCCGCATTGGGACAGCTTGTAAATTGTGGCGGCGCCGAATGCGTCATCAATGTGTTGATTGCTGAGTCATAATAAGGCTGCTGATCGATCCACCAGCTTTGGCTGTTCGAATGATTGCAAGGGCCGGCATACGGATCGATTAACCTGTTGTTCACATCCTGAATCTCAAAATGCAAATGCGGACCGGTGGATTTACCCGAACTGCCAACAACACCAAGATATTCTCCCATGGCGACAGAATCCCCCACAGATTTTACCGTTAAGGTACCATTTTTCAGATGACCATACCAGGCAACGGAACCATCGTAATGACGGACATAAACCGCATTCCAACTCCCCGCATTTTCCAACCCACAATTGCGGTCAAAATGCCCATCTTGTTTCAACACGATGATTCCAGAAGAAGCGGAGACGACCTCAACCTCATTGTGGTTCATCTTATTCCAGGAAAACGGCCACAGAAAAAAATCTGTTCCCCGGTGATTGTAGCCGTTAGCAAGATCGTACGTCCGGTCGCCGCACATGTAATCCTGAATTTTATCCGGATATTTGGCGTCATGATCCACAAAGTTGGAAATACCGTGGTAGCCGTAATCGTGCAGCGCTTCTGAGGCTCGCAATGGCCAGGCGAAGAAAGCCTGTGTAATATGTCGTGGCCGAATGATACTACGAAGTTTCAGGCGCTGGATATTGTCGTGAATTTGCCGCTGAATTTGAGACCGTTCTTCGTTACTCAAACAAGGACCGTTTTCGCGCAATCGATAGTAACCAAACCCCATATTTTCCTGGCTCAACAGCATTAGAGGAAACAGAGAGGTAAGAATAAGAGTGAATACGAAAGTATGTGTTTTCATGATTTAAAATACTGGAATGATCCGTCAATTGCCGGACTTCAATTGTCATTTGCTTTGGAAAATTTACAGTTTGGGCTTGTCCGGATTCCCCCGCTTGCTACCCTGTTCCTTTATTTTGCGGGCGCTTTTGAATTTTCTCAAGATGATGCAAATTATGTATAATACTAAACATCAAAATTTCACGCATAGTTAATTTACCTAATATTGGATGCGGCAATTGATATTTATCTAAATCTTCCTCATTCCAATTGTGTAAATAAAGCAGTAACCGTTCACCCAATTTAATCCATTTGCTAATAATTTTTTTTCGGACTTTCTCCGCCTCCTCTTCAGACATCTGGAGCTTTATTGCAGATGGTGCGTATCGGCCTGCTTGTGCACCGTCGGCGAGAGCTTTTGAATAAATTTGGTCTATCTCACTTAATTTTTTTGACTTTCTTTTTGAACGTCCGAACAATAGCAATAAAAACAGTTTAGGTAGACTTAAAAACAAGACGACCGGTGCAACGGATTTATTCAGATGGCGTAAAATATCAGCAGGAGACCAACGATTGCCGGGTTTCTCAAACAAATTATCCAAAGAGAGAGCCTTTAACTCCTTTGTCACAACGGAATGAACTTTTCCAAGGGCAGGTCCAAGAGTTCCTTTAGAGTAAATTGTATCCAGATTAGACATTCACCTCACCAATAAATTCCAAACGTCCCCTATTGCCTAACTCGTTTGCTTTTAGTCTGTAAAATTGAATAAATTTTCCTTTATAAAATATTTAAAGATGCACGACAAATGTCAAGTCTTTTTTTTACGATGCAAGTCACAATTCGGTTTAGTGTCCTTTTTTCGATAATTGCTCAATCCGCCTTTTCGCGCGACGGTTGTTGGGGTTCAATGCGAGCGATTTTTTTAATTGCTCAACGGCTAAATCATCCTTTTTGTCGATGGCATAGATTTCTCCCAGAGAATAAAAGGTAAATGCGGATTTGGGGAAATAATCCAGGTTTAAGTTCAGAATGGCAAGAGCCGCATTGGTATTTCCTGAAGACACCAGTTTGTCCGCTACCAAAATTAACGTGTTTTCTTGAAAATTATACGTAAATCCTCCATAATATTTTTTCCGCAATTCAATATATTTTACTTTTGTAGCATCGATGCCTCCTTCCTCAAAGGCATGGCTTAGAACCTGTTCCAATGTAAAAGGCTTCGGTTGCCCATGATGACAGGTGACACAATTGACGTTTAGTCGCTCCGGAGCACTTTTTGTTATCTGTGTTAAGTAGGTTGTGTTAATGGCGTTGCGCATTTTTATCATGATACGTGCTGTTTGCTTTGTGGGTTTTGCATCCGATTTAAAATTGAAGCTTGAGAGCGGTTGCCCCTCCTCGCCGACATGACAGTAGTTGCAGCGCACCCCCAGACCAACGGCAAAACTCTTCATATTTTCGAGCAACTCAGCTTTAGAAATATCGGCGTCCAGTACTTTAAGGTTCTCAAATTTATCCGGAATTTGCGACTGGGCAAATGAATAAAGGCTCAGAACAAACAAAACGACGGATAGTTTGGTTAGATATTTTAACATAATCCACCTCCTTTGTATATGATTGAAAGATAGTCTGATTTGTAGACACATATATAGGGTAATATATTTGAAGTTTATGACATACCATCAAGAAATTGAAAATGGTCACCGAGTTAATTAAATAAGGTAAAACTAACAAACGAGGAAATACAATGAACAAAACAACGGGTGACCAACACTCTGACCACATAAAAAGCTGCGATCTTTTAAATATCTTTGATTTGGAAAAAAGATTGACCAATGAAGACAAAAAGGCTGTTTTGGAACTCGCTTTTTCAGAAAAGATAAATGAAATTGAAATTCAGCGAACCCTATCCGCCATAAACTGGCTTCATGAAATTTTTTCGAACGGTTCGTCCGTAAAAATAGATTCTATCGACCTTGCTGATACAGATAAAAATTAACCCTGTCTTTTCTTCGACACACGTATGAAAAAACAATCTATTGCTGTTAAAGGCTCTCAAAGTATTTTCAATTTTGTCATAAATTGGATTCACTTGTCAGAAACGTATTCAGAAACAGATACGATAAAACCAACAAATGGTTCGACACCAGTCTCCATTATTTCAGACACTGAAATCAACAAAAAGCTTCTTGCTCAAAAGTTGATAGCACTCTTAACCAAAACGCATACGACCAAACCATTCACAAAAAACAGAACAAAATCCGTACATACTCCAACGTTTGAAACGATTCAAAGGATAATCCGAGAACTTGATCGACTGAAACAGTATGCGCACAAAGGGTTCGTTAAATTTCAGATCAAAGATTAGATCCGGTGCACATAAAAATCCGTATCATGTTGATTTTATTCTGGAGCACGAACAAACGACA
>CAYVXE010000117.1:0-12753 GCA_964455375.1 uncultured Calditrichaceae bacterium
AACCTCGGTGCTTGCGTCCTGCGGTGAGATGGTAATCGACTGTAATTGTGCTGCCCGGACAGTCAACACAGTACTTGTATTGATTCCAGCTTTTGTTGCTGAGATGACTGTCGTGCCATCTTGCAAGCCTGTTGCCAGACCACCGGCGCTAATTGAGGCTACACTGGGCGCACTACTGCTCCAGAGCACCTGGCTGGTTTGATCGACAACCGAGTCGTCGGAAAATGAACCGGTTGCGGTAAACTGAACAGTTTCGCCAATTTGTATGGCCGGGTTCTGCGGCGCCAGCGTGAGGAGTAGCAGTTGAGGAACCTTAAACTCTCCCGCAGGGTCTCCAACAACAAGCAATTCACTAAAACCGTTGAAATCAGGGCTTTCAGGGCCATTCAGTAAAAGTTTGATGGAACGGCCTCTTACTAACGGTGTGACCGTTGAGACCGGCAGTGTTGTGGATTGTGGATAATCCACGGTTTCTTCAAACAATTTTTCTCCTGTGCCGTTGGGGCCGCTGAAAACCTGAAAAGTGACGGTTTGAAAACCATGCCCATTTTGAAACGCCGGGTTGATATGCTTGGCATTATTCACGATCCCCGCCGAAGAAAAAAACTCATCCGCCGTGCTGGTCCACGTAAAAGCCGATGTGTTGCCATCTGCAGAACGGCTTGAAAACCAGGATGTCGAAAAGTCAAAATCGATTGCTAACGTGGGGTTGGCTGAACCGTCCGGCAATGAGGAAGATGCTTGTGCTGTTCCCCGGGGTTCGACGATGTTTGGTAACTGCAACTGGATAAAAACGGGTTGAAGCCGGGTCTCTCCACGTATAAGATGAACATTTTCGGTTCCCACAAGAAATTGGAGTTGTTGTGTATCGCTGGCAAATACAATAATCGAAAATACTTGCTCTGCACTGCTCATGGGAATGGTTAATTCGCCATTAGCGACGTTATTTTTAATGGTTAATTCCTGTTTTTTAATAATAATGGTTTGAGTGGTGGAATCCAGTACCGAAACGGTGACTTCACTGAAGGACGAAATTTTCGACGCACCGGAAAGCCCGGGATTTGTTGAAGATTTGCTGTCCGCCGGTGCACTGCGTTGGTCATTCGGAAATTGCAAAGCAATGTTGATTGTCGCATTTTCAAACGGATCAACCAGGGGACTGTTTTTATCACAACGATAGAAAGCCACTAAAAGGATAAGAAGCAAAAACATTAGATAGCGATGGGATTTCTTAAACATTTTTCTGTCCTTTTAAAGATATTTTCAAGTTTATTTTGCTAATCATTAAAATTTAAATGCCAGACCACCGGTTAATTCCAAACCTGTGATGTTGATGTCAGAATTCGGTCCGGTGTTGATGGTGCCTTTGGAAAAGATAAAAGTTGGATCAAAGGAAATATGTCGGGAAAAATTGAAAACAACCCCACCGCCAACACCGAAAATCGTTGCGCCTCCAGCACTATTATTGTTATCACCATAAATTTGGGTACGGCCGACATATTTTAAATGCAGGCCGCCGCTTAAACGATGCACCAGCGTAGCGCGCAGTTCCAATTCATTGCCATTGCTTAAAATGGCCGGATTGGGAGAACGATTGTCTGAACGCACTCTTTCTGTCGCGGAAAGTATCAACGGATTAAAAATACCAAATGGCACAATAAGTTGTCCGCGAAATAAGAATTTATCACCGGCCTCAAAAAATGATGCACCGTTAATTTTATCTTCGGAAAAATTTGTGTAAATGAAATCCGCTGTAAATTTCCCTTTGCCGGAGCCGATCTCAAAATCCCGCTCCAGTCCGATGGTCAGATTAAACTCATTTCCGGGTTCAATTTGAAATGACTGACCGGAAAAAGTTGCATCATATTGTTGTCGTAAGGAATAACCGCCACCGACTCCCACGACCCAATCACCGAATTCCTGCGCAACGGCCAGTCCAAAATTGTAACTGAATCCGGTACCGAAATTCGAAACGGGATTGTCCAGGGAACGATTTGCAGCTATTCCTGAGATCGTGTATTCTGAGGCATCTAAATTGGTCTTGCCGGTCGGAATGCCGACACCGAATGTAAGCAGAGCATTGTTGTCGCCCAGAATGAAGGAGGAGCGGACAAAGGTATCGGAAATATTGTGAAATTCAGATGCGCCGCCACCCGGATCCTCTTTGATACTGATAAATGGTGAGGTAACCACATCGATTGCCAGGCGGGAACCAAACGGTACCGTGTAAACCACCGGGATGGCAAATTCGGTAAATCGATCTAAGGCTTGCGTTCCGTCAAACGACCACGATTTTATTTGAAACGTCGTTTGAAAAAACGATGACCGGATAAATTGATACGACTCGTTTTGTGCGTAGCCGGATGTCTCAAATAAAAAAAATGCTAATAATATGACAAAATATTTTTTCATTTCATCCTCATGTGCTTTTAAGAAAAAAGTCTAATTGTTAGAAGGTGGAAGCGGGACAATGATGGTCACCGTAGATGTCGATGGTGTCGCGCTATCCGTACCGGTACCTTCCTGCAGAGGTTCTCTGGTATCATTATCCCCCTGAGGTGTCTGTCCCGTACTCGCAGCTATTCCAGTCAAAATAAGCCGGGATGTTTTTGCAAAATCGGTAGCGCCGGAATCTGTTGTTTCAAAATCCGATTCCAGCTCGTTAGAGGCAATTTTCGGTTCTTGTACAGCGCTTTTTGTGACGTCTACATCTTTAACACTGGTCTTTGCTTGCGAAAAATGTGGGTCTAAATCCACGGCTTTTTGAAATTGTTGTTTTGCTTCCGTAAACATACCGCGGTCTTCGTAGTCGAGACCTTTTGAATAAGCCATAAATGCAAGAAGGGATTCCGTCGGGATCTTCTGAATTTCTTCACGTTCTTCCTGTGAAAGTGTGATGCCAAAGTCATCGATGACTGAAAAGGCCAGTTTCTTTTCCAACTGAAACACCGATGTGAGATCACCGGAAATTTCTTCTAAATTCGAAAGATTGCTGGTGGCCGTTTCTGCCAGCGTTGCATCGATGCGCAGCTTTTCTCCTTCGAGATCGGTAAAACCGCCTTTGACCAGCTTGCTGGCGCCGATGAGTTTTCCAACTCTCGGTGCCGTGGCTGCATCCACGAGCCCCGTTGTTCCTAATTTGAGTTCCTCCAGCAATCGTTGCAGTTTCAACCTTTCGACCACAGTCAGTTGCTTTACTTTCGAAAGATCGGTGATGAGCATTTGGGCAAGTCCTTTACGGAGAGGTTCCAATTCAGGAGAGTTCGTGAGATTTTCGAAATACAGCACCGCAACCGTGTTTTCCGGAATAGCGGAAACATCCAAACTCTGTTCCCGGGCAATGGCCTGGGAAATCTCAGCAGCGACCTTTTCATTAGTCAATTGTTTGATGCGTGCGGAAATTTTTTTGTTAAATCCGTGTGAACGGCCTAAATTTTTATAACTCTTATACTCGTCGATAGCTTCCGCAAGCTGCCCCTTTTTTTCAAGTATTAAACCGAGGTAAAAAACTGTTTTCGCATCCTTGGAATTCAAAGACTTTGCTTCGTTGAGTTTTTTTTCTGCGTCATCCAATTGTTTGTTTTTGTAATAGGCGATCCCCAACTCTCTCTTAATGGTCGCATCGTTGGGCTTTTCATTTTCAGCGGTGGTCAATAATTCTATGGCTTGCGAATATTCATTTTTTTTCAGGTGGGATTTCGCACGGGTTAAATAGCCGGTGGAACAGTTTGTGAGAAGAAGACAGAGAATCATTGATATAAAGAACTGGATACAGTTCTTTATTCTGTAAAAACTAAACATCTTAAGGCCTCCTAATAAGGTGATAGTTATTATCAAATGCTATATTAATAAATCGAAAAAAATTGAACCGAAAATAGAATGATTTTGCAATAAAAAAAGGAAGAATCGAAAATGTTACTTAACCTTAATATGATTAATGTATGATTTTCACATATAAATGCAAGTAATTTTTATTTGATTCGTGTTAGAATCAGCCGTTCCATTTCCTGATTCGATAGTCTTTTTTCCGGTAACTGTTGCAACCGCATCTTTGCTAAAATAAATGATTTGTCCAATGAAACCGCCCTTGAATATGCATCTCTTGCAAGGTTTTCCCGGCTCTTATCGTCATAATCCAGACCCTTGGAATAAGCAATCAGCGCCAGGGTGTTTTTCGTTGCATATTGTTGCAGCATTTGCTCCTGCCGCTGATCAGGAACAATACCAAAGGTCGCAATTATTTTTAAAAGCAGGTCCTTTTCTATTGCGGGTAAATCAGAAATACTGCCTTGTGTTTTGATGCCGCTGCCAAGTAGTTTGCCGGTTTGAACATCCACAATTCCGGCATCGATGCGGATATTCGTATCGTTGAGGCGCTCAATGCCGCCGGTAATGGCATATTTGCAGTTTAAGTATTTCCCGATTTCAGGGATACTGATGTTGCTGGCGAAGTGAAAATAAGGAAGCTGCAAGTCATCCAGCAGAAACTGTAATTCTTCCCTTCTGACGACCTTGAGTTGCTTCATGCTCGCCAGGTCGGAGATAAGTAAATCCGTTAATCCTTTTAATAGCGGGTTTAATTGTGTCCAGTTGGAAACGTTATGAAAGTAGAGGACGGCAACAGATTTACCGTTTACATTTTCATCAGGTGCATTTTGGGTTTTAGCAAGATGCCTCCGGAGTCTTTGCAGAATTTCCTTACGTTCGTTTTCCCTGATACGAGCAAGAAGTTCCTGTTTTAGGCTTTCACTGATGTTAAAAGCCTTCAACGAGCGATAGGCTGAAGCTGCATTTTGATAAGATGCCAATGCCTCGTAACAGAGCCCTGAATATAACAAAACAGGAATGCTTTTCGTGTTTAGCGTAAGTGCCTGATTCAATTTGGTGGCAGCTTTTTCAAACTGACCGGTCTTATAATAGGCAATACCGAGATTTTGTTTCACACGCCAGTTGTCAGGCTGCTTCTGTTCTGCAGTTTTCAGTTTCAAAATTGCAAGATCGTAATCACCATCCCTGAGAAAATCACGTTTCTCGTGGTGAAAAAGATGGCACCCCGAAAGCATAAAACTGAAGAAAAATGCATACAGGATAAAGCGATTGCGGGCGGCAGTCATTTATAGCGTTAGCGGTTTAATCACGTCCAGCATACTCTGCGCCTTTTCGAAATCTGGTGCAAGAGATAGTGCCCTTTCCAATTTGACATAAGCGTCTTTGTAGTCTTCCTGGTTGGCCATGGACATGGCGTCCCCGAACAATGCAATGGCTTCGATTGGGACATCCGAACGTCCCAGTTTATCCAGTTTTTTGTTTTCAGTTTTCTCAATATCCACATCGAGATTTTTGGTAATTTTTATGGTCAATTTTTTGGCAAGGTCGAAAATTTCATTTGGTTTGCCCTCCACGGATGCGGTTTTAAAAATTTCTCCTGTTTCAGTTTTTACCAGTCTCGCGTCGAGGCGTAAGGTTTTACCTATTTGAATGAAACTTCCGAAGACAAAGGAATGTGCGCCTAAAAGTTTGCCAAGTTGCGGTGCGCTTTCGGGACTGATGATTGCGTGTCCGCCGACTTTCTGATCGGTCAGTTTTAGCTCATCGATAATAAATTGTAACCGCTCGCGCTCGACGACTTTTAACTTGCTAAGTACGGAGAGATCGCTGATGATAATTTTAGATAACGCATGGCCTAAGTTGGCATATTTTTCTGCATGTTCGATGGAATTGTTTTCAAAGTCGATAATGGCAATGGTTTTGATGCCCGGACTTGAACCACTTAGCTGCAGAGAGTGCCCGACTTTTTTTACCGTGCGGTAATAACTGGCCATTAGTCGTTTGTGGGGCCACCATCTGTCGTTAGGTTTGTAGGTCGGATCTTGCTTCAAAATTTCCGTAAACACGCCTTCGGCTTTTGCATCCTGATTTGTCGAAACATAAGCGACAGCCAGATACTCACTTGCAGTCTGATAGTCAATATTTGACAGCGCGTGCGTAACGATGAGCCGGTGTAAAAGGTCGATTGCCTTTTTAAACTGACCGTTGTTAAAATTTTGGATAGCCTCTTTGAGTTCAATGTTTTGCTGCATGGGCATAAACGCTGACATTTCGTTTTCGGACGAAAGTGAGGTTCCCGCATCGGGGAAAGCCCAAGTGTTGGTTTGCATCGGAATGATGAAAGCCAGGAACAAGATGTAGGTTGTTTTACGAAACATGGTATCCTCCTTTTCCAATTGTGTTTTTCAATGTTACGTAACTTATTTTTTTACAAAAATAAATTCGATTTTTCTTTCCTCGCCGCTGTGTAGCTCGATTGTCTGTTCGCCGCCTTCGAGCGTATAAGGAAAATATTTTGCGCCAATCCTGTGCGTGCCGGTTTTTATAGGGAATGAACGCGGTGTCTGGCCAAAGTTGGCGCCGTCTACGAAAATTTCTGCACCGAAAAGCATCGTTTTCGAATCGTTATTTTTTATGAAAGCCAGAATCTTTACATTGGCGGGCTGTTGAGCCGTTAGCGTTACGTTTAATTCACTTTCGTTTTTTGGCTGAATCGTAACGGATGCGGTGTCTGTTTGAAAATCAGGCGCTTGTAACCACACAACGTAGTCGCCAGGTGATAGCTTCGCCAATGTGGCCGGTGTTTTTTTCCCGGTCGGCTTACCGTTCAAAAATATTGCTGCACCGTCCGGCCTGGAGTGAATGCGTAAAGTACCGTAACCTCTGGTCAATTTTGCAAATAGTTTCGTCGATTGGTTTGCAGAAACATGGCCTGTTTTTGTGATCGCTTCATAACCATTCAACCGGTACTCAACATGAACCACACCGGCGGTTATTTGGTCAAAAGTTGCAGGCGTTTTTTCCCCTGTTGACTTCCCATCGAAATAAATAAAGGCGCCGGGCGGGTCAGATCTGACAATGAGTGAACCTCGTTCAACTTTGCCGGGACTGGGTTCCTCTGATAATTCTGCGGTGCTGCGTTGAATGGGCGTTAAAGATACGACCTTGCTGGCGGTATCATTTTGCGAAATTATAAATGTCTCTTCCCAATCCTCAAAGCCCTCAACCTGCAGGGTGAGTTTGTGTTCTCCGCTTTGCAACGGGCCTAACAGCGCCGGTGCAACTTTGTCTGTGTTTTTCCCATCAACGATTATCTGTGCGCCTGCGGGTTGAGATTCAATTTTTACATAACCGGAATCCGGGCCGGTTTGCGTCTCTTTTGTGCGGAAAAATGTAACGTACACAATTGCCACCGCGATGACGAGAAAAAGTGCAAAAATCAGCGGACGTTTAGGAGATTTTGCTGCAGAGGTAGGCGTTTTATTTGCAGGGATTCCTGCCGGTGCAGACGGTTGTTTTCGATCGATTAAAACGGTTGCCATACCGTCTTCATTTCGTAACTGATTTTCACGACAGGGTATTAAATCTTGCATGAATGCTTGAATGGAATCATAGCGTTGATCAGGGTCTTTAGCAAGGGCTTTTTCTACGACGTGTGAGCATTCCGGCGGCAGTTTTAAGTTAAAGCGCGCAAACGGCAGGTGTGGTTCGTTGACGATGTTATAAAGCATCGACATGTCGTTCTCTGCTTTAAATGGCAGCTCGCCGGTTAGAAGCTCATAAAGAATGACGCCCAATGCCCAGATGTCAGCCCGGTGATCGATCTTCAAACCTTTCACCTGTTCCGGAGACATGTAAGCCGGCGTTCCCATGGACGTTCCGGACTTTGTGATTTGGGTGGCGCCGCCTAATTTTGCCAGTCCGAAATCGACAATTTTCACATATCCTTCTTTGGTGATGAGGATATTCGCCGGTTTGATGTCGCGATGAATGATGCCCTGCGAATGGGCTTCTGCAAGTCCATTCGCAATTTGCTGAACAAAATTGAATGCTTCTTCAGGGGTGACATTTCCGGAGGTAATTCTTTTTTTCAGCGTTTCACCCGGGTAGTAAGCCATGGCGATGAACATATCGCCATCTTCCGTAAGGTCAATCTCGAAGATGGTGCCGATGCGGGGATGGTCAAGCGCAGATGCCGCCTGGGCTTCAATCATAAATCGCTTTTTTGACTCTTCATTCATGGTCAGGTTGACCGGCAGGAATTTCAAAGCAACCGTGCGCTTCAGTCTGGTATCTTCGGCCAGATAAACCACACCCATTCCACCGCCGCCAAGATGCTCGATGATTCGGTAATGCGAAATCGTTTTACCGATTCTTGGATCTTGCTGCAAAAAAGCGCTCCCTTCCTGATGAATAAAATTAATTTACCAAATTAATTTATTTAATAAAGCCGATATGAGCAACGATTTGACTATGTTAAAGGATACTCTTAAATTTAACACCCTGTTATAAAAATGCAAGAGAATTTAATTTAAACAAAATTCGGGTTCTTTTCAACCTGAAGTATTCATGAAGGAAAGTTTTGGTCGCGGCACTGAGTTCCGCTGCTTTACAACCCCTATGAACTGTTTTGTTTCTGTTTTGCGTATTTTATAAGTAAAAGCAGGAAGCGCTGGCAACGACTAACGTAAGCAGTTAACCCGCTCAGCACCGCATGTACATGAAACTCCCGGGTATCTGCCCCGACGAGTTTCATAGTCAATTATGCAGAAAAGATCTAAATAAATCTTGCAGCCTTTTTGCTGTCCGATTTGAAAATATTTCAAAGTCTCGAACGTGATAAAATCCTTGATTATTTGGATTCTCCTGTTTAATTTGAAGTGTTGCTCAATTCATTTCCTGGCTACCCTAAAATATTTGTTTTATTTCCAGCGAAGTTCTTATTTCGGACTGAAAGAAGTTTGAAAAAGCGATGAAAAAAATCGGTAAATACCAGATTGTTGAAATTCTCGGTGAAGGTGGCATGGGGGTTGTTTACAAAGCATTCGACCCTCTGATGGAGCGAGAGGTTGCCATAAAAGTCTTGCTGGAGAAAGTCTTTGATCAGCCGGAATTAAAAGAGCGATTTTACCGGGAAGCCCGTTCCTCAGGAAAACTCTCTCATGAAAATATTACCATTGTCCATGACCTCGGCGAGTTTGAAGGCAAGCCGTATATTGTCATGGAGTACCTCACAGGTACAGATTTACGTTCTATCATCAAAGAGAAGAGAGATTTAAGTTTTGACGAAAAACTTGATTATGCCAGGCAAATCTGTCAGGGTCTTGCCTATTCCCACTCGAAACAAATCATTCACCGGGATATAAAACCTGAAAATATCCGTGTCCTGGATGACGGCAAAGTCAAGATCATGGATTTCGGGATTGCGAAAACCGTAACCAGCACCATGACCATGACGGGTACCGTGATGGGAACTCCCCATTACATGTCTCCCGAACAAGTGAAGGGTTTGAAGGTTGATCACCGGTCGGATATTTTTTCATTTGGCGTCTTATTTTTTGAACTGCTAACATACAAACTTCCATTTCCCGGAAGCAACCCCACGACCGTGATTTATAAAATCGTCAACGAACCTCCGGAATCTATTTCAGAAATTAAAATTGCCCACATTTCCGAATTAAAAAATCTACTCTTAAAATGTCTGCAAAAGGATTTAAAAAAACGCTATCAAAGTTGCGATGACGTCATCCGTGATTTGAAAAAAATTATTCAAATACGTGAGCAACAGGAACAGAAAAAAATACAGGAACAAAAAAAGCTCTTTGAGAAATGTTATTCGGAATCACAAAAGTATTTGAACAAGAAACGATTTGACAAGGCAATGCATGCAGCTCAGGAAGCGTTAATCATCGATCCGGATAATCAGGATCTTCTAAAATTTGTTGAACAGATTCAATCTGAAGAGAAATCTGAAAAAGTAAAACGGCGTGTCGATACCGCACTCAAAGAAGCAAGAAAGCTGCTGAAGAAACAATTGTTTGATGAGGCTGTAGAAAACCTGGATGCTATCGAAAAGCTCCAATCCGATAATCCGGAGATTGTCTCCCTGCGTGACGTCATTGCGAAGGCCAGGCAGCAAAAAAAGCAGAGAGAAAAAATACAACTGTTGTTACAAAATGCAAACCGGTTTTTGGAGGCGGACGAATACGAGTCTGCAACAGATGCTGTAAACCAAATCTTGGAACTTGAACCGAAACATTCCAAAGCAGTGCAATTGCAGGAAAAAATTCGAAAGATTGAAGCAAAAAATATTGCTGAGAAGCCGGTTGATCCTGAAGATATGGCGACCATTGTCCTGCCCAAAAAAGACGCCCGAAAAAAGAAAATATCTGACGAAGATAGAAAACTTCCTGTATCGCCTGAGAGTTCGGGAATCAACCGTTACAAAGCCATTTTTGCCGCCGTGGTTTTTATCCTTGCCGGCGGTTTCATCATTTATAAAATGTTCTTTTCCGTAACAATACCTTACGGCTATGTTGCCTTAAATATTCAACCCTGGGCAGAAGTCACAAAGATTGTCGATGCAACAGGGTCGCCAATGAACGCATCGGAAAAAGCAATTATTACGCCTTATCGCCTGCAGCTTCCTGAAGGGGCATATACGTTAACTCTGAAGAATCCGGCATTTCAGGATTCGTTGGTTCTGCCCGTTACCGTGAGAAAAGGTGAGGTGCAAAAAATAAATCAAAAAATGCCAGAGTTTGATTATCAAAAAATTGTAGAGTCGTTGAGTCTGTCGAAAAAGTAGTTTCCTGCTTCAGCCTTAGCGGTTTCATTGGAATCATTCAATAAACAAGGGAGGAAAACACATGCGTACATGCTCTTTAAAATTTTTTCTGCTGTTTACTGGGGTGGTCGCTTTCGTTAGTTGCTCAGACGACAACATCCCGCAAACGCCGCAAGCACCATTTAGCATAAGCGACATGTGGATTTTAAATTCGACCAATCCACGGCCCGGGAATGTCCTGACAATCGGCCAAAGTGTTAACATTAATTATGGCGCTGCCTATACGCTATCCGAGCAAGATGCCGCTAAACTTGCTAATCTATCGGTTACGTTCGATTTTGATATTATTGATGCTCAGGGGAATTTTATTCAGGAAGTCGGCGATGTTCCGGATAATCTTATTAATATTAATGAGGCCGGCGGAAGCGTAACGGCCACGAAATCCTTGGCTATCCCGGCTGAAGCTACAAACACAAATTTCTTACGGCTGGTGGCCCTGGTACGTTCAACTGCAGACACGCTCATGGGAGATGTACGTTTCTGGTCTTTGCAGTAGACGAATTCAGTTTATTACGGCAAAAATAGATTTTGGAGGAACAATATGAATCATTCAAGCATCGTTAAAAAGTTTATGATGGTCATTCTTTTACTACCGCAACTTTGTCTTGCGCAAACAAATACAGAAAACTTTGCGCAGTTAAAATTTAATTTTAATAATCCGGGCGCCCGCGCCACGGCCATGGGAGGTGCGTTCATTTCAATCGCCGATGACGCCACAGCCTCGGAAGCAAATCCCGCAGGATTAACCACGCTGATTCGTCCGGAACTTTCGTTTGAACTGAAAGGACTTCAGTACACACGCAATATTTTCAACTATTCAAGCTCTGGCACACCAGATAATTTTAGCTTGGCTGGGCATGATTTTAAAAATTCCGTGGTAAGCCCGTCGTTTGTTAGTTTGGTTTATCCCATAGAACGCTTTACTTTTTCTGCTTTCCGCTATGAATTGGTGAATTTCGAAAGTTCTTATTTCACGAAAGGCGCATTCGTCCCCGGCTTTACAGATGGCAGCAATTATTTCCCGGTTAAGTCCGATTTGGATATGACCGTAACGAATTGGGGCGCTGCAGCAGGATTCAAATTAAATGAAAATATTTCCTTAGGTGCTTCATTTGGGGTTTCAAAATTCAACATCGATTCAAAATTTAGCAGGTATTCACTGGCGGTGTTTGAAGATGGCACATTCCAAAATGGCACTACCATCGATGATAATGACACCGACATTTTTTTTAATATAGGACTCAATCTGAAAGTTTCTGAAAAGGTAACTCTTGGTGCAATCTACAAACGCCGTCCCCAATTTACCGTTAATCAGTTGTTGACGCAGACAAATTTTCCAAATGATTTAACGGCCCGTGATTCTATAAATTTCAATATTCCGGCTGCTTTTGGCGCTGGGATTTCCTACCGGCCCAACGATGTGTTTACCGTGGCGCTGGATGTGGTGCAAGTTAAATATTCCGATTTAACCGATAATTTTGTGGTTACGGCTGCGAGAGAATCGTTTACGCCCAATGATTATAAAGCCGATGATGGCGTCGAAGTGCACGTCGGAGCTGAATATGTAACTTTTTACAATCAGATTGGCCTGGTCTTTCGTGGCGGCTTTTATGTGGAACCGGATAATCGTATAAAATTTTCTGGAAATGGCAATGGGGACTTTACCCGCGAAACTTTCAAAATACTTTTCCAGAATGGTGATTCCACCGTACATGGCACATTTGGGCTTGGGCTGCTGTTTACGGAAAATTTTCAGTTGGATTTGGCAGGAAATGTTTCGGACAGCAGCGATGAATTTGTTGCATCTTTTGTTTACCGTTTGTAAGAGATGTTGAGTATCCGGTTAAAGAATATGTCAGATAACATCGAACATCTGCTTAGAAAGTGCCCTCCTTTCGTAAAGGAGGGACAGGGAGGATTTGAGGCCAGTTGCAGCATTTTCTTTTTCGAATCCCTCCTGTCCTCCCTTTGGCCAAAGGGAGGGACTAACTCCAACGCGCAGAGGATAAAAACAAGTTCAGGTTTTCACAACGAGAAGTTTGACTATTGTTTTTTAACGACTTTACCTAAAACTATCT
>CAYVXE010000118.1:0-5698 GCA_964455375.1 uncultured Calditrichaceae bacterium
GGAATTGGTTTTTTAGACCACATGCTTGAATTATTTACATTCCACGGTGGTTTTGATCTTGAGGTAAGCTGCAAAGGAGACCTTGAGGTAGATGGTCACCACACGGTTGAAGATGTGGGTATTGTGTTGGGAATGGCTCTTAAGAAAGCCATCTCAAAGGAAAAGCGACTGCAAAGATATGCCAATTGTTTCGTTCCGATGGATGAGTCCCTGGCGAGAGCGGTTGTAGATATCTCCGGAAGGCCGTATCTGATGTTCCATGCAGATTTCAGAAATCCGTTGCTTGGCACGTTTGATACGGAGCTGACGAAGGAATTCTTCCAGGCGCTGGTGAATCATGCTCAATTAACCCTGCACCTGACTATTGAATATGGTGAAAACACGCACCACAAGATTGAGGCGTTGTTTAAGGCAGCGGCAATTGCATTAAAAGAAGCTGCAACAATGACGGAATCCGGTCATGGTCCATCATCAACAAAAGGTTTGATATAAAAAATGGCCATCACGATTATTGATTATGACACCGGGAATTTGAAGAGTTTACAAAATGCTTTAACGTTTCTCGGTGTAAAAAGTGTTCTGTGTTCTTCTCCGCAAATACTAAAGAAAGCGGAAAAGATCATCTTGCCGGGTGTTGGTGCCTTTGGTTTTGCTATGCGGAATCTGCAACAGAAAGGGTTTGCGCAGGTTTTAAAGGAAAAGGTTATGTTCGGTTCCCCAATTCTCGGTATTTGTTTGGGGATGCAGCTCTTATTTTCTGTCAGCGAAGAAGATAGAAAATGCAAAGGGTTGAATTTCATTTCCGGTAAGGTTAAAAAACTGAAAGGAAATTTCAAAGTGCCACATACGGGCTGGAACAATATTGAGGTGGTTAAAGAATCGATTCTTCTAAAAAAGTTGCCCCCAAAAGCATTTGCATATTTTGTGCATTCATATATCTGTGTTCCGGATGATCCTACTCTGGTGGTTGGAGTGACAGAGTACGGGCAACGATTTTGTTCTACAATAGAGAACAACAACATTTTTGGCACCCAGTTTCATCCTGAAAAAAGTCAGGAAGTCGGGTTGCAAATTTTAAGAAATTTTGCGGAGTTCTAAAATGGAAATCATACCGGCAATAGATTTAAAAGCGGGGCGATGTGTGCGCTTAAAACAGGGTAACTTCGCTGAAAAAACTGAATACTCCGACGATCCCGTTGCCATGGCTTTAACCTTTCAGCAAATGGGCGCCAGGCGGTTGCATGTGGTGGACCTTGATGGGGCACAATCTGGTCATACAAAAAACAAACAAACGATTATTTCAATCCTTAAGAAACTCGATATCCCGGTGCAGTTGGGAGGAGGTATTCGCTCATTAGAAAACATCGATTTCTGGATAAATGCGGGTGTTGACCGGGTCATTGTGGGAACGTTTGCCATTCAGGCACCGAATGCATTCAAAAAGGCCCTGCACCTGTTTGACTCCAATCAGCTCATTCTCGCCGTCGATGCAAAAAATGGTAAGGTCGTCACTAAAGGTTGGCAGGAGCAAACAGACCGAGACGTTGTGGATGTTGCGTTAGAGTTTAAGCAATATGGTTTACAGCGAATTCTTTATACAGATATCGTACGGGATGGGATGCTGTCGGGGCCGGATTTAACGTTAACGAAGAAAATAGCCGTGCAAACAAAATTGAAAGTAATTGCATCCGGAGGAGTTTCATCACAACAGAATCTCGATGAATTAGCAAAAATAGAACAATATGGCGTTGATAGCGTTGTTATCGGTAAAGCATTCTATGAAAATCGATTGAATGCTAAAGAAGTCTTTGAAATGACATTTAGAAAAAATGCTTGATACAAGCTGTCTCGATGAACGATTAAACTGAATTATGTGATAAAGTAAACCTGAAAGAACTTTCGTATACTTGATTGATAGGGCAAATCTAAGATGTTGGCAAAACGTATTATTCCTTGTCTCGATGTGAAAAACGGACGTGTGGTCAAAGGGTCACAATTTCAAAATTTACGCGATGCCGGTGATCCCATCGAGCTTGCTAAATATTACGTTGAAGAACGTGCAGATGAATTAGTCTTTCTGGATATAACAGCTTCGCTTGAAAAAAGACCGATTGTTTATGGTTTAGTTGAACGCATTGCTGAAGAAGTTTTTATTCCATTCACCATAGGCGGAGGCTTAACAAATATACAAGAAATCAAAGAAATTCTCAGTCGGGGAGCAGATAAAATTACGATTAATACCGCTGCTGTAAAAAATCCGGAATTGATTTCTGAGGCAGCCGAGAATTTTGGCTCGCAATGTGTGGTAGTCGCCATCGATGTTAAACAAATCTCACACAGGCAATGGGGCGTTTTCACGCACGGAGGCACTGAATCCACGGGACTGAATGCTCTCGACTGGGCGAAACGGGTCGAAGCGTCAGGGGCAGGAGAAATCCTGCTCACCAGCATGGACTGCGATGGTCAGAAAAATGGATTTGATTTGGAAATTACGAAACAGATTTCATCAAATGTAACGATTCCGGTTATCGCGTCCGGTGGCGGTGGCAGGTTGGTGCATTTCAAAGAGGTGTTTACTGCAGGACAGGCTGATGCTGCGCTTGCGGCCTCTATTTTTCATTTTAATGAAATCCGAATCAATCAATTAAAACAGTATTTGGTTGAAAACGACATACCGATGAGGTGGTAAATGAATAATTTTGATTTTCTGAAATTTGATGCAAACGGCTTGATCCCGGCAGTTGTTCAGGATACAAAAACAAAAGACGTTTTGATGGTCGCTTACATGAATCGTGAAAGCCTCGATAAAACCTTGCAGGGAGAACGTGCCTGCTATTTTTCCCGTTCACGTCAAAAGCTATGGCTAAAAGGGGAGACCAGCGGTCACTTTCAGCATGTAAAATCAATTAAATACGACTGTGACGCAGACACCCTTTTACTGGAAGTGGAACAGGCAGGTGCTGCTTGTCACACCGGCAATCGAAGTTGCTTTTACAGAACATTACGGTAGTCGAAATGCGTTATCCCTTTACGTTCAGAATTTTATCGATTGTGCCTTGTGAAATGGCATGGTAACCCGGCCGTGCTTTTTGATAAATTCTTTTGGCCATGTCCAGTCCTTCCGGTGTCTCGGCAAGTTTTTTATACAGTGGTTCGAGAAATTTGCGTCTTCCTTGAGACGTAAGAAAATGCTCCAGAGCAGGGTTAGCAGCCTCATAATGATTTGGAATTGTGTGTAAAAGCCATTCGCATAAAATTTCAGAATTTCCGGTTTGCGTGAAATGGAACGTTTTATCTAACGCAGTCATCTGTCCGGTACTGAGTTTTTCAGGTAAATTTCGCAAAAAGTGCAACCAGTGCTGTGTCGTCCAATTTTTTGTATTCAAATGATTAACCGGCTGTCCTGAGAGCCAGCTTTGTAATTGTTGATCAACTTTCTCAAAAGCATCTGAGTGCGGTTTGGCAATATTGTCCGGTATGCCTGGGCCGAAAACCCAGTTCTCAATTTGTAACTGTTTCTCTAAGGCAGAGTTGTCCTTTAGCAAATTTTTTTGTAGATAGTCCACAAATTTTTCACTGGTCATGGATTGAAAAGCAAAGGTGTCGAAATATTTTCTCAGAAAAGCGTCCCATTTTTTACGGCCAACCGTTTCTTCGATGGTCCGCAGAAAAAAGTACCCTTTGTTGTAGGCGATATCCGTCATTCCGTCATCCGGGTTGCGGCCATTCAAGTCCAAATGCAAATGTGTATCTCTGCTTTCAGGGCCGAGATTCTGTAGCTCCTTCAACAAATCCTGATATGTGAGAGAAGCCAGCATTTCCGAATAATCCCTTCCATACACAGCTTCCATGATGCGGTGCTCAAAATAAACCGTGAACCCTTCATTCAACCAGAAGTCATTCCAGTTTGCATTGGTCACTAAATTTCCGGACCATGAGTGGGCTAATTCGTGTGCGATAAGGGAAACCAGCGAACGGTCTCCGGCTAATATCGTAGGCGTTGCAAAGGTTAATCGTGGGTTTTCCATCCCACCAAACGGGAAACTCGGTGGCAGGATAATGACGTCATAGCGTCCCCAGCGATAGGGCCCGTAAAGTTCCTCTGCTTTCTGCACCATTTTTTCTGTGTCAGCGAGCTCCCATGCGGCTTTTTCAATGACTGAAGGTTCAGCATAAACGCCACATCGATCGCTAATCGCTTTAAATTTTAAGTCACCCACGGCCAATGCCAGTAAGTAGGAAGGGATTTTCTGTGGCATCTGGAAATGATAAACGCCATCCTTCGTATTTTCAGTTCTGTTTTCAGCACTCATCACCGCCAACAAATCAGGATTGGTATGAATGGTAGCAGAATATGTGAAACGTACGGCCGGACTATCCTGGCACGGAATCCAGGTTCTGGCTAAAATTGCTTCGGATTGTGTAAATAGAAACGGATGTTGGCCATCGGCTGTTTGATCCGAGGTGAGCCACTGCAGCGCCTCCGAACCCGGCGTTGTCGTGTATTGTACGGTGACCAATTTTGTGCCTGGCAAAATAGTAATCGTTAACGCTTCACCTAAAAAAGGTTGTGGGGGACTAAGAGAAAACTCGGTCTCTTTGTGATTTGCACCTAACGTAACTTTCTGAATAGTCAGTTTGTTGGTATCTAAGATAAGTCTGTTTGTGCCCGTTTTGTTTTCAATTTCCAGTGCAGCGGAACCGGATAATAGCTTGTTGTCAAAATCAACCGTCAGATCGAGGTTTATGTGTTTGACGATAACATCTGCATAATTGGCATTTGAGTGCAGGTCTATATTTTTTTCAGACAGTGCCGAATGTGTAGAGCATGCAACCATTGTGAGTAAAAATGAGGTGAATATTACCAGAAAACCAGGATTCGTTTTAAGCATTCAAAAACTCCCTTCAGTCATAAAATGATGAATGATTGCGAATATACTACGTGAAGAATCGAACTGCAAGAAAAATAAATTATTCGTTTTTCTATGCTTGCTATTGAAGTTAAAAGTTTTAAATTTGTTAAAATTGTTTTGAAAAATACATGATTAAAATATTACCTTAACCTGTCTAATAGATACTGATTTACATACGATTTTATTATTGAGAACAGATTTCTCTATTAAAGCGTATTAAATAGTATAAACGAATTCTGAAATAAGTCTGCCATGGAATTGAATATTGCAAGTATCTCAAATGAGATCAAAGATGTTACAAATGAAATAAACGATGAAATTGTCGATTTGCGCAGAACCTTTCACCAGTATCCGGAATTAAGCTGGAAAGAAATAAAAACCGGGAAACGTTTGGAAGGAATTCTGAAGGAATTGAATATGGATGTCAATGGTGGCGTGTGTGGGACGGGGGTCGTTGCTGAAATGCAAGGGATGACCAATGGCAAGACCGTTGCTTTACGGGCAGATATGGATGCATTACCTTTAGATGATGTGAAAGATGTTTCCTACGCATCAAAAATTCCGGGAGTCATGCATGCATGTGGTCATGATACACACATGGCAATGGCAATTGGGGTGGCAAAAGTACTAAAACGATTAAATCTGAATATACCGGGGAATGTGCGATTTATTTTTCAACCGTCGGAGGAAGCTGTCCCGAGTGGCGCATCCGAGTTAGTCAAAGAACATGTCATGGATAATGTCACTCGTATTCTGGCATTTCATGTCGATCCAACCATTGAAGT
>CAYVXE010000118.1:5798-12596 GCA_964455375.1 uncultured Calditrichaceae bacterium
TCTGCCATTGAAACCAGAGTTTATGAAATAACCCGCGCAGTTGGGGCCACCTATCAATTGGTATTTCCCGGGCCTGTTCCTTCCGTGTTTAATGATGCAGAAACTATCAATCTTTTTCGGGAAGCTGCCCAAATTGTCTGTAGCGACAAAACATTCGTTAATATCGAAAACATAAGTATGGGAGGTGAAGACTTCTCCTGGTATTTAACCAAAGCACCCGGGGCTTTAGTACGGTTGGGCGTAAGAAAACCTGAAGACGAAATACACCACTTGCATACCCACGATTTTGACATTGATGAAAATGCTTTGCAAGTTGGTATAAATATTATGACGACGGCGGTTTTAAAATATTTATTTGATAAAAATCTGAATTAGCTTGCTCATCAAATTGATTCCTTCAGCATGTGTTTAAAATTCTAATTGAATCTTTTTTAAATGGTTTCCAACTTACTGGTTTCATTCAAGAAATCTATCCTCACAAACGGCCTTGTAGAAAAAGGGGATAAAATTATTTTAGCTGTTTCAGGTGGATTGGATTCTGTTGTTTTGGTTCATTTGTTTTTAAAAATAAAAAATGAATGGAACCTGAAGATCGCAATCTGTCACATCAATCATAATCTGCGGGGTGAAGAAGCAGATAGAGACCAATTGTTTGTGGAGAAACTTGCCAAGAATAAGCATGTTGAGCTGCACACACAAAGCGTAGACGTCTTAGCGTTTGCAAAAGCCAACAAAATGGGCATCGAGGAAGCTGCCCGGATTCTGCGCTATCGCGCATTGGACGCGTTACGGACAAAATTGGCGTATCGCAAAATCGCCACAGGACATACTGCCGATGATCAGGTGGAAACAGTATTAGATCATTTATTACGCGGGTCGGGATTACGAGGGTTGAGGGGGATGGAAAAATATCGTGGCAACTATATCAAACCTTTGCTTGAATTTTCTCGAAAGCAATTAAGCAAATATGCTGTGCAAAACAAAATCAGTCATATTGAAGATACATCAAACAACAACTTGGATTTTAAAAGAAATCGGATCAGGCATGAACTCATTCCTCATCTTGAAAGAGCGTTTAATCCTAACATCAAACAAGTGATTTTGCGAACATCAGAGATATTTTCTGAAACAGAAGATTATTTTCAGAAACAAGCAAATGAAATTTTCAAATCAGTCGTTCTTTTTCAAAATAAAAATGAAATAGTTCTTGATATTAAAGGTTTTTTAGGCTACTTTAAAGTTTTAAAAAAATATACCTTACTTAAGGCTTGTCAAGAATTAAAAATTGGTCGGAATTCAGTAAATTTCATTGCATTTCAAAGAATTCTAACCCTTATAGAAAATCGAAAAATAGGTAAAAGAATTCGAATTAATCCAGACTTTGAAGTACTCGTAGACCACGATGGCGTCGTTGTTCATAATGTACAAAATCAAACGCCCCAAAAAACTGAGTTCAGTCTAAACCAAAAGGGGGGAGAAGTCACTTATAATGATTATCTTTTCTCTTGGAATGTGTCAAAAAAATCGGAAATAGCAAAATATAAACAAAACCCAAATATTGAATTTTTTGATGCTGGAAAACTTTCAAAACAGTTAGTACTAAGATCCTTTAATAGCGGCGATCATTTTAAACCGATTAATTTTTCCGGAGAAAAAAAGATATCGAAATATTTTAGCGACAAAAAAGTGCCACTAAGAAAAAGAAAACGGATACCCATTTTGAAATCGGATAATCGAGTTGCCTGGGTCTGCGGATATTGCTTAGATGATGCCTACAAAGTCACCAACATGACCGAACATGTTTTGAAGTTTGAAATAATGGAACGAACGAATGGAATTTGATTCTACGGAGAAAATACTCCAGGGTAATGATTATGAAATCCTGATCAGTAGAGAAGAAATTCAGGCGAAAGTCAAAGAACTTGGACAACAAATTTCAAAGGATTACGCTGATAAATGTCCAATTCTCATTGGCGTGCTGAATGGCAGTTTTATTTTTTGCTCAGATTTGTTCAGGGAAATTACGATTGATTGCGAAGTGGATTTTATTAAAATTTCCAGTTACGGCGAAGCGATGGAAACATCTGGTGAAGTAAAATTGTTAAAAGACATCAATGCGCATGTCATGAATCGCCATGTTGTTGTGGTGGAAGACATAGTGGACTCTGGGTATTCCGTTCAATATTTAAGATCAAAAATATCATCGGCAAATCCCAAATCACTGAAATTCGTATCGTTACTTGTAAAGGAAGAGGGAAAAAAGACACCATACACAATCGATTATACAGGGTTCAAAGTGCCGAATAGATTTGTTGTGGGATACGGCATGGATTACGCACAAAAATATCGAAACTTACCTGAAATATATTTAATGGATTAAAAGTTAATCATTCTGCTACAACAATAAAAAAGGAAACTATAAAAAGTTGAAACGTCTCAATAAAGGAAATATGAAAAATAGATTGAAACCAAATAAATCTCCAAAAAAAGATGAAAATTTTCAGTGGAAGAAGGCAACCAGAACCTTAACATTTTGGTTGTTCATTATCATTTTATCAATATGGATTTCCCAAAAGTGGAACCTTGAAGGCCAGAAGAGTGAAATTGACCTAACCTATACACAATTTCGCCAACACTTGGAAAATGAAGAAATAAGCAAGGCTTTCGTGGAAGATGCCGAGTTTCACGGTGAATTGAAGTCGCCGGCAACAATGAAGCAAGGTGATAAAATGATCACATACACGAGATTCACCACCACCTTACCGGAAGCTCCGGATGACAAAACGGCTACAAAGTGGATTGCAGATTATCATGTGCAGTTGGAATTTAAGAAACTCTCGAATCAATGGTGGACCTATCTCTTTAATATATTACCCTGGATTTTATTTGGCGTATTTTGGGTTTTTATTTTAAGACGAATGCAGGGGGGCGGCTCCAAAGGCATTTTTTCTTTTGGAAAGTCTCGGGCGAAATTATTAACCGAAAACCAGCAGAAAGTTACTTTTGATGATGTCGCTGGTGCGGATGAAGCCAAACAGGAGCTGCGGGAGATAATCGACTTCCTGAAAGATCCGGATAAATTTCAAAAATTAGGTGGAAAAATTCCTAAAGGTGCGTTGTTGCTTGGTCCTCCCGGAACAGGAAAGACACTGCTGGCAAAAGCAGTCGCCGGTGAAGCGGGCGTGCCGTTTTTTAGTATGTCCGGTGCTGATTTTGTCGAGATGTTTGTAGGCGTTGGGGCTTCAAGGGTGCGAGACCTGTTTGAACAGGGCAAAAAAAGCGCACCCTGTATTATATTCATCGATGAAATTGATGCCGTTGGACGGCATCGCGGTGCGGGTCTCGGAGGCGGCCACGATGAACGTGAACAAACGCTGAATCAACTTCTCGTAGAAATGGATGGATTCGATTCCAATGAAGGAGTCATTTTAATTGCTGCTACCAACCGCCCGGATGTTCTGGATTCAGCGTTACTGCGACCTGGTCGATTCGATCGGCAGATCGTTGTAGACCGCCCCGATGTGCGCGGAAGGGAAGGTATTTTAAAAGTACATACAAGAAAAATTCCTATCGATAAAGACGTTGACCTGGGTGTCATCGCAAAAGGAACGCCGGGATTTTCCGGTGCTGATCTGGCGAATTTAGTTAACGAGGCAGCCTTACTGGCGGCACGGTTGAACAAAAAAACCGTAAGCATGGATGACTTTGAAAACTCTAAAGACAAAGTGATGATGGGAGCTGAGCGTAAAAGTATGCTCATTTCGGAAGAAGAAAAGCGTCTAACGGCGTATCATGAAGCGGGTCATGTTTTAGTAGCCAAGTTTTCTCCTAAATCCGATCCAGTGCACAAAGTAACCATCATACCGCGCGGGCGGGCACTTGGTGTTACAACAACCTTGCCCATTGACGAAAAACACAATTATTCAAAATCTTATTGTGAGGCAATGCTTGCTCATTTGTTAGGCGGTCGCGCCGCAGAAACTCTGGTTATGAAAGAACTGACGACAGGTGCAGGAAATGATATTGAAAAGGCTACAGCCCTCGCCAGAAAAATGGTCTGTGAATGGGGAATGAGTTCCTTAGGACCCTTGACTTTTGGGAAAAAAGATGAAGAAATATTTCTCGGCAGGGAAATAGCCACGCACAAAGATTACAGCGAAAAAACGGCAGAAATCATCGATGATGAAATAACCCTGATTGTGACAAATGCTGAAAAAAAAGCGTTGAGTCTTGTGCGAAAACACGTCGAAAAATTACACGCTTTAGCAAAGGCGTTGTTAGAACGGGAAATCCTGGACGGTACTCAAATTGATAAGGTTTTAAAAGGTGAGGAACTCGGTCCCTTGCCAGACAAAAAGGAAGATAAAAATAATAGCGGCCGCAAAAGAAAAAGAGCCCCTAAAAAGGAAGTAGCAAATAATATAGAATAACATTTCCGGTTAGCTAATTATTGAAAACAGAGCCGTATTGATTCTTTCTTTGCAGCTCTGTTTTTTTGTTTTAACCAATAACTTCGATTTATTTGTCAATAATCAAGAAAATTTAACTCTATGCATTGTCGCGGTAAACATCTCAATTTCGACTCTCACACGCACATAATGGGTATATTAAATTGTACACCTGATTCATTCTATTCAGAAAGCCGAAGGCCAAACATTAAGAGGGCCATAGAAACCGGCTTACGCATGGTAGAAGAAGGAGTCGACATTTTGGATGTGGGCGGTGAGTCCACAAGACCTGGTTCCGAATCTGTCAGCATTGAAGAAGAATCGAAAAGAGTTTTACCCGTCATTCAGGAACTTTTACATTGTGTGTCTGTACCAATTTCTGTTGATACCACCAAATCACTCGTGGCACGGAAGGCGCTTGACCTCGGTGCCCATATCATAAATGATATCAGTGCATTACAATTCGACCCTCAAATGGCCAAAGTTGTCGCTGAATTTAGTGCCGGTGTCATTTTAATGCATATTAAGGGTCTTCCCCAAAATATGCAAAAAAATCCGGTGTACAAAAATGTTGTTCCGGAGATTAAGGAATATTTTCTGGAAAGAATTAAATTTGCCCGGCAACAGGGTATCCGCAAAGAGCATATTATTCTTGATCCCGGTTTAGGTTTTGGGAAACGTCTGGAAGACAATTACACGATTATCAATAATTTGCACAAAATCAAGGAATTGGGATTCCCCATTCTTTTAGGACCGTCCCGAAAGTCGTTTATACAAAAGATTTTAGATTTGCCGGCAGAAGAGTGCCTTGCGGGAACAGCAGCCATTGTAACGGCAGGAATTCTAAACGGTGCACAAATCATCCGCGTTCATGACGTTCGGGAAATGCGATATGTTGCAAAGGTTACGGACTATCTCGTGCAAAATAACCTGAAAGAGTTTAAAGATGATTAACCAATTTATACTTTTTCAAATAGGATTTATCAAAATATCTTTTTTTGATTTAGTAGACATCTTTGTCATGTCCTACCTGTTGTACAAATTGTATTTATTTATCAGAGGGTCACGGGCAGCGCAGATGTTTGTTGGGCTTGTGTTGATTCTAATCGTATCACTGCTGACCCGTTTGTTCGATATGAGAGGAATGACCTGGTTGTTTGACAGTTTAAAAACGGTGTGGCTGATAGCATTTGTCATCGTTTTTCAACCTGAACTGAGGCGAATGCTGATTTATGTTGGCCAAAGTAAAGTTATTCGTTATTTCATAAAAGTGTCCAGTGTAAAAACCTTTGATGAGGTCATAAAATCCACGTTAGAATTGTCTAAAAGAAAATGTGGTGGGATTATCGTGCTATTACGGGATATGGGCATTAAGTCGATTCTGGAGACCGGCATTCCTATACAGGCGGAAGTTTCCACGGCGTTAATCACTACGATTTTCAATACAAAATCCCCTCTGCATGATGGAGCTATCATCATTCAAAATGACCTGATACAGGCTGCGAAATGCATTTTACCGCTGAGCCAGAATATCTCAATCGGTGCGGGTTATGGCACACGGCACCGTGCAGGGCTCGGTTTAAGTGAAGAATCCGATGCAGTTGTGATCATCGTCTCTGAAGAAACCGGGAATATTTCTGTGGCTGTAAAGGGAAAACTTCATCAGGAATTAAATGAAGCTGCACTGAAAAACTTGCTTTTCAATGCCTTTAATGTTTCATCTGAGTCCTAAGGTGAAAAGTTTGTAGCGTAGGCTTCAGCATGGGTAGACAGAAAAGTTCCTTTATCCCATTCTTAATTGAAGATTCGTAATTCAAACATTGCAGAATGGGTAAATGGAAGTTACGGACAAAACGAATTTACACAGATTCAACCATGGTAATCTAAAATCGACATTCGTTGTTCCTTGTTCTGAAATCGTTTTTTGCCATCAGACCTTTCGGCTCCACTTCGTTCCGCTCAAGGTGACACGATAGATGAGAATTTGTAGCGTAGACTTCAGCCTGTGAGTGCAATGTCGTGCATGTAACAAAAACGTTATATAGCACATCTACAAGTTGTTTTTTATATCGGCTCATACTGGATTGCAGGGCGAGCTCGGCGCTGTATTTGATATTCTTATGCGGCTTCAATTGAAATACTCACTCCCAATAGCTTCGCGCTGCAGCAAGATTATCCAAACCCCTTCAACACTGAAACCACCATCAGTTATCAATTTCTAAAAACTACGTTGGCTACCGCCGCCATCTACAATCTGAAAGCCCAGAGCGAGCGAGAGCTGGTGAACGACCAACAATAATAAAAACATTGACATTCTTAATATCCTTTTTTATTATACTACATAAATAAA
>CAYVXE010000119.1:0-3556 GCA_964455375.1 uncultured Calditrichaceae bacterium
GACAATGAACAAAAAAGAACTCTCCAACATCCTCGGAGAAATCGGTACACTACTGGAAATAAAAGGTGAAAATCCGTTCAAAACCCTCGCCTATGCGCGTGCGGGTCGGACCATCCTCAGTTTGAATGAAGACCTGAACCAATTGGTGTCGTCCGGCGACATTCGTAAAATCAAAGGTATCGGGTCTGCTCTGGCAGAGAAAATAACGGAGTTGGTGATGACCGGTCATCTGCAATATTATGAGGATTTAAAGGCCTCTGTTCCTGCCGGTCTGCTGGAGATGACGGCCATCCCGGGTTTTGGGCCCAAGAAAATCAGAAAAGTGTACGATGCATTCGGCATTCAGACCATTGCCGAGTTGGAACAGGCCTGCAACGAAAATCGTTTGGCAGTCCTCGAAGGCTTTGGCGCCAAAACACAGGAGAAAATTCTGCAGGGAATCGAATTCCTCAGAAAACACCAGGATCGTCATTTGTATCATCATGCGGAAAAGGCAGCAGCGCCAATTTTCCATGCGATTCAAAATCATCCCAAAGTGATTCGTGCCGAAATCGCCGGCAGTTTGCGCCGCAAAAAAGAAACCATTAAGGACATCGACATTGTAGCCAGTGTAAAGGAGGATGACCGGGAGGAAATTATGGCTTTTTTTACCGGGCTGCCGGATGTGGAAGCAATCACCGGTCAGGGTCTCACGAAATCCAGCATCGTGCTGAAACAGGGTATCAATGCTGATTTACGTTTAATGCCGGACGATAAATACGCGTTTATCTTGCACCATTTCACCGGGTCTGCGGAGCACAACACAGCCATGCGCAGCCTGGCGAAGAAGATAAATATGAAAGTCAGCGAACATGGCATTTTTAAGGGTGAAAACGAAATCATTCCGTGCAAAGATGAATCCGACATCTATGCGGCGCTTGGCCTGGCGTATATCCCACCGGAATTACGGGAGGATAACGGTGAAATCGATGCGGCTCGGGAGAAACGGATTCCCGAGCTGGTTACGCTATCTGACATCAGGGGGATCTTGCACTGCCACTCCACATTCAGCGACGGCGCCAACACCATCGAGGAAATGGCCAACGCGGTACGCGACCTGGGATACGGCTACTTTGGTCTGTGCGACCACAGTCAAATCGTGGTTTACGCCCGGGGTCTCACGCCGGAAAGGGTGAAGGAACAGCATGCAGTCATCGATGCGCTAAATGAGCAGTACGACGATTTCAAGATTTTGAAAGGCACGGAATGCGACATTCTCAATGATGGTTCGCTGGACTATCCGGATGAGGTGTTGGAAACGTTTGATTTTGTCGTGGCTTCCGTGCACAGCAATCTGCACATGTCTGCGGAAGATGCGAACAAACGTGTTATCACCGCGCTCAAAAATCCTTTTGTGAATATTCTTGGCCACCCTACGGGAAGATTGTTGTTGGCACGGGACGGCTTGCCGCTGGATATGAACCGCATTATCGACACAGCGGCGGAGAACGATGTGGCCATCGAGCTGAATGCCAGTCCGCACCGCTTTGACATCGATTGGCGCTTCTGTAAATATGCCAGAGACTGTGGTGTGTTTATCAGCATCAATCCGGATTCACACAGCGTGGAAGGGTTGCACGATATGCAATATGGCATTGGCATTGCCAGGAAAGGGTGGCTGGAGAAAGCGAATATTCTCAACGCACTGCCACTAAATGAAATCGAAAAAATCTTCAAAGGAAAGAGACATCGGGTTTGAAATTTAACACTGAAGGTCACTGAATATCATCGAAGTTAAATTAATCATTAGAATTATCAAATAAATAAAATAAGGAGTCAGACGATGGCGCCATCCAATGTTTTTTCCGGTAAAACGCTCGATCGACGCGCATTTTTGGGTTATTTCACAAGTATCGGTCTCGGCAGTACGCTGTTGCCGGGTGTTCTGTGGGCAAGAATTCAGGAAGCGAAGAAACTCGATGTCGACAAAGAAATGGTTGCTGAGGCGGAAAAACTATCCGGTTTGCAGTTTACCGATGAAGAGCGTGATTTGATGCTGGAGGGATTGCAGGACTATCTTGACTCTTACAAAAAAATACGTGACGTGTCCATCGATAATAGTGTCGCGCCGGCGCTATATTTTAATCCGCTGCTTCCCGGGATGACATTTGATAAAACCCGTCGTGACATGGTGAGGAGTCCTGTGGGCAAAGTAAAGCGCCCAAAAAATTTGGAGGACGTTGCTTTCTGGCCGGTGACCAGGCTCTCGGAGCTTATTCGAACCAGGCAGGTCAAATCTGTGGAATTGACGCAAATGTACCTGCAGCGGCTAAAAAAGTTTGATCCGACATTACAGTGTGTGGTCACTTTGACGGAAGACCTGGCCATGAAACAAGCCAAACAAGCGGATGAGGAGATCGCCGCCGGACATTATCGTGGTCCGCTGCATGGGATTCCATGGGGCGGTAAAGATTTACTGGCAAAGAAGGGCTACAAAACCACCTGGGGCGCGATGCCTTACAAAGAGCAGGTTCTTGACACCGATGCAACCGTAATCACCCGACTGGAGAAAGCCGGCGCCGTGTTGGTGGCGAAACTCACGCTTGGCGCGCTGGCCTGGGGGGACGTCTGGTTTGGTGGTAAAACCAAAAATCCCTGGAATACAGAGCAGGGTTCCAGCGGCTCGTCGGCAGGGCCGGCTTCGGCCACATCTGCCGGGCTTGTGGGCTTTTCCATCGGGTCGGAAACCTGGGGGTCCATCGTGTCGCCATCGACGCGATGCGGGGTCACCGGTTTACGTCCGACATTCGGTCGGGTGAGTCGCGTCGGGGCCATGGCATTGAGCTGGAGCATGGACAAACTCGGTCCCATCTGCCGCAGCGTGGAAGATTGCGCCCTGGTTCTGGACGCCATTTACGGTCCTGACGGGCAGGATTTAACCGTGGTGGATGTACCGTTTAACTGGAATGCCAACCTTGACGTCAAAAAGTTGCGCATCGGTTATGTGAAGAGTGCTTTCGAAAAAGAACGGGAAAATAAGGAGTGGAAGGCATTTGATGAAGCGTCGCTTGACACCTTGCGTTCTTTGGGTTTGCATCTAACTCCCATTGAATTACCGGACTATCCTATCAGCGCCATGTCGTTTATTCTGAATGCGGAAGCTGCAGCCGCGTTTGATGACCTCACACGCAGTAACCGCGATGATTTGCTGGTGCGGCAGATCAAGGACGCCTGGCCGAATGTTTTTCGGCAGTCACGAGCCATCCCGGCGGTGGAATATATTCAGGCCAATCGACTGCGTACGAAAGTGATGGAAGCCATGAATGACATACTCTCGGACATCGATGTGTACGTGGCGCCATCGTTTGGCAATAGTAATTTGCTGCTGACCAATCTCACCGGACATCCGTGTGTGGTGCTGCCGAACGGATTCATGAAAAACGGGTCGCCCACCAGTATCACCTTCATGGGTAAATTATTTGAAGAGGACAAAACGCTGGCCGTCGCAAAGGCGTACCAGGATGCGACGGATTTTCATTTAAAACATCCGGTAGTGAAAATTTAGCTTCGGAATCCG
>CAYVXE010000119.1:3656-12527 GCA_964455375.1 uncultured Calditrichaceae bacterium
TCGGAATGACAAATCAGGGCCTTTTAGACGACCTCGTTTTTTTTTGCTAAAATAAATCTTGACATTTGCGGTAGAAAGCTTATTTTTATTTGGAAACCGAAAAAACCAAATAAGTTTCCATGTATGCTTGAGTCCCAGGTTAAAAACCAAATCATCGAAACGGCCCGTGAGCAGTTTCTTATGTTTGGGTTTTCAAAAGTAACCACCAAAGAAATTGCTGCTTCTTTGGGAATGAGCAAAAAAACCCTGTACAAATATTTTCCCAGTAAAGAAGAATTGTTGCAGGCGATCATGCAATCTACGATGGATGAAATTAGAACCGGAATCGAAGAAATTCTCAATGATGAACAACAGGAATTTATCTGGAAGTTAAAACGCAGCTTTCTCTTTTTGGGAGACCGGATGAATAAGCTCTTCAGTCGTCCGCTTCTGAGGGATATTCATAGAAAATCGCCGCAAATGTGGAAACAGGTCGTCGAGTTCAGGGAGAAAATGATTTTGAGCAAATTTTCCGGTCTTATCAGCGAAGGTGTGGAAAGCGGTGTTTTTCGGCAGGATGTGAAACAGCAAATCCTTGTGCGGATTTATTTAAGCGCCATTCAGTCTTTGATCAACCCTGAAATGCTTTCACAAATCCCTTTTACGGCAAAGGAAGTTTTTGAAGAAATCGTCAGCACCCTTTTCAGCGGTATTTTAACCGACAGCGCAAGAAGAAAATTCATGGAGTACTGATCTATGGTAAAGTCATTCAAATATTGGTTAGGCATAGTTGTTTTAAGTTGTATTGTTCTAAGGGGATTTAGCGCCGTCCTGGCCCAAGAGCCGGCAATAAGCTTGCAGGAAGCCGTGCAAATCGCCAAACAAAACAACCTTTCGTTGTTGCAGCAAAGCAAGGCGCAGAAGTCGTCAGCTCTGAACACGGCGATTCAGAAAACCTTGCGTTTGCCATCGCTTGATTTCTCAGTCACCTCATCGTACGTTTCTGAGGTCAACACGCTGGATATTGGAAAAGTCATCGGTAATCTCCCGATTTCTGTACCTGTTTCCGGACGTGTAAATCTTGGCGGTCACGATCATACGGAGTTTGTCCTCAATGTCCGGCAGCCCGTATTTACCGGATTTCGGATTAAATCGCAAATTGATCTGGCAAAACTTTCTGAACTGAGTGAGGAGGCAAAATATGACCTGGTAAGCAACGCCATCGTCCACAGCGTGATCCTTTTGTTTTATCGGGCGCAAAGCCTGGCCAATCAGCAAAATATTTTGCAGGAAAGCATGAAGCGTTTAAATATTCAGCTTGCAAACGTACGCAATTTATTTAACGCCGCTCAGGTGATGGCATTCGACACATTGCAGGTGTACAATCAAACGCTCAACCTGGGGATTGAACAGGAGAAAAATACCGTTCAGAGAAAGCTGACGGAGTTACAATTGGCTCGTCTGTTGAACACAAATACGCCCCGGCCGCTGCAATTGGTGACGTTCTCGCGGCCGCAGCAGGAAACACGCACCCTGGAGCAATTAAAACATACTGCGCTACAAAACCGGCCCGAGTTGGCCGGTGTAAAGGTCGCTTTAGAAAGTGCAAAAGTTCAACAGACTTTTTTTAGAGCAAATTATTTCCCGACCGTCTTTGTACAGGCCAGTTACAATTATGCAAAACCGGCACTCGACCCGGTGGCCAATAAATGGATGGACTATTTTTCTGCAGGTGTTAATTTGCAATGGAATTTGTGGCGCTGGGGTGGTGATCGGAAAAAAGTTGAAAGAATGCAGGTGCAGGCAAACCGGCTGACGCTGCAGCAGCAGGAGCTACAACGAAGCGTGGACTATGAGGTATCTGACAGCTATGAAAATCTGCTGTTGAATCTTCGGGAAATTAAATTGGCCGAGCATCTAAAAAATCAACAGGCGGAGCGTTACCGCATCGTTTCGGTTCAACATCAGAATGGCGTGGCAACGACCAATGATCTGGTGACCGCCGAAACGGATTTAACCCGCAGCGAATTACAGTACCAATTGGTTCTGGTACAATATTATGTCTCGGATGCAAACTTGCGATTAGCGATTGGAACACTTGCAAAATCATATCAATGAGGGAGAAACGAAGAATGAAATCGTATGGCACTGTTTTATTAATTGCGTTAATTCTTACCGGATTTTCTGGATGTGGCGATGAGCAGTCCGGGTCATTTCATGCCACCGGAATTGTCGAAGGCACAGATGTCAAGGTGTCCGCTTTAACCGGCGGCTTGTTGCTGAATGTGAGGGTAGATGAAGGACAGGATATTGACTCGGGCAGAGTTATAGCCGTTGTGGATACGGAAAAGCTTGTGTATCAAAAAGAGCTGGTGGAAGCGAATGCTGCTGAAATAAACGTGCAGGATAAAATCAACGTAAATTCACTGCAGAAGGCGCAATCGGATTTTGATTACATCGATAAGAAATACCGGCGTTTCCAGGATCTCGTGAAGAAACAGTCGGCGTCGGAACAGGTTTTAGATGATTTAAAAAGGAATTTTGATGCCGCAAAAACCCAGTTGAAAAATGCCCACCAGAGTTTAAGGTTGATCAAAAATAAAAAGAAAGCACTGGAAGCGCAATTGAACATCGTCAAACGGCAAATTTCGGATGCAACCATTTTGTCGCCGATTTCCGGCACCGTAATTACCAAATACTACGAAACCGGCGAGACGGTTCCCACTGGATTTCCCGTGGTTCAGATTATCGATCTGTCTGAAATGTGGACGAAAGTTTATGTTTCGGAAAAGCTGCTGCCGAAGCTGAACGTCGGCCAGGATGCAATGGTGCGTATCGATGGTTCGGAAACGACACTGGATGGGAAAATAAGTTGGATTAGCCCCAAAGCGGAATTTACCCCGAAAAATATTCTCACGGAAGAATCCCGCACGTCTTTGGTTTATGCGGTTAAAATTACGGTTTCAAATCCGGAGGGTATTTTGAAACATGGCATGCCGGTGGAAGTTGAATTTGATCTGAATGAGTGACGAGACAGTCGAAAAAGTCGAAATGAAATGAATCTTCATGCTGAGCGGAGTCGAAGCATGGCTTAAAAACAAAGGGTTACAGCCTTCGGCTGCACTCAGGCTGAAGAGGAAGGCTTCTTTTTACACAGACTCAGCGTCACAGGAATTGGAGAGAAGGTTTGTCTGCAATCGAGATTCACAATTTCAGTAAAAATTATGGTGATGTCGCCGCCGTGAGAGGGTTGTCTTTCACGGTGCAGGAAGGTGAGCTATTTGGCTTGATCGGGCCGGACGGCGCCGGAAAAACCACGACCATGCGAACGTTGTGTACGCTGCTTGCCTGTGAACAGGGTGAGATGTTTGTGAGCGGCTTCGATGTGCATAAAGAGATTTCTCAAATCCGGGCCCTGCTGGGTTATATGCCGCAACGGTTTTCGCTTTATCCCGATTTGTCTGTGAGACAGAACCTTGATTTTTTCGCCGCTCTGTTTGGCGTCCCGAAACAGGAAAAACAACGGCAGTTGCAGAAACTCTATCAATTCAGCAAATTGCAGCCGTTTGAAAAACGTCTTGCCGGTGCGCTTTCCGGCGGCATGAAACAGAAGTTGGCGCTGTCCTGCACCCTCATTCATACGCCGGAAATACTCATTTTGGATGAACCGACCACCGGTGTGGATCCGGTTTCCCGCCGGGAATTCTGGCAGATATTAAATCAATTGAAAAGTGAAGGCGTCACCATTCTGGTGTCAACGCCGTATATGGATGAAGCTGACCTGTGTGACCGGGTGGCATTTATGCACAAAGGGAAGGTGCTGGCGCTGGATACGCCTGATCGGTTGCATCGTTACTTTGATTTTGCTTTGTATGAAGTCGTCGCAGCGGACATTCGGAGTCTGGTGCCATTCTTTACCGACAAAGGCAACGCATTGTCTGTTCAAATATTTGGTGACCGTTTACATGTCAGTTTCAATGAGACGTTGGATGAAAGTTCTAGGCAAAAAATGACAAAAGAAGCGCCGGTTGCCATCGATTCTTTCAGGCCGATCAAGCCGAGTACCGAGGATACTTTTTTAGCTTTGATGCAGAAGCGGGAGGTGAATTGATCTGAATTCCTATGCGGTGTACACCGAGAATTTGAGCAAGCGCTTTGGAACATTTCAAGCGGTAAAGAAGATCAATCTCGCCGTGAAGAAGGGAGAAATATTCGGCTTTCTCGGTGCCAATGGTGCCGGTAAGACCACCGCTATTCGCATGCTGTGCGGACTTCTGCTGCCCAGTGAAGGGAAAGGTCAGGTTGCCGGATTCGATGTCTGGAAGCAGGCCGAGAAGATTAAGCAAAATATCGGCTACATGAGTCAGAAGTTTTCATTATACAATGATTTGACGCTTGCAGAAAACATAGAATTTTACGGCGGCGTGTACGGGCTGAGTCGCAGTCAGCTAAAAAAGCAGCAAAAGAGTCTGCTGACGGAGATGGGAATTACGGAACAGGCGAATCGCCTCACCCGGGATTTACCCCTGGGCTTCAAGCAACGGTTGGCGCTCGGATGTGCCCTGTTGCACAATCCGAGGATCATTTTCCTGGATGAACCCACCGGCGGTGTTGATCCGGAGGCGCGGCGGAATTTCTGGGACCTGATCTACGAACTTGCTCATAGCGGGAAAACGGTCTTTGTGACCACCCACTACATGGATGAGGCTGAATACTGCCATCGCGTTTCCATCATGTATCAGGGGGAAATCATCGCACTCGGTAGTCCCAAAGAATTAAAGGAGGCGCATCACCAATCAACGATGCAGGATGTGTTTATTCATTTAGTGGACAAATAAACCAGGTAGCCTGAATGTGAGATCGAGAATTTTTTCAATTTTTCGTAAGGAATTTATTCATATATCCCGAGATTACAGGACGTTGGTCATCGTTGTCGCTATGCCGATGCTGATGTTGTTTCTGTACGGGTTTGCTTTAAACATGGAAATTCAAAATATCGATTTGCTGGTTGCGGACAAGAACGGCAGCCCGGAAAGCCGGGATTTGATACGGCAGTTTTCAGGAAGCGACTATTTCACCGTAATTCCCTACACCGGACCTTTATCTGCCATCGAGAGGATCTTTGAATATCGGGATGCGCACGCGGTTTTAATTATTCCACAGGACTATGCGGAAAAATTACAGCGCCATCTGCTTCCGGATGTACAGGTCATCGTCGATGCCAGTGATTCAAATAAAGCACTGATGATTCGCAATTATGTGAACATTATTATTCAGACCCGGAATGTGGAAAACGGTTTAATGCCGCCTTTTGATATTCAGCCGACGATTTGGTACAATCCATCGTTAAAAAGTTCCTACTTTTTTGTGCCCGGTCTCTCCGCGCTGATTTTGATCATGATTTCGGCGCTGCTCACAAGCATCGCCATCGTGCGGGAGAAAGAAACCGGCACCATGGAACAGATACTCGTTTCACCGGTACGACCGGTGGAAATTATCATCGGCAAGGTGGTTCCCTATATGTTTCTGGCTTTTTTAGATTTAGTGATTATTTTGTTGGTTGCGCGTTTTGTGTATAAAGTGCCGGTTATCGGGAATCTTGGATTTCTCATGGTGTCATCCTTAATTTTTATTCTTGTGGCTCTGAGTTTAGGCTTGCTGATTTCCACCAAAGCGCAAACGCAGCAGGTGGCCATGATGATGGCGTTGGTGGCAACCCTTCTGCCCACAGTGATGCTGTCCGGGTTCATTTTCCCATTATCCAGTTTGCCCAAACCGCTGTGGCTTCTTTCGCGCATTGTACCTGCCAGTTATTTTATGGTGGTGATTAGGGGAATTATGCTCAAGGGAAATGTTTTAAAGCAGTTGCTTCCACAAATTGCAACACTGGTCGCATTTAGCGTTGTCTTGTTAAGCATCAGCATAAAAAAATTTAAGACAACCATCGAGACTTAAAATTCGAGAGGTTTTTTTGCAGCAAATACTTTATTTGATTCAGAAAGAATTCCGGCAGGTTTTTCGCGACAAACCGATGTTGTTTATCGTCTTTTTTTCGCCGCTTGTGCAAATGATCGTCCTGGGGTTTGCCATCACCATAGACGTGACCAATGTGAAAACGGTTATTGTGGATTATGACAAAACGCCGGTAAGCCGGGAGATCGCCCGCAAGTTTGAACACAATCCTTATTTTTCGGTGCAAGGTTATCTCGGCAGTACATCCGAAATTCGCCGACAGATCGATGGATGGAAAGCGCAAGTCGCCATCGTCATTCCACCGGATTTCGGTAGAGATTTGCAACGGCAGCAAACGCCGCAAATTCAAATCGTCGTCGATGGTCTTGACGGAAACACGGCAGGAATCGCTCTGGGCTATGCACAGGGAATCCTTACCGATTATGCCGTGGAGGTCATACAACAACAAAAATCACCGACGGCAACCGTGCAGGCAGGTTCCATTATCGACGCCGAAACCAGAATGTGGTACAATTTGGACTTGGAAAGTAAGAATTACATGGTGCCCGGACTGATCGCGGTTTTGCTGACGATAGTCAGTATGTTTCTATCATCGATGGCGCTGGTGCGTGAAAAAGAACTGGGTACGCTGGAACAATTAATGGTAACACCCGTGAAGATCTGGCAACTCATTCTCGGTAAAGTAATGCCATTTTTACTGCTCAGTTTTCTCGCCCTGAGCATTATGTTGACGGTTGCGTTTGTGGTTTTTCAACTAACCGTCCAGGGGAGTATCTTCCTGTTATTTGTCATTTCCGCGCTTTATCTTTTTTCGACATTGGGATTGGGCATTTTTATTTCCACGCTGGCACAGACCCAACAACAGGCTATGTTCATTTCCTGGTTTTTTATCGTGTTCCTCATTTTCCTGTCGGGGTTTCTATTTCCCATTGAAAATATGCCGGAGATTATTCAGCGATTAACCTATCTGAATCCCATGCGTTACTACGTTATTACTTTACGCGAAATTTTTCTGAAAGGCAGTTCGGTTAAATTTTTGCTCAATGAAATACTGAGTTTGATAGCATTTGGATTGGTGATTTTTGGGTTAAGTTCACTGAAGTTCCATAAACGTGTGAGTTGAACATCGTAAACCGTCGTCCGGAAATCGAACATTGTTAACCAGGTAACCAACCTTATGTAACAGACTAATCATTTTTGTCTCGGATTTCATGGATGTGTCTCTAACCTGTGCACCAGCTACTTCTGACATTTAGGTTGGAGCGAATGCGAGTCAATTTTGGCCTGTAATTTGCAAGCGTGAGACCTTAAGTGCCGTGTGGCGAGGGGGGCCGTCTCTAAAAGGCCCAGACTTGTCATTCAGACCCGGCAGGCGTCATTGTACGCCAACTCAAGGAGGAGTTCTGTCACCTTGAGCGGAACGAAGTTGGAGTCGAAAAGTCAGATACAAGCGTGGATCAGATTTCCTGCCAGGAATTCGCTTGATCTGAAAAGACAATTTTGATTACAAGTTGACGCCCATGGTCAGCCTTTTAAAATTTGTAACTTAACCGAGGAGGTTTTTAAGATGCGAGCCATTCTTTCTTTTTTTGCTTTATTTTTTCTGCTTTCTCTCACAAGCTGTTCGCCAATTCATGTAAGAACGGATTACAACCGGGAGGTGGATTTCTCCACGTACAGGACGTTTAAATGGATGCCCGTGCCAAAGAAAAGGCACAAGAAAACCGTGCGCCAAGGGTCGCTGCTGGACACGCGACTCCGCCGGGCGGTGGAACGTGAGTTGGAAGCAAAGGGGTACATCATAAAAGAGTCCGGTAAAACCGATGCCTTGTTAGCCTACCACGTGGGCGTGCAAAATCGGGTGGATATTGACAGATATGGTTACGGTTATTGGGGCCGCCGAACTTACATTCGCCGTTACAAAGAAGGGTCCTTTATCATTGATATTGTTGACGCGCAGGCGAAACAGCTTGTCTGGCGCGGTGCGGCACAGGGGGTTGTGGGGCATCCGGAAAACAGTGAAGAGAAAATCAACAAGGCCATTGCGAAAATATTTGAGAAATATCCGCCGGAAGAGTAAGTGCACCTGTTTCAGACTGCGTGAAACTTCATTAAGCACTGAAGGTCACCGAAGCCCACCGAAAAAGCGGGCACACGGATTTTACGGATGAACAGGATTTACACGAATTCCTCTTCCACCTTTCACAAATTCATTCAAGTGAACCGGGAAAGGTCGCTCGTAATTTGTCATTTGAGACTTTTAGAGATTCCATCTTTAAGAAAGATGGAATCTGTTTGGCGTACTTCCCGGCAGCCGTGTTCCAAAATAGAAATTTTGAAACAAGAAAACGCGGCAATTCTATTTTACCCTTATTTCCTTCGTTGATTCCAATTCGTAATTGAAGATTTGTAATTCGAAAATTACAGTCTGGGCACACAGATGTCGCGGATAAAAAAGATTTTCACAGATTTTACTATGATAATTTTAAATAGACGTTCATTATTTTTTGTTCTGAAATCAATGTCTGCAATCAGACCTTTCGACTACACTTCGTTGCGCTCATGGTGACACGTGACGAGTGAATGTCTGTAGCGTAGGCTTCAGCCTGCGTTAGTAAAAACATGCACGCACCAACTGCTAAATTTTTCTTTCGCACTGCCGCGAGGAACGCAGAGAATGAGCTTCTTAATTTGAAGTTGAAACTTCCCGGCAATTGTGTTCCAAAATAGAAATTTTGGAACAAGAAGGAAAACCGTCACCCTGTCATTCCGACCGCAGGGAGGAATCTGTACGGAAAGAATTTTTTTTCTCCAAAAAATAATCCACAAACGCTTATTCCTCTATTTCTACATATCCTTCGTTGTTCCAATTCGTAATTGAAGACTCGTAATTCGAAAATTGCAGCTTGGTACACGGAT
>CAYVXE010000120.1:0-12400 GCA_964455375.1 uncultured Calditrichaceae bacterium
TGCCGCCGGAATTCACTGGATGCATGAATGTCACCAGGCGGATCGATGTCTTTTGCTGCAGCCGTTTCAGCAGCGCTTTGAATAATTTTCTTGCTAAGCGTTTTCCCTTGCAGCAGTTGTGTCGCTTCCTGTGCCAGAACCGGTCCTTCGCCGACGCTGAGAAAGCCGATGCGTGCCTGTTTGCAGATTTTATTTTCGTCAAGGGTTACGGTGCAGGCAACGCCGACCAGTGCGTAGTCTCCTTTGCGGCGAGCGACTTCTTCAAAAGCCCAACCGGTGTTCGGTGCGGATTTCGGAATGATGATTTCAGTTAATATTTCATCAGGTTCCAGGGCAGTCGCAAATAGTCCCACAAAAAACTCCTCAGCGGGAACCCAGCGCTTGCCATTCGGGCCTTGCAGTTGAAAACGGGCATTCAGAACGGACATGACTGCCGGTAACTCGGCTGCAGGGTCGGCATGGGCAACGCTGCCGCCGACCGTTCCACGATTGCGAATCTGCGTGTGTGCGATGAAAGGCATGGTTTCGAAAAGTAACGGCGCAGTGTTGCCAACGACGTGGCTGCGCTCCAGGTCGCGGTGTCTGGCCATGGCCCCGATTTGAATCCCGCCGCTATTTTTATCTTCCTTGAGGTATGAGAGATTCTTAATCCCATTTAAATCGATAAGCACTGCCGGTTGTGAGAGCCGGAAATTCATCGTCGGAATCAGACTTTGACCGCCGGCAAGGAGTTTGGCGTCATAGCCGTGTTCGTGCAGAAGCTTGCCGGCTTCCTCGATGGTTTCGGGAACAAAATATTTAAAAGGTGCTGGTTTCATTTAGATGCTCCATGACGTTTGGCCGTTTACAGGATTGGGCGGCGTCGAACAAGGGAATAACCCCAAAGCTTCTCTTGCATGTTCAAAATCTCTGTCATCGCAGAATGTTTGCAGCACTTCAGCGAAGACACTATCTCCGATTACCTTATTTGTTCGCATAGCCGGACTTCCAAAATTGGTGCCCATAGAATTTGTGCATCGTTTCATACCTGATTGTCCAACCTCTCTTGCAGAGACGTGTTTAATGCCTCTAATCCCTTGCTGGTCATGCTTTTCGCCACGGTGTCCAGTAATCGTTGACCGACGATCGCAATGCGTCCGCCAATCTGCAGGTCGGCATCGTAGGTCATACGCGTATGACTGTTTTCATGATTTTGCAGGACAATTTTTGCAATGCCCTTGACAAATCCGGCATTGCCCTTGCTGTCAATGACCATGGTGTAACTGTTCGGTGGATTTTTATCTTCGATGGAAATGTTTACCGAAAAAATGCCGTTTACCGGCCCCACACCGACTTTCATAACGCCTTTGTAGTTGTCGTCGCCTGTTTGTTCGAGTTTTTGCGTACCGGGAATGGCGTTTTTCAGGACATCTGCATCCATCAGCAATTCCCATACTTTCTCACAGGTGCCTTTAAAAATAAATTGATTGGAAATTTTCATGTTTCCTCGATGGTTAGGTTTTGTGTTCTGCCGTGCTTTTTTGTAAAAGTTGAAATAGTTTGTCCGGGCTTAACGGGATGTCGCAAATTTCCAGATTGAAATCGGACAGAGCATTTTCGACGGTCTGAGCAAACAGAGCTCCCGTGGGGATGGCTCCGGCTTCTCCGGCTCCTTTCACGCCCAGCGGATTTAATGGCGATGGGGTCTCTGTGTGTGCGGTTTGGATCAGCGGCACATCTGTGGACGTCGGCAGCAAGTAGTCCATAAAAGAGGCATTCATCAACTGGCCGTTTTCATCGTATATTAACTGTTCAAAAAATGCATTGCCAATGCCCATGGCCACGCCGCCGTGAATCTGACCCTCCAGAATCATGGGATTGATCACTTTTCCACAATCGTGAACGACCACATAATCTTTGATGTCAACCATCATGGTCTGCGGGTCGACTTCGATGCGCATGGCATGGACGCCACTGGCCGTTCCGCCTCTTTCCGGACCAAAGTAAGCCGTGGCTTCCAGACCGGGCTCGGAACCGGGTTTAACTGCACCGCGCAATGGATTTGCCATGTCTGCCAGTTCACCGAGTTTGATGAAATCCTTTGGCGAGTTTTTCACGAAAACCTTACCGTTTTCCAGTTTTAGATTCCTTTTTGTTACCTTTAAATGTTCACTTGCGAGCTTGAATATTTTTTCACGCACTTGTGTGGCCGCAGCATAACAGGCGTTTCCGGCGACGACGGCGCCGCGGCTGGCAAACGTGCCCGATCCCCAGTTGAATTCACTGGTGTCTCCGGTTGTCACGCTGATGTCCTGGATTTCTATCTGCAATACTTCTGCAACAACTTGGGCCAAGGATGTGAAATGTCCCTGTCCCTGAGTCCCAATGCCGGTCGCCACGTTCACTTTTCCCCGTGAGTCTACCGTAACCCGCGCACCCTCGTAGGGTCCGATGCCGGTGCCTTCCACATAAGAAACAATGCCGATGCCCTGGTATCGGCCTGCTTTACGAAGTTTTGGCTGTTCTTCTCTGATAAATTTTTCATACCCGATCATGTCCATCGCTTTGGCCAGTGCCGGCGCACAATTGCCGCTGTCATAAACCAGCGGGGCGAAGTCCTGAAAAATAATTTCGTGGTTGTGTGGATACGCTTCCGGTGGCAGAAAATTCCGTTTACGGATTTCAGCCGGAGTGATGCCTAATTCTTTGGCCGCAATATCCAAAAGCCGTTCCATGATAAAAACGCCGTGCTGCCGACCGGCGCCGCGCACCGGTGTGACCGTGGTTTTGTTGGTGAACACCGCTTTGAATTCAGTGTAGTAATTAGGCACGCCATACGACCCGAGAAGCGTGCACTGTGTGTTGATTGGAACCGTGAGTCCGTACGGATCATAAGCGCCGGTGTCGTGAATAAAGACGTCTTTCACGCCTAAGATGTGGCCGTCTTTGGTTATGGCGAGTTCGGAGTCATGCACCTGACCGCGCTCCTGCGTTGTGGCGAAAAAATTCTCTTGCCGGTCTTCAATCCATTTTACGGGTTGCTTTAACTGCATGGAGATCCAGGGAATCAAGACTTCTTCAGGATAGTACATCATGATTTTTGGACCAAAGCCACCGCCGATGAAAGGCGCGATGACCCGGATCTGAAATTCGGAGAGATTAAGCATGCTGGCGAGACCGTTACGAATGGGAATCGGCGCCTGGGTGGTATCCCAGATGGTCATCTGTTGAATCTTATCGTCCCAACTGGCCACGATGCCCCGGTTTTCCATCGCCGCCGCGGCGCCGCGGTCATAAGTGAAATGCCTCTTAATGACGAAATCCGCCTCTTTGCTGGCTTTGTGGTAGTCGCCTTTTTCCTGCACTACATGTGCGGCGAGATTGGAATCCAGGTCTTCGTGAATTCGGGGTGCCCCGGCTGCAAGCGTCTGTTCGATGTCAACAGCAGCATCCAGAGGCTCAAAATCTGCAAAGATTTGCTCAACGGCATCTTCCGCAAGATAACGGCTGGTGGCAACGACAACAGCAACCGGTTCGCCCACATGACGGACTTTGTCTTTTGCCAACGGTACCTGTGTGCGCTGATTGAAAACTGCACCCTCGATGGGCGGTGGTGGAACCAGCAAAGGACCGTGCTGCCAGTAATCGCCGAGATCTTCGGCTGTATAGATGGCGACGACCCCGGGACATTTTTGTGCTTCGGAAATATCGATATGGTTGATTTTCGCATGTGCGTACAGGCTTCTCAAAAACGCAACATGCAAGGTGCCCGGTAACGAGACATCATCAACAAACAGGGCGCGTCCGGTGAGTAAACGTAAATCCTCATTTCGTTTCGGGCTTGCGCCAAAATATTTCTTCGCCAAAGGTTGCTCCTGATTAAATGAAAATTTATTTGCGGTTCATTTGCCCGACTGCATTTGTTGTGCCGCTAATTTCGCAGATTTGACAATATTCTGGTAACCTGTACAGCGGCACAGATTCCCTGAGATCGCTTCCCGGATTTCCTGATCTGTCGGGTTTGGATTTTCCTTTAAAAACGGTAAAAGGGTCATCAGCAACCCGGCGGTGCAGAAGCCGCACTGCAATCCGTGTTCTTCATGAAAGGCAGACTGTAACGGGTGCAGAGATTCCGGAAGATTCTCCGGCTGCAGTCCTTCGACCGTCATTAGGTCGTGCCCGTTTGCCTGCACGGCGAACATTAAACACGAGCGCACGGCCGCGCCATCGAGAAGAATCGTACAAGCGCCACAGACACCATGCTCACAACCGACATGTGTGCCGGTGAGTCCGAGGTTGTGCCTTAGGAAATCACTGAGCAGTAATCGAGGTTCAATGCTGCGGGAATACGTTTTCCCATTTACCGTAAGATTTAATTCAAATAAATCATTCATAGCAATAATCGTTTGCTGTTAATGTTAGCATTTTTTTGTAAGAAATTAAATTAACGTGCGAAATGAATTCGACGATTTGAGCAAAAAAGCAGGATTAAAACGAAGCTCAAATTATGTATCAATTTATTAAAATATTGTTTTAAGTCAAGGGATTTGTTTTCAAGAGGGTATTGAAGATAATGAGATTCTTACGGGTGGTTTCATTCGTGCACTTACTTTAATTGAACGATTGAGCCTGAAATTAAGTCACTGTCGTGGGCGATATGTAGCTCTACATTTATGTCGAGAAATTCGCCTCACGCTCGATATAAATGTCGCTTTACAGTGCCTTTGCAAGCTGTTTAGACAACCCCACGACAAACGTCAGGCCTGAAGAATTGCACGCTTCAGGTAATTGAATAGTCTTAAAGAACAGAGAGGACGCCGCTGTGTCAACGTCCTGCGAGATGGCCTTAAATCGCCGGTGTCGGGACATCACTCCACGCAGTCTTGTCCCCGACTTTTTTCTGCGCAATGATTTTTCCGGATTGCGTATCTATGTCGATAAAACCGACCGGAAGTCTGGTCGTGCTGAAATCAAACAAGTTCTTTCCGGTGAAGTGTTTGTTCGTGTCATGATCTATTTCAACCAAAATGACCCGCCGATACGGGCACTGGTTGCAATTTAAGTCTGGATTGTCAATACCCAGCGGGCAATGGTGCCGTCTTGCCATAGCCGGATCAACATGGCGCATTTTTGCCATCCGCATGGATGGAGGCCGGCGCAAATGTTCAAATGGATGTAAAACCCAGTCGGTAATTAAAGCGAACGTGTGATGTTGTTTGTATAAATGATGCTCATTACCGGTGTTGGCGATCATGCCTTGCATGATGTAATCCACCGGCATCAAATAACCGAGATAATCTTTACCTTCTTTCAGGAACGTGATGTCGCCTGCATCTTCATTAAGAGAAATGGATTCAAGCGCCTTCCCGCTTAATTCTCCATCTTCCGGCATGATGGATACAAGGGTGATATTCTCTTTTGAATAAAAGTGCAATGAATTCAGCGTCACATACCGGAAGATAAATCCGGTGCCAATGACCAATGCAACGATCACAATGGAAACGGTGGCATATTTCAGAGACTTAGATTTCATGGCAAAGGGGGACGTGCCGGCGAGGGCTTTTATCTTTGGGAGAAACATGCCTGTGGCGTTCATATAATCAAGATACGAGGCGCCGTATTGACGGGTCATCCGGCGTTCTTCATCTTGGGCTAAAAAGTAGTACAGCATAAACATTAAAGACAGCGTTGCCAGGACGATGAATCTTGGCCACAGAATCGCCATGCCGACACCCCAAATGCCGAGCGCCAGATATTGCGGATGACGAATGAGGCGGTAAAGGCCTTTTTCTGCAATGCCCCATTTGAATATTTTCCCAAGGTAAACCTGGAAAGCGCAAACGATAAAGCTAATGGAGCCAACCAAGAATAGAATCGATCCCATGATGCGGATGGTTTTGAGCGTTAACGTCGGCGGCAGGATCATGTGTGGCAGAAAGAAGTGCGTTAACCATCTGGTCGCTGTGTAACTGTCGATCCAGTGGAAAATGGGATTGAAGACGGAATAAAAGAAAAAAGCGAACGGGCTGATCATGATCATGACTTCAAACGCCATGATAAAAAAGACGATGATACTTCCGCCCGAAAGGATGGATTTTAGCCACGCAGTGGAATTTTTTGATTGCATCATTGACTCCTCAGAATAGATGATATGCGCTGATTGGGTCTGTCAAAACAGCAGTTTCCTGCTTCAGCCTGAGCGCAGCCGAAGGCCGTAACCTGTTTGCATTTAGATTAAGTTTCGAACACGTTCACCATGAAAAGTTATTTGGTTCGGACTGTTTTGACTGCCGCATTAAAATAGGTGACGGGGATACAAAAATCAAGGAGATTTTAGAGTTGAATGTGGTGCGCGTACGGCTGCGGCTTAAATCCTAACGCGGCAAAACCGCAACAAAATTATGGACCACAAAGTCGCAAAACCCGCAAAGGAATAAAGGGGTGAAGAAATGATTAAACGCGAGGACGAATCCTCCAATACAATTATTGGATTAGCAAAGGCAGTTGAGAAAATCGAATCTATCCATCAGGTACAACTTCTAACCTATTTGAAATTATCGAATCTAAAATCAGGTCTGGTAATTCATTTTAATATTCTGATTTTAAAAGACGGGCTCAAACGATTCGTCAATAATCTATCATATTTTGATCTTTGCGTTCATTGCGTTTTTGCGGTTTAATTTTTTTGCAAAAAAAATGCAAAAGATTACCGGTAATACTATAAATTTTCCTGCTGACTTTTGATATTTGACCGTTGCGCTTTCACTGCGGCGGCAGAAATGGCGTCACGTCCAGCAGTTTGATGTCTTTGCGTTTTCTCAATTGTTCAAGAAACCAGTATTTGTGGCCGGCGCCAAATGTAATGAGAATGCGTTTCCCGGGGTGGCGCTTGATGGCGCGGTCGATGAGACGGTAGTGGGCTTCGTTGATGTTCGTCCAACCGCCGGGACCAATCCAATCGTTTAGAAAGTGATCGTACGCTGCCAGCTCTTTTTTTGTTCTCTGATCATAGCGCTCAGAATGAATCACGTAAGGGTCATCTTCATCGATGGGATGCGCGGCTAACCACTGCTCTATCTCGTGTTCGGCTTTCTGATATTTCTTATTTTCGGCAGCAAAAACAGAATCGGTTTCGAATTGTTTGATGCGGGCCTGTCTGAGGTCTGCCATCTCTTTGCTCCAGGCCGCGCACGGTTCTACGGCAAATCCCATCTGGATTTTCAGAGGAAGCAGCACATCGGTGTACTCCGGAAATCGCAGCACTCTCGGGTCTTCGATAACCCCGCGTTCGGCCCAGTCACGCCAGATGCGCTGCCAGCGGTCGGGAGGAATTTCAGGACAAATCACGTCCGGGGCGATACGGCGAATCGTCGCCGCCACTTGTTCTAAACCCCAGGTCGGACTTGTGCGATGCTGGCTGTGAATCATACCTAAAACCAGAACTTCGGTGATCGATGGTTTTTCTTCTTTTTCCGGCAATGTCGCCATCTTTTTTTCTTTGTGCGGCAGCTCGATGACGTAAAGTTCATTTGAGCCTTCGCAGCCCACCCAAAGTGTTGCACCGGATGGATGAACCGCCATCGTGATGGGGATTTGACCAACCGGAATGCGCGCAACAACCCGCCGGTTTTCAAGCTCAATCACTGAAATGTCGTTACTGGCGGTGTTGTTTACAAATGCCTGCCGACCATCCGGGGTGACTGCCACGGAAAATGGGCCATCCCCGATGCCGGCGCTTAAACTGTCTACCACCTCGTGTGCAGCCGTGTTGATGAACAGAATCCGGTTGCCGCCGCGCACGGCTACAGCATATTGAATATCGCCAGGCAACACGGCGCCACCGCTTGGATGTTCGCCTACCGGCACCGTGTCCAGCACGCGCTGGTTCCAGAGATCGACCACCGTGACCGAGCCGTCAACGTAGTTAGGCACAAACGCTTTGCGGCCATCGGATGTTGCCGCAGGTGGAAACGGACGCTTGCCGGTGGGGTAGTCGCCTTCCAGCGAGAAAGATTTTCCGTTTAGTACCCAGAGCTTGTCGGCGCGCTCAGCCGAAATGAGGAATTTTCCATCCGGCAAAGGCGAAAATAAAGACGGGCCTTCCCCGGTGATGAGAGACGGGGTGTTCGTTTCGCCCTGCGCAGAGATTTGAATAATTTCATTTGACCGGAACCGGCTTACTGCCAGTCCGGACGGAAGCGCCACCACGCCTAACGGCGTGTCCTGAACGTCGAATGTTTTGGTAATCGTGAGCGAGGCGACATCAATGACCGCCACGTGATCCGATCCTGCTGCCGCCACAAAGGCTTTTCGGCCGTCAGCGCTGAAACTGATCTGGTGCGGTGCTTTGCCCACGTCGAGAATTTTGCGCACCCGAAATCCCTCGGCCATGCCGCGTTCCGGTGGACGCACCTGAAGCTCCCTCATGACATCGCGTGCATTGGCAGCGAATGTCGCGTCGTATTGTGGGTATTGCAAAAAGTCAGCGAATTCCGGGAAAGTGGCGCTTTTCGAGGTTTCCGCAACGGTCCGGCCTGCTGCCAGAGCGGCTTGCGCATGCACAACCTGGGCTTGCAGGTAGTCGCGGAAACGCAACATGTCCTTGACCGTTCCCGGGGCGAAATGACCGGGCAGCACGTGCAGTGGTTTTAATGCGGCCAGACGCTCGAGCGCTTTGACCCAGACCAGAACGCTACCCTCGCCCATGGAAGGGGACGAATCGTGCAAAAGCAAATCGCCTGTGACTAACACCCGTTCCTTTGGCGACCAGACCACCAGGTCCCCTTGAGTGTGTGCAGCGCCCGGATGAAAAACGTCGATTTGCAGGCCACCGAGGTCGAAGCGTTCTTTGGCGGAGATTATTATTTCGGGCAGTTTAAACTCACAGGATGCAAGCTCCTGTCTCTCTGCATCGCTTTTGGAGGCAGCCGCAAGCTGTTTTCTGACCGCGGCGGCATTCTCTGCAAGTGACCGCCTCGCCAGTGGATGCGCCGCCAGTTTAAACGAACGATGGCGCAGACAGATGACGCCAAAACTGTGGTCCGGATGCCAGTGCGTGAGAATCGCCCAGCGAATTGGTTTATCGGTGACCTCGTGAACGGCGGCCAGAAATTGCCGGGCGACGTCCGGTGTCAACCCCGGGTCGACGATGAGAGCCGCGTCGTCACCCACAAACAGCGCACTGTTGGAAGAGCGATCATCTTTTGCCACCCAGGCCCAGGCACGTTCAGTCAGTTTTACGAGCCCTGTTGTGTTGCTGCCTGGCCCGGCATTCAGGTGGCCAGCGATCAGCAGGAGAAAGAAAAGCAATAGCGTCCGGAAGGCCAATAGGCGTAGGGATGCTGAGAACTGGTCACGCCTGTTTCGCTGGTGCTTTTCTGTCGCTATATTTTGCTCTGTTCTATGTGTCTCTGTTTTGGTCATCTCTGAGTCCATGTTTGAATAAAGGTGATGACTTCAGTAATTCCTATTATACTCCTCGAAGATCTGCATGACGGTTTTTGTGCGTTCGCCAACTGAACCGGCGCCGATTTTTTGATCATCGATCTGAACGATGGGAATGACGCGTTTGCTGGTGGCGGTTATGAAGGCTTCATCTGCTGAGCGAAGGTCGTCTAAGGTTACCGAACGTTCGCTGATAGAAAAATATTCCCGGGAAAGACGCAGAATGAGCATCCTGGTGATACCACGGAGAACGTTCTCTTTTGGTGTGACGAGCGTATCACCGGCAAAAATAAAAAGATTGCTGCGGGGACATTCGCTGATAAAATTGTCTGCGTGATACAGTAAATCAATCGCGCCTTTTTGATGTTTAAGATTATCAAGTCGAATTGCATTCAAATAATTCGTAGTTTTCACAAGCGGTAATTCGCGCTGGTACGCAGCCAAAATGAGTTTACCGCCGTTCAGATAGACATTGCGTGGGTAATCCGGTAGTTCCTCTGGAATGAGGATGAAATTCGGCCGCGTGTCCGTAAGAGACCACGAACCGTATCCGCCCGTCAGTAGAAACCTGACCGCCGGATTCTTCAGGTTACTCTTCGCGATGAGTTCTGTGGCAATGGCAATGATCTCTGTATTGGAATGAGAAAGGTTTAGCTGAAGTGCCGCTGCCGAGTTTCTCAGACGTGTGAGATGCTCCTGGATGTGAAACAGTTTGCCGTTGCACATTCTGACAAAATCAAAGACCGCATACGCGCGTTGCAGTCCGAGATCCGAAATTCCAACACAGGCGTCGCTGACCCGACATATCCTCTCATTCACAAAGCAAACACGTTCCATAGACCTACTCAACGAAACCAAACTTCAATTAATTCTTGACCGAGTCTCACATTTTTTCTTGTTCCAAAATTTCTATTTTGGAACATACTTTAAATGACCCTAACATTGGTGTTTTCGTTCAATGGCGAATCAATTTTTTTGCTTTCAATTTCACCATCGTGACCAGAGCCGTGAGTCCCTGGCCCTTTCCCATCGTTATGTTTTTCCCAAAGAATGTGTAAATGATTTCCGGCTCTACCTTTGCGATAACGTCTGCAGTCTGCCCTGAAAGTGTTTCATCTAAAATTGCCGCTAAAGCCTTTGCAGAAATCCCGGACGGATTTTCAACCGCAAAATAAAGGTTTATGGTTTTGTCAGGACGTTCTTCCAGCCAAACATACCCTTCCGATTCACAGTAAGGAACCTGGTGTTCTTTTGCAAAAGGACGTTTCGCTATGCGCTCCGGCACTTCGGTGAATTTGTCGGCGTAGTCGATGAGTAGCATCGAACGCATCTCACGATCGTCCATCGATTGAAAAAAATCGAGAATATTTTGTAGTTTCTCCGGTAACATTTACTGGTTATCACGCATTAGATTTCATTAACATAACAGTAATAAGCAAATTCGCTATCACGTATTTCTCATTTTTCAATTGGTGCCCGAACGAGATTTCCCCACTCTGTCCAACTACCATCATAATTACGAACGTTCTTAAACCCCAGCAGATAGGTTAAAACAAACCAGGTGTGGCTGCTCCTTTCACCGATTCGGCAATAGGCAATAACAGGGTGGTCTGGGTTCAATCCTTGTTCATCCAAATAAATTGCATTTAAATCTTCAGTAGATTTAAACGTACCGTCTTCAGGATTGGCTGCCCGCACCCATGGAACACTCCTGGCACCCGGGATATGACCTCCACGCAATGCTCCTTCATTTGGATAATCAGGCATGTGCAGTCGTTCACCGGAGTACTCTTCAGGACTCCGTACATCGATAAGAGGTAAGGTGTCATCAACATGTTTAAAAACCTGTTCCCGGAAGGCACGAATTTTACTGTCTTCACGTTCTGGCGCCGTGTATTCTGACTTCGGATATGCAGGAACTTCCCTGGTGAGCGTTTTGCCCTCTTTTTCCCATTTCAGCCGTCCGCCGTCCATGATTTTAGCATTCGTATGCCCAAATAACTGAAAAACCCAAAATGCATAGGTTGCCCACCAGTTGTTCTTATCCCCATATAGAACCACCGTGGTATTATTGGAAATACCTTTGGATGTCATGAGCCCCTCAAATTGTTTCCGTTTTATGTAGTCTCGCCGTAGTTGATCGTTTAAATCGGTTGTCCAGTCAATTTGTACAGCGCCCGGTATGTGACCGGATGAATAGAGCAGCTGATCCTCATTGGATTCAACAATACGTATGTTTGCATCGCGAAGATGCTGTTCAACCCAGTCGGTTGAGACCAGGACCTCAGGGTTTGCGTAACCCCTGTCTTTTATATCAGACATGACAAACCTCCTGTCATTTTAAATCTATGTGTTAGTTATTTAATAAAGAACGAATTATGCAAGCCGGGTGTTCATCTGCTTTTGCTGGCTTCTAACCGGGCGATTGATGCAACATAATTGCGGACGGTAGGTGTGACAGAATCAGGATGAGCAGCGCCAAAGTTGTCGGTTACGCCGCGGGTAACAAGCCCTTTGAGACCTCCAGCACGTTAGGTGGTAGAAATATGGCTGAACGCTCGTTTTCGTGTAATCTTGCCAATAGGTCGCGGCAGACTTGTCAACGTTTGGGGTGTGTTAAAAAGTATCATCAAAGTACAACGCAAGACGAGAAAAATGCCAACGCTCTCGATTTTCATGGTAGTGGGCACCATAAATGTGACTGGAATATCTTTTGTAGAAAATAATGATTCCGTGACAAAAAAGCAATAGTGAATGATACTGTTTTTGCTATGATTCGATGTTCTGTGATTTATTGATAAACCGCGGCTACCATCGTAAACTCGGTTAACTCCTTAATGCATCCAAAATAGCGGCTATATCGTTCGCCATTCTCACAGCATCATATAATTCCGGATCCTTAATTGGCGTTGAATCGCCGTGTCCGCGTTGGTCAAATGTGATGATGCGAAAGTCTTCACATAACGGCTGGAACTGT
>CAYVXE010000121.1:0-9162 GCA_964455375.1 uncultured Calditrichaceae bacterium
GAGGGTGGGTAACCGTTATCGATGGCCACGGTATAAACAAACGGTTTAAATCCGGACCCCGGTTGCCGGTGTGCTTGCACAACCCTGTTCCATTTTGATTCGGTAAAATCCCTGCCACCGACCATTGCCAGAATATGTCCGTTGCGCGGGTCGATTGAGACCAACGCCGCCTGAGCACCGACTTTGGTATAAAGGAGTGAATCCACGAAGGTGGAATCTTTCATTAAAGTAGCGTAATCATGGGTGCTCCAAAAGGAGGAATCCGCGAGCGTTTTAACCAGATGTTTTTTTAGATAATAGTCATCGACGCGCTTTTGCAGAACTTTCAATTGTTTCTGAACTTCACTTTCAGCAAGAGCCTGAGCACGGGTATCCAGAGAGGTGTAAATCGATAACCCCTCTGTATAAAGATCGTAGCCATACTTTTCCTGCAATCTTTGGCGAACATATTCCGTAAAATAAGGCGCTACCCCTTTCGTCGTTGATTTATTGTACTTCAGGACTTGTAGCGGTTTTTTTATATAGTCTTCGTACTCTTTCTCGGTGATAAAATTCATTTCCCGCATAGATAACAAAACTACATTTCGACGATTGAGAGCCTTTTTCGGGTGGCGAATGGGTGTGTAAGATTCGGGTGCCTTCAATAATCCGACTAACAGTGCACATTCATCAACCGTTAAATCACGAACATCTTTCCCATAGTATTTCAAAGCAGCAGACTGCGCCCCGTACGCGCCATGTCCCCAATACATGTGGTTCAGATACATTTCTAATATTTCTTCTTTGGTGTAGGTACGTTCAATCTGGATGGCCGTAATAAGCTCTTTCAGCTTTCTATTGATATTTTTTTGCAACCCAATGGTTTTTTGATAGATTTGTCTGGCTAACTGCTGCGTTATCGTACTGGCGCCCTGTTTGTAACTCATGCTAATGATATTGATAAAAGCAGCCTGAGCAACCCTTTTAAAATTAAAGCCCCAGTGATCAAAGAATCGCCGGTCTTCGGTAGCAATAACCGCATTTATCATATCCACCGGTAATTCTTCCAGGGTCACATAACTTCTCTTTTCTTCAAAATATTCATGAATAACTTTCATGTCAGCAGAATAAACTTTTGAGGCTAATTTTGGTTTGTAGTTTTCCAATTGATTCAGTGAAGGTAAATCCCTGCTTAACACTAACAAATAAATGCCACACCCTAAAGCGAAAACCAATAACCCCAAAAAGAGATAGCCGATTTTTTTGATTAAACTGCTGCCTGAGGATCTGGTATATCGGTTCGTTTCATCCATGTCTCTAAATTTTCGTTTCATATTTCCTCTAAACTAAACCACACAAAATTTTAAAACAAATGCAGTTTTCATTGCCACAACTGTATGTGCCTATTGTACGTCAGCAATTCCCGTAAAGTTCGTCAACTTCAGTCAGGATTTTTCATTCCAGGAAATAAAGCTAAATTCTGTACCGTCCAACACCAGATAAGTAAAATTGCTGAACCAATCACCCAGGTTGACAAAATACCCCAATCCTATTTTTTCAAACAGAGGAAGATGTGTATGTCCAAAAATAACGGCATCATAACCTTGGTTAATTTTTTGAACCGCAAAATTGCGATAGTCATCTTCGTGTCCACCCAATCCCCTTTTTGCACTTTTTCTTGCTATCGCCTGTGCCAAAGGCATCCCCCAGTCCGGATGTAACAACCTAAACAATTTTCTATTCAATTTACTATGAAATATTTTATGCAGCACTTGATTTCTGCTATCGTTTGCTGCAAGCCCGTCCCCGTGTGCAATATAAAGACGCAAATCATTGTGAACGACTTCGGCCGGTGCCGGATAAATTTGTATGCCTGTCTCATCTGCAAAATAAGTTTCATGCCACTGATCATGATTTCCCAGAAAATATCGGACTTCCACTCCCGCCTCGATAAGTTCAATAAGTTTTGCCAACACCCTTAGATTTATTTTGGGAATCACATGCTTGTACTCAAACCAAAAGTTGTACAGGTCGCCAACGATGTACAGATAGTCGGTTTTTTTTTCTATTTCCTTAAAAAAAGCAAGAAGATTGCCAATTTTTTCATTTTCATCATTTTCACAATGTGCTCCTAAATGAACATCTGAAATAAAATAAATTTTTTCCATTATGAATACATTATTGATAAAATTGACAAAATGCAAATGAATTAGGTTTAGTCAAAATATTCAATCCAGAAATAAGTTGACAATATAAAAAAGAATTCTTACTTTTTAACGTTTTTTAGCCTACAATTGCAGAAAAATAAACGGAAGGAGTTCCTTTTTATGACATTAGATGCTTTAGGAATGATTGAAACGCGCGGATTGGTCGGATCAATTGAAGCAGCAGATGCGATGGTGAAAGCAGCAAAAGTTACTCTGATTGGTAAAGAAAAAATCGGTGGAGGCTATGTTACGGTTATGGTTCGCGGAGATGTCGGCGCTGTGAAAGCAGCTACGGATGCCGGAGCATCAGCAGCGGAAAAAGTTGGAGAACTGGTTTCTGTTCACGTTATTCCAAGACCGCATGCGGATGTTGAAATGCTTTTACCGAAAGCATCCTGACCTCTGAAATTCAGAGCCACAATCGCTATCCTGTCAAATGCCAGAAAAAGCACTTGGTTTAATTGAAACCAAAGGATTAGTCGGAGCCATTGAAGCAGCAGATGCCATGGTTAAAGCAGCCAATGTTTCATTAGTGGGCGCCGAAAAAACAGTCGCTGCCTTGATTACTGTAAAAGTCGTCGGAGAAGTTGGCGCTGTTAAAGCCGCCGTTGATGCCGGTGCCCGTGCAGCAGAAAAAATCGGTGAGCTTGTATCCTGTCACGTCATCCCAAGGCCACATGAAGACACAAAATTTGTGGCGTTTAGCGAAGATTTTGAGGATGAGCCCATTGCACACAGCAAGAATATGAGCCTGGAAGACATCATCAACCTTCCGGTCAAACAACTGAGACGAGTTGCAAGAGACTTCCCGGATTTCCCAATTCAGGGTCGGGAAATCTCAAAAGCTAACAAAATGCTGCTCATGGAAAAATTCAAACAATATTTTAACAAAAAGTAACCTCCCCAAACAAAAAATTGCAGTTTATGTTTTAATGAAGCATCTGTCGCTACCCTCATACGCAAAAATAAATATTGGCCTGCTCATTAAGGACAAACGACAGGACGGATTTCATGAAATTGAAACCATACTCAAACAAATATCTCTGAAAGACACCCTGGACCTCACCCTTTCTTCAAATCTGGAAATAATTATTGAATGTTCTCATCCTGATGTACCGGAAGATCAAACCAATTTATGTGTTCGCGCTGCCCTATTACTGAGAAAAGTTGGAGACCTTTCTTCCGGCGGCGTCCACATCCGGCTAACAAAAAATATTCCTGTAGGCGCCGGACTCGGTGGCGGTAGCAGCAATGCAGCCGTCACGCTATTAGGCCTGAACAAACTTTGGAACTTAAATTTTTCGACTGCTGAACTGGAGAATTTTGCATCGGAACTCGGTTCGGACGTTCCTTTTTTCATTAAAGGGGGAACCGCCAAAGCTACCGGAAAGGGCGAGATCCTCAACCAAACAACGTTCTCAATAAATCATCCTTTAGTTGTTGTATATCCTAAAATTACAATTTCTACAAAATGGGCGTATAAACAAATTAATTTAGACTTGACAAATACCAAAAAAAATATTACATTACCACATTTTGAAGGAAGCATCTACGGCAACAATGCTTTCTCAAGTTCTTTCAAAAACGATTTCGAGGAATTTATTTTTCCGGAATATCCTTTGTTAGAGGAAATAAAAAACCAGATGTATCGGGGTGGTGCTTTATTTTCAAGCCTGTCCGGTTCCGGTTCAGCAATCTACGGGATATTCCGAGAGTACAATCAGGCTGAAAAAATGAATAAAATTTTTCAACAAAGTTATTTGACGTACATTACCCGGCAAACCGAGTGGGGTTATAAGGACATTTAACTCATCATTAGTATTGTATTTTGTATTAATTATAAATGAATTTTGCATAAAATTCATTTTTGGGAGGGTGGCATGGAGATAACAGAAATAAACATCAGTCTGAGAAATGAGGAAAAATTAAAGGCATTTGTCAATGTAACATTTGATGATGTCTTCGTTGTTAGAGGGATGAAGGTCATAAAGGGATCAAGCGGGTATTTTATCAGCATGCCAAGCAGAAAAATGCCGGACGGAACATACCGAGATATTGCGCATCCCATAAGAAACGATTTTCGCAGCTATATCGAAAAAGAAATACTGAAGCAGTATCGCTCTTCTTTAGACCAAGAGGGTGGCGAATTGTCGGAAAATTTAAAAGCTACCCTTGAAGGCTAAGGTATGCTTTGCCGATAGACAGTTGCACAGTTACTGGGGTGTCGCCAAGCGGCAAGGCACGGGGTTTTGGTCCCCGCATTCCCAGGTTCGAATCCTGGCACCCCAGCAAGTTAAATACAAATGAGACGCTAATAAATGACGGAATCCAACTGGGTTGCCGTCATTTTCTATGCTAAGAAGAGTTTATTATGTTACCGACACCGATTCTGTTTTCAGGTACGGCCAATAGAAATTTAGCTGAAAATATTGCGGATTATCTCCATGTTTCACTCAGTGATGCAAAAATCTCCCGTTTCAGCGATGGGGAAATTTGGGTGAAATATGACCAGAATATTCGTGGGGCAGATGTCTTTATCATTCAACCGACCAATTCGCCGGCTGAAAATATTTTGGAACTGCTCATCATGCTGGATGCTGCACGAAGAGCTTCCGCCGAGAGAATTACCGCGGTCATTCCCTATTTCGGGTATGCTCGTCAGGACAGAAAAGATCAGCCGAGAGTTTCCATTACTGCAAAGTTGATTGCCAACTTACTGGTTACTGCCGGTGCCGAAAGGATCCTGACCATGGATTTACATGCACCGCAAATTCAAGGGTTCTTTGATATTCCAGTGGATCACTTATATTCTTCCACAATCTTTACAGAGTATTTCCGGGAAATGAATCTCTCGGACTTAACCGTGCTTTCCCCTGACATTGGGGGAATCACTCTGGCACGTGCCTATGCCAAACGATTACATGCCCCGTTGGCCATCATCGATAAAAGGCGACCGAAACACAATGAGGCTGAAATCGTCAACATCATTGGAGAGGTAAGTAACCGTAATATTTTAATTATTGACGATATCATCGACACAGCCGGAACGTTGTGCAATGCTACAAATTATCTGAAAAAACATGGAGCCAAGGATATTTACGTCGCCTGTTCACATGCGATTTTATCAGGTCCGGCAATTGAACGTATTTCTAAAGCTCCTATTACTCAAATTCAGGTTAGTGACACCGTTTTTTTGCCGAAAGAAAAATACCTGGATAAACTCAACGTTCTTACCGCGTCAAAGATATTCGGCGAAGCCATTAAACGAATACATGAAGAGAAATCTATCAGTTCCTTGTTTGATTAAAAATTGGAGAGAGTCCCATGTCTGAACTATTATTAAATGTTGAAACCCGTAAAGAAGTCGGGAAAAAATCCACAAAACAGTTAAGAAGAGATGGAAAAGTTCCCGGCGTTTATTACATTCATGGCGAAGAATCCATCGCCTTAACGTTAGATGAAAAAAAATTACGCGATGCTATTTATTCGGATGCAAACGTCATCGATTTGCAATTCGATTCCGGTAAAAAAGCCCAGTGTGTAATCCGCGATATTCAATGGCATCCTGTTTATGACAACCCCATACACGTGGATTTGCTGGGAATCAAATTAGGAGAAAAAATTACCGTCGATATTCCGGTAAGGTTAACAGGTGAATCTGTGGGTGCCAAACAAGAAGGTGGCGTCCTGCAACACATAATCCGAGAAATTAGCATTGAATGTTTACCAAAAAATATTCCGGAATACTTCGAATTGGATATCACGAATCTAAAAATCGGGGATTCCATTCGTGTAGAAGATATTGCCATGGATAATATGACTCTCCTGACAGACCCTTCACAATCAATCGTTACGGTTCGTCCGCCTACGATAATAAAGGAAGAAACTGCCGAAGAAGGTATTGAAGAAGGTGCTGAGGAAGCTGCAACGGAACCGGAAGTCGTGGGGCAGAAAGAAGACACAGAAGGCGAATCAGAATAAACGGTTTTTGGAACTTTTTGAAAAAAAACATCTTGGCTTAGTCGGTTTAGGAAATCCGGGAGACGACTACTCAACAACCCGTCATAACATTGGTTTTATGATCATTGACAAAATCGGGCAATTATTAAATTGCCCTTTCGTAACTGTTGACAACATTTACATGCAAGCAGATACCGTGTATTCCGGACAAAACGTCAGCCTCATTAAACCATTGACGTATATGAATCTGAGTGGGGAAGCGATTGTTGAATTAATCGATAGAGAGAAGATCGACTTGCCAAATCTTCTCGTTATTTCAGATGATTTCAATCTTACTTTTGGAAAAATAAGATTCAGAAAAAGTGGGTCTGATGGCGGCCATAACGGTTTGGCGTCTGTCATCAGTCGTTTGCAGACAATTGATTTTCCGCGTTTACGATTTGGTATCGGCCAGAAAAATATGAATGATGCAATGACATTTGTCCTGTCCGATTTTAATGCTAGTGAAAAAAAATCCCTTCCTTCCCTGATTGATGAGACAGCCCAAGCTTGTCTGTATTTTATCCGTGAAGGAATCACAAAAACAATGAACCTGTACAACTGAACAAACTAAGGAGGAAGAATTGACTACCCCGATTATCGCGAGTTTAGTCGCACTTGCCTTTGTTGCCTATTTAATTGCAGATGTTATGAAACGAGACGCCGGCAGTGCAAAGATGGTTGAAATCTCGGAAGCCATACAAGCAGGAGCTAAAGCGTTTCTCAAACGTGAATATTTGTACATCGGTAGTTTTGTCGTGGTCATATCGGTACTCATTGCTATTGCACCGTTGATTTCCACTGTTGATTTGGGTTGGAGAACGTCAATTGCATTCATTGGCGGAGCTCTTGCATCTTCTCTTGCCGGCTATATTGGCATGAGCATCGCAACGAGAGCCAATAGTCGGACCACCCAAGGTGCTTTAAGCGGTGGTCTGAAAGGCGCTCTCAGTGTCGCTGTTTCAGGTGGAGCTGTCATGGGCATGAGTGTCGTCGGACTTTCTCTTTTAGGCCTTTGTATTGTGTTTATCGTTTTCAAAGGGGAGCCGACCATTATTAACGGCTATGCCATGGGAGCCAGCCTTGTTGCTTTATTTGCCCGTAGCGGCGGCGGTATTTTCACCAAAGGTGCGGATATGGGAGCAGATCTGGTTGGAAAAGTTGAAGCTGGCATTCCGGAAGATGACCCAAGAAACCCAGCAGTTATTGCAGACAATGTCGGCGACAACGTAGGTGACGTTGCCGGTCTCGGCGCTGATTTGCTGGAATCTTACGTCGAATCGATTATTGCCGCGCTGGCTATCGCTGCAATAATTGGTTTAACATCAGACAATTTACGAATGATCCCATTCTATATCGCCAGCGCAGGTATCATCTCCTCCATCATCGGCATTATATATGTCCGTGTAGCCGGAAAATCGAATCCGCAAAGTGCTTTGATGGGAGGAACGTATGTGAGTGCGATTTTAACAGCTGTTGCTACTTATTTCATCGTAAAACAATTTGGTACGACTTTTAGCGAAGACGGCCAAACGTACACGGCCATGGGACCTTTTTATGCAACGATTGCCGGAGTTGTCTCGGGAATCATCGTCGGTTTCTTCAGTGAATATTACACGTCCAGTAAATATAAACCAGTTAAGAGTCTCGCCGCAGAATCCCAAAGCGGTCCGGCTCTTACCGTGACCAGTGGTATTTCAGTTGGCATGGCTTCAACCGCTTTCCCTGTTATCGCATTGGCAATGGCGGTTATGGTTTCCTTCCATTTTGCCGGTTTTTATGGTGTCGCCATGGCTGCATTAGGGATGCTTGCCACAACCGGAATGGTTGTAGCGGTTGACTCTTACGGCCCAATTGCCGATAATGCAGGTGGCATTGCCGAGATGGCAGAACTAGATCCTAAAGTCAGAGAGATCACCGACAATCTCGACTCTGTAGGTAATACCACAGCAGCGATCGGAAAAGGGTTCGCGATAGGCTCGGCGGCATTTGCATCACTGGGTTTGTTAGTCGCTTACATGAAATCCGTGAACATAGAAGCCGCGGACATAAAGGATCCGAAAGTACTCGCAGGTTTGTTAATTGGCGGCATGTTTCCATTTTTGATCTCTTCGATGCTGTTTAAGGCTGTCAGCAAAGCTGCGTTTAAGATGATCGAAGAAGTTCGCCGACAGTTCAAAGAGATCCCCGGCCTTATGGAAGGCAAAGTCATGCCGGATTCAGCCAAATGTGTCGATATAAGCACCACAGGCGCGATACAGGGGATGCTTTTACCTGGTTCATTAGCAATTGTTACGCCTGTTATCGTTGGGCTTGTCTTAGGTGCGGAAGCATTAGCAGGGCTTCTGGTTGGCGCTCTCATAACAGGAGTCATGCTCGGCATACAAATGGCAAATTCAGGCGGCGCTATGGACAACGCTAAAAAGTATGTGGAAGAAGGACATTTCGGTGGTAAAAACTCGGAAACACACAAAGCAACAGTTATCGGGGATACGGTGGGAGATCCGTTGAAAGATACGGTTGGACCTTCCATTAATATTTTGATAAAATTAATGGCCGTCATTTCCCTGGTACTTGCTCCGTTATTTATATAACAATTATATTTTGGAGGTAAATAAATTGAAGTTTTATGAAACAACGATTGTAATAGATTCTTTACAAAAACCTGATAATATCCAGAATACTATCACTAAAATTCAGTCATTCATCAAAAATAATGGCGGAGAAATTGCCGCAGTAGATGAATGGGGCAAAAAACGACTTGCTTACGAAATCAAACGTCGGCAATATGGCACTTATTTTCAAATTTATTTTAAAGGCGCCGGCACATTGCCCAATTTACTCGAACGAGAATTTCTTCTTGAAGAATCGATCTTGCGTTACTTAACGCTTGTCTTTGAACCAAAACTTTTTCAGGATAAAGTCGCGGCTATTGAAGAGAAAACCGCCCCAAAACCAGTTGCTACAAAACCAGTTG
>CAYVXE010000121.1:9262-12311 GCA_964455375.1 uncultured Calditrichaceae bacterium
TTGAAGAGAAAACCGCCCCAAAACCAGTTGCTACAAAACCAGTTGACACAAAACCAGTTGACACAAAACCGGAAACAGAGAAGCCGGCTGAAGAGGTTGCAACTGATGATCAAAGCGAAAAAACGACCATTGAAGAAACTGCGCCTGACGTAACGACGGAAGCAGAGCAACTGTCTGAATGATATGATCATACTTCGGGCACAATTCAGACAATTTAAAATTTAAAATATGAACACGAAGGAGTATTTGTGCTATGTTTAAAAAAGTAAAAATATGTAAAATCTGCGAAGACAGAAAAAACAACGAGACCTACATTGACTTCAAAGATACCACTAAGCTCACAAGATTTGTGACCGACCAAGGAAAAATGATTCCACGCAGAACGTCCGGAAATTGTGCTAAATGCCAGCGGTTGTTGAAACGAGCAATTAAACGTGCCCGCTATTTAGCATTAATGCCCTACGTCATGGACAATTCGAAATAGTGATTGAATTTTCTCGTTATTTGCAAACAGATCACAGGATTATAAAAAATGAAAATAATTTTAAAACAAGATTCTGAAAACCTTGGCAAAGCCGGTGAAATTGTCGATGTCAAACCTGGCTATGCCAGAAATTATCTGATTCCCAAAAATGTTGCCCTCCCCGCGACGCTGCAAAACATGAACCTATTTAAAAACCAGAAAAAGCGGGAAGAAATCAAACAGCTAAAACATAAAAAAGACGCTCAGGCCATTGCAGATAAACTTAAAAAAGTTTCGCTTACAGTGCCGGTTGTAGTGGGTGAAGAAGACAAAGTTTTCGGTGCAGTTACAACCCAAAATATAGCGGACTTACTCAATGCAGAAGGGTTTAAGATTGACCGCCGCAAAATACAGTTGACGGAACCTATTAAAGCGCTTGGAGTTTATGAAGTACCCATTAAGCTACACAGCGATGTTGAAGCGAGCATAAAAGTGTGGGTTGTAAAAGAGTAAAACTGACTTAGACTATAAGGAAAGCGTATTTCTTTTATAGTTATCAGTAACTAATTTTTATATAATTAAGGGGAAATAAAATGGAACAGGTCTTTCCGAAATGTCAGAAATGTGATACCGGTTTGTTAATTCCATTATCCGATTACGGTAGAGAGGGTTCTTCAATCATGTATAAGGCCTGGGTTTGCACCAACCCGGCCTGCGGCTTTAATTTGCGAATTGACAATGGTGACGTTAGCATTGGCAAAACTATCGAACAATCATACAAGTAGATTGGCCTCGATTCTTAATACAGGTATTGCAGACGTAGTCTATCCATGTTTTTGAATATGTCGCTTTTATGAAGGGTCTAGCAATCCTAAAAAATTACCAGGTTAAACTGGCAGTCTTTATCATAGCAATTTTTATCTGGTTCTATGTTATCACAGAGGACCAATACGACTATGTCATCAAAGTCCCTGTCTCTGTAACCAATCTGCCAGACAACAAAGTTATCCTGAACAACTTACCTAGAACCGTAAAAGTGAAAGTGAATGGAACAGGTAAAAGCCTGATTGCACTAAGCATGAGTAGCGGTGCCAATGTTCAATTGGATCTGTCAGATGTAGAAAAAAGTAAAGTCTTCAAATTAACCCCACAACAAGTCTTTTTAACCAGACGCTTTGAAGATGTTCAAATTCAGGAAATCGTTATGCCGGAAACGATTAGGGTTACCTTAGATAATTTTATCAGTAAAAAGGTTCCTGTACATCTTGACTTGCACCCACAACTCGCCGCAGGATACACCATTGTCGGGCCAATTCATGTAAAACCGGACTCGGTGGCTATCTCCGGCCCCCAGTCTGCGGTTTCCCAAATAACCGAGGTTGCCACTGAACACAAAGAATACCAGGGTCTACGTTTCGATCTTCAAAAAAAAATCCCGCTGAAACTCCATTCAAACTCTGTTCATTGCAACCGCAGCGATGTTTCGATCTTTATAAATATCCAGCCTTTATTAGAAAGGACGATGGACGGCGTTCCCGTCAAAGTAACACATGTCCCGCGGTACCTCAACGTCTATGTGGTGCCATCAACGGTTAGTGTCGTCTTAGAGGGCGGAGGGTTACTTCTTTCAAAAATTACCCACGACGACATTCATGCCTTTATCGATTACAATATCGCAAAACGTAATCCGGGCAAAGGCCATGCACCGAAAATCGACCTCCCGGCCGGTATCCGTTATTCGGATATCAAACCGAAAAACTTCAAACTTGTATTTGAAAACACGAATTGATTTCCGTCTCTACATTATGACACACGATGATTTTTTTTATGTCCTGCCTCAAAATATCCATGGAAACAATGTGAGTTTGGAAGAACGGGAAAGTTCGCATTTGATCAAAGTCATGCGTTGCAAGAAAAATGACTTGTTTTGGGCAATTGACGGAAATGGGTTTGTTTATGAATGTAAAATTACGATCGCAGATAAAAAAAAGACCATCGCAGATATCGTCAGGAAATTAGCTGATTTTGGGGAACCCACCTTTCAAATTACTGTTGCTGTTGGCATTCCTAAAAAACACAAGTTCGAATGGATATTAGAAAAAGGAACAGAACTTGGCGTATCGGCATTCACGCCTTTACGCACAAAAAGAACAACTGCAAACGAAAAATCTATCAAATATGACCGGTTAAACAATATCATTATCAGTTCATGTAAACAATGTAAACGTTCAAAATTCCCCACCCTCGGATCGGTGCAATCCTTTAAATACTTTTGTGAACACTCTGGCCAATTTGACATTAAATTCATTGCCCATGAAAAAACAACTACCTCTACAATCGATAATTTGTTGCGAGCATCAACAAAGCCACCTGAGATACGGTCAGTTTGTCTCTGCGTCGGGCCGGAAGGCGGCTTTACGGAAGAGGAGGTCCAATTCGCAGTGAAAAACGGTTTTCAACCCATCACATTTGGTGTGCGCCGCTTGCGGACTGAAACTGCTGCTATTGTGGGAGCCACGATTATTTTAAACACACTAGGTGAACTTCAGTAATTCCTGACTGCTCGAAAACATGAACCTTTTCACA
>CAYVXE010000122.1:0-3367 GCA_964455375.1 uncultured Calditrichaceae bacterium
TTTGATTTTACGATGTTCCATTCTCATTATTGTAGTTGGGCCTGAGTTACTCATCCCCGTCTTATTTTCAAATAGAGGAAACAATATTTCTTCCTCCCAGACGATATGTTTCTGCAGACCAATCTTAAATTCATGGAACAAACTTTTTGCTTTACTTTTGTCGCTGTTTTTTACTGTCCTGAACTCTTTGAATATATTATCTAATCTGTCGTGATCTTCTCCCATAAAATTTAGTACTGTTTCCATAGTTCACTCCTATGCTATTAGTTTGTTTTTAGAGTATTCATAAAAGTTTCCTGACCCGCAGTTTGCATTGTGTCTTAGCGCCTTACAGGCAAGAATTTATAGTATTTACCGGTAATCTTTTGCATTTTTTTGCAAAAGATTGTCTGTGCAGAAAAAGGCAAACTTTTTTATCAACTTGCTTTCGTTTTTCATCCGTGTGCATCCGCGTTTATCCGTGGCTAAAGATTTTGTGGCTTTGCCGCGCCAGGAATAATCCAGGTTAACTACTTTTTAACATAAAGTCTGAGCACGAAGCCGGAAACTGTCTTTTCGGCAAACTCAACCTTCCCGTTTAATCACAGTCGCCATGCTCACACCTCCTCCGCCGCAAATTGCTCCAATCCCCATGGTTTTTTGTACCCGATTCAATGCGTAATAGAGGGTGACCAGAATGCGGGCGCCGCTTATTCCAGTGGGGTGCCCCAACGCGATGGCGCCTCCATGAATATTGAGCTTGCGGCGATCCCACCGCAAAACTTTTTCGTTGGCAAGGGTCTGGCTGGCAAATGCTTCGTTGACTTCGATGAGGTCCATATCGTCCAATGACATCCCGGCGTTATCCAGGGCTGCCGGTATGGACAGCGCCGGGCCTTCTCCCATGACTTCCGGAGCAACGGCGACCTGTGCATAGGACACGATGGAGAACAGCGGTTTTGTGCCGATGCGTTCTGCCATTTTTCGATGCGTCATGACCAGCGCTGTGGCCCCGTCACTCATCTGGCAAGCATTGCCTGCAGTGACCGTTCCGTCCTTCCGGAAAACCGGTTTGAGCCTTGCCATTTTCTCCAGGTCAATTTCAGGGCGGATGGTTTCATCTTTGTCAAATAGAAACGATGGATTTTTGCCTTTTTCCGGGACTGTGACCGGAACAATTTCATTATCAAACCAGCCATTTTGTTGTGCAGTAAATGCTTTTGCGTGACTTTCCGCAGCAAACTCATCCTGTTCCTGCCGGGAGATATTGTATATGTCGCATAAATTTTCTGCTGTGGCGCCCATGCCCTGGCCAATGAGTGGGTCGATGCTATCACTCCAACCGTCTTCCAGGATTTTGTTACCCATTTTGAAGCCGTCCCAGCGGGCGTTTTTGAACAGGTAGGGAATGGTGCTCATGCTCTCAAATCCACCAACCACCACGATTTCTGCTTCGCCGAGGCGAATGGCTTGCGTGGCAAGTGCAAGGGCTTTCATGCCGGAAGGGCAGGCCATGTTAATAGTCACGACGGGCACAGAAATCGGAATTCCTCCCTTTACTGCAGCAGTACGCGCCGGATTGGGCCCGTTTCCCGCTTGTCGGCAGGAACCGAGAATGACATCATCTACCTGTTCTCCTGAAATAGTTGCGCGTTTCAAGGCTTCCCGAATCGCTACCCCTCCCATTTCGAATGAAGGTATGTTTTTCAAAGAACCGCCGAATTTTCCCAGCGGCGTTCTAACGGCCGAGATGGCGACAATTTCATCTAATTTCATTTTTTCTGTCTATTTTATTTGTAGAAAAAGTTAGGTTGTTTTTCGGGTGTAGACGGCGTGAAATTTTGCAAATAATGCTTTACAACCAGCACATTCATCCTTTAAACCCTCTGCATCTACAGGCTCCAGGCGAACCTCATAACCGAGCTCACGATAACTGTCACTGGCATCTCTGGCCATTCTGGCATCGGCGATGAACCGGCGTTCCCAGCCGTCAGCGATGAGTTGCGGGTCGGGCGGGATGGTACAACCGAGATAGTTGCCGTTTTCGTTGTGGCAGCTTTTGAGAATATGCAAAGAGCTGTTCGTTCTGTTGTGTTCTACTGACATGCTAAGAAGAAACTCTCCCGTTTCATGTTCTGAAACAATTAATCGGACATAAATTCCGAATTGATGGTATGAATTTGAACAGCATCCACAAACGCCACACCGTACTGGTCACAAAGATTTTTTGCGATTGCCACATATTCGTTATGCCTCTGACCACCGGCATCGGTTTCGATTTGTCTGAAATCATTCATTAAGTCATTCGCCGCATGTTCATTGAGTATCTGACCGGCCATGGGAAACAAAACCTGATCTTCCTTGCTGATATGCGCTGAAAGTAAATGGATGAAGTCTCCGGCATTCTGGGAAAACGACTGCAACGCGTTGGAGTCACCTGCAGCGGCTTTGGCGATTTCTCTGGCCATGCCGCGTACGAAACTTCTTCCGTCATCGTGTTCCATCAGCATGACGCCGATTGGACCACCCTGTTTGGGAATGCCGTTTTCCTGCATGACGATAAATAAACGCGCTTCTTCTTTGGAATGATGACAGCCGTCGGCGAAATTTTTGAAAAAATCAATGGCGGTTTGTGCGGACTCTGCATTGAGTTTACCGTTCTGTTCTGCCTCATCAACTATTTTTTGCAGGCATTCAAGGACTTTCATAATCACCCGGTGTTCTTCGTAAAGGACATCTGTGGCTTGCATTTCTTTTCTCCTGAATATTGATTAATTTACTGTGCTCGTTTGTTGTGCAAATCTGATTTCTCCCGGCTGTTCATTGCGAAGTTTTTGCAAGCGGATATGGCCGAGAATGGCGCAGCCCACCGCCGCCGTGAATTGTGGCATGTCATCTTCCGGGACATTTATTTTCGCCTGTACTTTTTCCCTGATGACATCCGCCAGCTTTTGCCACCGTAAAATTCCGCCCACCAGTGTGTATTCCGGTTCAGAGCGGATGCGTTTCATGAGCTGGATGGAACGATCGGTGAGCGATAGAATGGCGCCGTACATAATATCTTCCGGAGGAACGCCTTCTGAAAGATGGCTGATGACTTCCGATTCCGCAAATACGGCACAGACGCCGGAAATGGGCACCTGCTCCTTGGAAAGGTCCAGCAGCGGGCCGATGTCTTCGGTTTTGTACCCCATGTAGTGCACGGTTTTTTCCAGAAAAGCGCCGGTACCGGAGGCGCATTTATCGTTCAATCGGAACGTGGCGACTTTTGCCCGCGCGTCGATGCGGCTGGCCTTCATCGTTTGTCCACCGATATCTAACACTGTTCTTGTACCGGGGAAAAGAAAATTCGCACCGCGGGCAGTGGCAGTCAAATCGGTTACCTGTA
>CAYVXE010000122.1:3467-12073 GCA_964455375.1 uncultured Calditrichaceae bacterium
CCGGGGAAAAGAAAATTCGCACCGCGGGCAGTGGCAGTCAAATCGGTTACCTGTAGATCCCGGAACGGAATCAAATGGCGGCCGTAACCTGTGGTGATGATGTAGGAAATGTCGTCCTTAGTCAGACCCGCAGCAGCCGTCACGTCTTCGGTGACTTGCTGTGCGACCTCTTTCAACTTAGACCCGGTTTGCGCCATTTTGTGGGCGAGAATATCTTTGTTTTCATTCAAAATAACGGCTTTGGTGTAGGTCGAGCCAACGTCGAGACCCAGTGTGTAATCCATGCTAATTCACCTCCTTCGCCACAGGTTTCCTGCTTGCTAAGATATGGTCTAACGCGAATAGCGCCGCACCTAAGGCTCCCATAAAATGCGAGTCATCACCGACATTGACTTTTTTCTTCAAACCTTCTTCAAGCGCTTTTACCATGCCGGTATTTTTTGCCACGCCGCCGGTAAACGTAATTTCATCTTCAACGCCGACCCGGCGCAGCAGCCCTACGGAACGGGCGGCGATGGATTGATGCACGCCCCACAAAATATCCTCGACCTTTTTGCCTTTGCCCAGCCACGACAAAACTTCGGACTCGGCAAAAACAGTGCAAGTCGTACTGATGCGCACCGCCTTTTCCGATAATAACGCAGTCGGTCCTAATTCGCTGAGTGGAATATCCAACGCCATCGATGCAGCGCCTAAAAAACGTCCGGTCCCGGCGGCGCATTTGTCGTTCATGCAAAAGTCGATAATTTTACCATCCGGACTGACCCGGATGGCCTTGCTGTCCTGTCCGCCCATGTCGATGACGGTTTGCGTTTTCGGAAACATGTGTACAGCGCCACGACCGTGACAGCTTATTTCCGTGACTTGCTTGTTGCCAAATGTGACTTTGTAACGGCCGTAGCCCGTGCCGATGACATAGTCTACCATCTCGTCGCCAAGATGCCCGGCTTTTAGTGCTTGCTGAAACGCTTTCTCGGCTGCGGCAGTGACATTCGCACCCGTATCGATGAGTGATCGTGCTACAATTTTCTGACTTTCATTTATGATGACTGCTTTGGTCTGTGTGGAGCCAACATCCACACCTGCTGCAAAAGACATGATTCTCTCCTGTTTTTTAATTTCAAGAATTTCCTGGAAGCAAAGACTCCATTTACACCGCTGCCGCCGTTTGTCTTCTGGAATTCATTCCTTCAAAAAAAGCGTCAATCCGGTTTTTCATTTGCGCTTCCGAGACCACGCGTTTATCCATCAAATCGGATTCGATGAACAGTGTGGCGATGTCTTTGTTGTTCATCACGTAGCGCCGTCCATCCGCAAGTCCCGTTGAAACCGTGCGGCAGCTTTTAATCGGATGATAAATAACACCGTCAATTTTGAATGGATCCGCTAACGACAGAATCGCTTCCTGCTGATGGAACATGCTGTCCATGGCATCGCGTACACTTATGAGAACGCCTTCCGCCAGACTGTCGATGGGATTTTTCAGGTCATACTGGAAGCCAAGGTTCGTTCCTCCCGAAGCAAACCATAAATAAGTGGAATGTACAAAAACGCCGTCCCAGTCGGTGAAAAATTCATTAAACCGGCGAAAGATTGGGTAGCAGGGAACACCTACAAAGAAAAGACGAAATTTTTCAGCGGTCAACGTGCCGATACCGTTTTCCGATTTGTACTTCATTTCTTCCACGAGGTTTTTGAAATAGTCACTGCCAGCTTTCGTTCCCCGCAACCCGTTGGTAACGCCTAAGAAAATCGTACCGTCTGTCAGTGCATTGAAAACCGCCGGCTGATGTTGGTTGAAGTTCAGAACTTCTTTCCAGTAGCGGCTCATGTCATTGGCGTAGCTGAGTATTTCCCTGAATTTGTCGATATCGAATTTTTGGCCGGAAACTTTTTCGCACACTTTGATGAGCTCTTTGAGCTGCCCGGCAACATATTTCCGGTCATTTTCGAAATCCGGATCACCGCTCCAGGTTTGAGTGCCTGCGGCTCTCGTGCCGGGAATGTCGATGGTGACGGTTGGAATGTCATACATCCGCTCCCAGATTTCCGCCCATTTGATGTAGGTGTTGCAGGCATTCGTCAGGACCGCGATGCTCGGCTTGGGAATCCGGCCCATGGGATGTTCACCGCCTTTTAACTGCACAGCCACGTCGGCTTTTACGTAACCGCAAATATCCGGCGAATAGCCGTAATCTTCGGCTTCATTGAGAAAATCAGATGCCACCCGTCGCACCGCGGTCTGCAATGAGTTGATCTCCGGAAAGACTACCGGGAAATCGAATGTTTTTAAAATTTCATTCAGGCTGCCCATGACAAATACGTAGGCAGCGCCTTTTCCCTGGTTTGCGGTTTCTGTGAGTTCGGTGAACCATTGGCGGAAAAGTCCGGCGCCTTCACGGTTGCCGCGTCCCACAAGCTCTTCTGTATTTTGAATTTTGTTGGTCATGGATTTTACCTCATTTAACTGAAAAGAATGTTTTCGACAAAGGTTTCCAACTGAATTCCCAGATGATCAAACGTTGTCTGATTTTCTTCAAACTCGCTGATAAAATAAGGGATTCCTTCTTCATCGAGCATTTTGCTGTAGGTTACCTGTTCTTCGAGCCCGGGCTCGCACATTTTGGCAGCCGTCACAATTGCTGCCTCAGCCGAGGCATTTTTGATGCGTTCCAGCAGCATTTTCTCTTTGGGTTTGCGCAAGTCGTGCTGCACAGGACTGTAACTGGAATTTTCAATGTACGCTTCAGCCAGATTGGACAGCGGGTCGCCATCCACAGCCACATCATCGAGAAACCAGCGCAAGCCGATCATCAGGTCGTCATCCACCAGGTAACAGGAACGGTCGATGGTCTGCAGCAGGTCTAAGGGCGGCTGTTCGCAAAAACCGCCTTCGAAAACCACCCGCATTTTGTCCTGTTTCTTGCTCTGCCGCTGTTTGATCATGGGCAGGACCGCACGCATGAAACGATTGAATTCTTCTCTTGGGATAAACCCTGCAAGCGCCATGAGGCTGAACGCGTCATCGGCGGCGATGAGCCACGGGGTGTCCCGTTTGATGGCATACAGTTCCCGCAAAAGCCACCGGCTTTCATTGTAAACCGAAAGTGAATGCCGTAAATCGTTATCTGTAATTTTTTTTCCTGAAATGTCTTCCAGGTCTTTTGCGAGTCTGGTATATTCCTCTTTCAGATACTGGATTGAATAGCTTGAGTTTGGATTTTGTGGCAGGTAAAGAATTTGACATTTGTAGGAAAAGTTACGTCCCCAGATTGCCGCTAAATTGCGGGCCGCGTCGCAGATGGGGTGGGTGACAAACATTTCTAACTCGACCTTTTGGGTCAACGCCAATTCCAGAGACGTTTTGATGATGGAGCAGAGATATGACCCAAAATGGGATTCCGATTCCATGCCCTCAACCTGAGCACCGCAGATTTTCAATGGCAGGAGTCCGGCAGCATGGGCGATTTCTTCCGGAAAGTAGACTTGAAAATGTCCGACTACTTTTCCGCCTGCTTCCCGCCAACGCTTGACTGTAGGGTAGTCGGGGTCTTCCACAAGATCATGGCAGATATGTAAAATCTCGTCCAGCGACTTACCCTGCCATTCGGTAAAGATTGTATTCGATTGTGTCATTTTATGTCTCCGCTTTTGATTCCCATGGTAGATAGATTTTTCAGTAAATCATTTTTCCCGCGATGCAACGTATGTGGGATTTATAATTTTGTGCATTCGTCTATTATGTGCAGATTTCTTATTTCCATATACCCATATACCCATATACCCTATAACTTATAACTCTGTATACCCTTCAAATATACTGTCCGCCATCAACCTTGATGACTTCTCCCGTGATATGTTTTGCCAGGTCAGAACACAAAAATAAAATCACGTTTGCGACGTCTTCCGGTTGTGCCAGCCGGCCGAAGACCGTTTCTGCTTTTGCTCCTTCGATGATCTTTTCAGGGAGATTTTCCATGAGCGGTGTGAGCACGTAACCCGGCGCCACGGCATTTACGTTGACGTTGTGGCGGCCTAATTCTTTGGCGATTGTTTTTGTCAGACCAATGAGTCCGGCTTTAGCCGCGGAATAATTGACCAGACCGAACTTGCCGCGCATGCCATTAATGGAGGACACATTGACGATTTTTCCCCGATTTGCTTGCCGAAAATATGGAGCTATGTGATGAATGAAATTAAACGCCCCTTTCAAATTGACATTCAGAACCGCATCCCAATCTTTTTCGCTCATGCGCCAGACGGGTGCATCCCGGGAAATGCCAGCATTGTTGATGAGGCAGTCGATGGCTTTTTCTTCTTTCAGAATGGTTTTAACACAGGTGCCAACCGCCTGGAAATTTGCTACATCAGCTTCCAGATAGCGCACGTTTTGCACCGGTTTTTCAGGCCGGTGTAAATCCACGCACACCACCCGTGCACCGGCCTCTCTAAAAGACCTGACGGTTGTATCGCCAATGCCGCTGCTGCCGCCGGTTACGACGACCACCTGGTTTTCAAAATTGAATGAAGTCATTTGTATTTATCGAGATTGTCGAAAATGACCAACTTAAACAAATCTTTACGTTGAGCGTCGTCGAAGCATGGCATGAAAACAATGCGTTACAGCCTTCGACTCCGCTCAGGCTGAAGAGGAAATCTACTTTTCCCACACACTCAACCATTTTGCCAGACCGGTTTACGTTTTTCCAGAAAGGCCGTAATGCCTTCGTTGGCGTCTTCGGTTTCCATCAGTTCCTGAACATAGCGCGCTTCTATCAGATCGATATTTTTTAAGAATGCCTGGTACATTTCAAAACGGGCTGTGTTGACGGTAAATTCTAACGCTGTTCTGCTTTTCGGTAAAATATATTTTGAGATGAATTCGTTCAATTCCGATTCAGGATCATCGGAAATGGCGTGGACGAGCCCGATTTCCCTGGCTTCTTTTGCGGTAATAGACCGGCCGCTGAGGATAAGATCGTCTGCATGCATTTGACCGACCCGGTGTGGCAAAATCAGGGAAGCAACGGGTGGAAAGACCGCCAGGTTAATTTCCGGCTGTCCGAACATGGCATTGGGGGAAGCAAAGATCCAATGACAAAACGACGCTAATTCCAGACCGCCACCAAGACATTGCCCTCTGACCAGTGCAAACATCAGTTTACCGGTTTTGATTAAGATGCGCAGCATCTTGTGGAATATTCTCAGCATGTCGGCAACGGCCTCTTTCCGGTGCTCGTGGACACTGGCGCCAAAAGAAAAATGCTCGCCCTCTCCCATAAAAACGATTGCTTTTACAAACGGATTTGTCCCTTCGTTACTGAGGATGCGGATGATTTCAGTCATCATTTGCTTGTCCAACACATTGGCTTTTGGGTCGTTCAGTGTAATCGTTAGAATTTGCTGATCGTGTGTCAATGCAACACGTATTTTTTTAAAATCAGACATCTCTTACTCCTGAAAATTTTTTTATGACAATTGTTCTTTAAAAATCCAGTTCAAGTTCCATAAACGGCCCTGCCTTAAACCCCGAGGCCCGGAAAAAACTCAGGACATCGATGTTATCTTTACGAACCATGGTGCGAACCGTATTAATTCCTTTGGATTTGAATTTCAGACAGACTTCGCGGCAGAGTGCCAGACCGACACCGTGACGACCGCAGTCAGGATTTACGCCGATGGCGAAAATCCAGCCGCACAAAGGTGAACCGAATTCCCAGGCTCGGCCTTCGGCAAGGATGTAGCCGATAACGTTGCCTTTTGCCACAGCAACGTAACCTAAAATGAATCGTTTTTTGGGGGTGCCGTCGATAAACGGTTTGAGGCGGGACAGCCAATAATCCTGTTTTTCTTCACCGGAATGAATGGCGTCGATGGCAATGATGGCGTTGCAGTCGTCTTTGTTTATTTTTCTTATTGTGAAGTCCAGCATGATAATTGTCTCATAGAGCCTGTCATTCTGAAGGCGGCATGACGCTTGCGATTAAATCGTCGTTCCATTTTTGACCGCTGGCAAGCAGTTGCCGCAGTTTGATGAAATCCACTTCCCGGTGACCTTTCGCACCTTCGTTAAAGGCTCTGAAACCAGCCTTTCCTTCCGTGAGCATATTCATACCCAGCCAGGCGCGGTTGCTTTCCCTGTTTTTGTCCCAGTGCGCCAATTTGTGCTTGCGTACCGATTCGATGGTTTTGGTTAAGCATCCGGGTACGGTCATCATCAGCGATGTACAGAGATTGTCCACAGCTTTGTCCAGATTTGACAAATCCTTTTCGCATTGTTTGAGTAGGTCTTTGGCCTGTTGTTTGTCTTCGCCGCTTTTCGACTCACCGAAAATGATTTTTCCGGATGTGTTCATCCAGCGGTCGGTAACGACAAGTGGATTGGCAATAAAGGCCCCGTCTTTTTTCAGGACCGGAACCGTTTCGGTTAACAGTCCAAGCCGGTAAGCTTTGTGTGCACTCCAGATTTCACAGAGTGTGCAGCTCAACATTGCCGTTTCGATGCCCACAAACAGGGGAAGAAAATCTGTTGATCCGCCATCCGGGGCCGAGCCGTGTTTCGGACCTGCCTGACCGAAAACAGCCATATCGCTGGCGATTGAGAAATCGCACGCCATGCCGATTTCCTGTCCGCCGGCAATACGCATGCCGTTGACACGACAGATGACCGGTTTATCGCAATGTAAAATGGTCGTGACCATATCGTTAAACAGCCGCATGTACTGGCGGTACTCTTCCGGTTGCCCTGCGTAATATTCGGCGTACTCTTTGGTGTTGCCACCGGTGCAGAACGCCTGATCTCCCACGCCGGTAAAAACCACCGCTACAACATTCCGGGAATTCGACGCTTTTCTGAAAGCGAGAATGACTTCTTTTACCATTTGCGTCGTGTAGGAATTGAGCTGCTCCGGGTTGTTCAGGATAATCCAGGCATTGTAAAGCCCTTCCACCGGTTTTCCTTGCCGATCGAGGCATGGTTTGAGTTGATAAATGATTTCTTGGAATTCAAAGTCAGGGACTAAGTCGTGATTTTTGAAGATTTCCATTGCAATGCTCCTAATCAAAGTCAGGGATTAATATGGGGCGTTTTTCTATTTCTCTATGATGAACCCGTTGAAAAACGGAATTGATTTCGCTGAGTGGAAATGTTTGCACAAATGGCGCCAGTTGTATTTTACCGTGTCTGACGAGTTCGAGAACTTCGGGATAATATTTCGGATGGCAACCCCAGTTGCCGATGGCGCGGGCGTCGTAGGCCATGAGATTACTCAGGCGCAGTTCTAATTTCTCCATGGTAAAACCAACCACACTCAACGTAGCGCCGAATGTTAGTAAACTGAACGCCAGCTCCTGACCGGCTTTTGTTCCGGACGTTTCGAAAATTTTCCACTCATATTTCGAAAGAGAATTTTCAGCAACAAAGCTCTGAATCGCTTTACGCAATTCTTTTTTGTCGTACTCTTTTGGGTTGAAAGTTTTCTCTGCGCCGAATTGTGCAACGCTTTGCAGTTTGCGGTCGTCCACATCAATCGCCACCACGGAAGCACCGAGAGCGTTTGCAATTTGCACGCCATAGCCGCCTATGCCGCCGACACCGATAAAAATTGCCAGATCGTTTTCCGTTAAACCGGAATTTTTCACCGCCTGGTAGGGTGTCGTCACTGCGTCGGCGATTACGGAAAGTTCTGTTAACGTGACGCCGGAATTCCCGAAAATTCTGTTCTCGCTTTCGACATCGACCGGGCACAGATATTTTCCGGGAACAACGATGTGGCTGGCAAATCCGCCGTTGATGTGATTGCCGGGCATTTTTTGTTGACGGCAAATGGTACCGCGGCCTTTACGGCACAGATCGCACTCACCGCAGGGTAAAACTGCCGGAATGATCACTGCCTTGCCTTTCCACTCTTGAACGTTCGCACCGGTTTCCTGAACGAATCCGCTTATCTCATGGCCTAAAGTTAGTGGAGGCGGTTGTACAGTCCGGACGCCGTCGTAATAGAAACCAAGGTCTGTGTGACAGACACCGCAGCCGGAGATTTTTACTAAAACGTCTTCTGAACTCAGGGATGGTACAATGATTTTGGTATGTTTAAAAGGTTTGCCGGGTTGAGTCATTTGCCAGGAAAGAATGTCGTGCATGGTTACCTCAAGGTTACATATTTCTTTAAAGAAGTAAACAAGTACCTGATTACTTGTTTAAGATAAAAATTCATCGGTTAATGTCAAGAAAAAAGTTAAATAATTCTATATAAATTTACACGAGTTTCCGGTTAGGCCGACGTAACGGAATCCCTAAACCCATGAAAGTAAGTTAAATAGAGGTTGTTTGTACCGTCGTGTCCTGCGTGATTTTTGTCTTGAAGTCAGTCGGATAGTGTGTGGCTGTCCAAAAAGTCAAAAAATATTGTCATTTCGAATCAGGCGGAAGCCTGAGGAGAAATCTGACCCGGAGACAGAGCTTGACATAAGTATTTGTTTTTATAAAGTATCATGATTAGCGCTCCCCAGATTCCTCCCTGCGGTCGGAATTGTAAATGTTAGATATTTCGTGGACAAAATTGTACCTTTAGAATTAGAAAGGAGGGATTTGCTCGAATTTCTCA
>CAYVXE010000123.1:0-11911 GCA_964455375.1 uncultured Calditrichaceae bacterium
CAACGATTACTTTTCAAAATGACTTCGGTAACATTTAATATGAGTCAATCCGCCCCGCAAGCTGAAGTATAATTCCGTATTTGTTTTACATAATATTATTCATTATATTGATTTGGCCAGGGCTTAAAGAAAATTCTGAAAGTATTCAATTCGTGTGAGGTGAAATATGGCTCCCGAAGAGGAGAGCAAGGAAAATGTGCCGATGGAAGATCGGCAAGGCAGTGGGGAGTTGAATCCAGACGCGGATGGCGGGAAAACAGAAGATGATGAATTGCAGGAATCAGAAACGAATTCGATCCCGGCATCCAACGAAATTGCGAGTAGAGATGAAGAGGAGGTTGTGCATTTGGCAGATGAAAATGAGATAAATGCCGGTGGGAAGAGCGAAGACGGCACGGATGAAAATGGATGGGATGCTGTGGATGAAAAGCCAGATAAGCAGCAGGATTCCGATATGGAAAACCAGGCGTCCGACGATTCTGAACCGGAATCCGATACGCCTCAACTCGATGGGTGGGATGCACTTGAGGATATGGTGCAAAAAGAACTGCACGCGGTTGAAGCCCAGTTAGAGGAGGATCCTGAGGGAGAAAAAAAACCGGAAACAGGTGAAGAGTCAGAACCTGCGGTTTCAGAAAATCCGCAGGTTGAAGAAGAAATTACAACGGACGGAGGGTCTGCCTCAGCACCTTCAGAAGGCGCTTCACAACCTGCACAAACAGATGACCAGGTTGCCGAAGGATTGGGAGAGGAAAAGCAACCCCGGTTAAAATTTAATAAAAAAATTGCACTGTGGGGTTTTGTTTTCATCGTTGTTTCGGTTGGATTGTTTTTAGTTAATTTGTTTCACACGGCCGGAGAATTTAAAACGCTAAAACCCCATTTTGCCGGTGAGTTCCGGCAAGTTAGTTCCATAATCGGTGCTGAAGATATGGCGTTGGAACATCGTACGGGTCTGGTCTTCATCTCCAGCGATGACCGCCGGTCTGTTATGGAAGGCAACCCAAAACAAGGCGCCATTTTCCTGTTGAATTTGAACTCCCCTTCGCATCGATTATTTAATTTAACTCGGGATTTCGGAAACGAATTTCACCCGCACGGCATTAGTTTGGTGACCAATGCTATCGGACGTAAACGTTTGTTTGTGGTGAACCATCGCCATGACGGCCAATTCATTGAAGTGTTTGACTATGAGAATGATCTGTTGCAGCATGTGCGTTCCATCAGCGGAGCCTTGTTAAACAGTCCCAATGACGTTGTCGGGGTGGACTTCGAACGCTTTTATGTCACAAATGATCATGGAAACAGGTCGGCATTCGGTCGAAAGTTGGAAGACTATTTACGATTGAGCCGTGCAAATGTTTTGTTTTATGACGGGCAGAATTTTTCTGTTGCTGCGGGCGGCATTAAATATGCAAACGGCATTAATGTCAGCCGGGATGGTCAATATATTTATGTGGCAGCAACAACGGATGGTAAGATTCTTGTCTATTCAAGAGAAGAAGGTTCCGGATCGCTTATGTTCCGCTATGATATCGATTTGCATTCCGGCGTGGATAATATCGATGTAGACCCGCAGGGGAACTTGTGGGTTGCCGCACATCCGAAGCTGCTGACGTTCGTTGCACATTCAAAAAATCCAAAACTGCTTTCACCCTCGCAAGTTTTTCACATTGTCTTCACGGGCGTCAGTTCTTATGAGGTCAATGAGGTCCTTCTTGATGACGGTTCGCATCTTTCAGGTTCGAGTGTGGCCGTAAAACACAAAAGCAACCTGTTTGTCGGCTCGGTTTTTGATGACCATGTACTGGTCTGCCTGCTGCCTGATAATTTCGAAATTACGAACTGATTTCAAAAAAACACAATTCTGTAACACAATTTAACGAACATTTGCATTTTTATTGCATTTCTTTCTTGATCTTGCTAAGGAAAAAACTTATACTTGAAACTTTATGGAAAAATTCCGGTAGGATAAAAAAGCGAAATTGTCAGGTCAATGAATTAATTGGCCGAAAGAAAGCATGTTAATTTTTGAAAAGATGGAACATTAGTCTATGGGAAAAAATCTTGTAATCGTGGAGTCGCCCGCAAAAGCAAAAACCGTCAACAAATATCTCGGCAAAAATTTTGAAGTGATAGCGTCGTATGGACATGTGAGGGACTTAATTCCGAAAGAAGGTGCGGTGGACACAAGTGATTTTTCTATGCACTATGAAGTGATCGACAAAAATAAAAAGCACGTTCAAAATATTACCAAAGCGATGCAGGATGCTGATGCTCTCTATCTCGCCACCGACCCTGACCGTGAGGGCGAGGCTATTTCCTGGCATGTGCACGAAATTTTGAAAAAGAAAAAAGTATTGGGCAACAAACCGGTATACCGGATTGTTTTTCATGAAATTACCCGCAGCGCTATCGAAGATGCGGTAAAGAATCCAAGAAAACTTTCCACCGATTTAATCAACGCACAGCAAGCGAGACGAGCTTTGGACTATCTCGTGGGGTTTAACCTGTCACCACTGTTGTGGAAAAAAATTAAGCGTGGTTTGTCTGCAGGCAGGGTGCAGTCCCCGGCGCTCAGACTTATCGTTGAGCGTGAAAAAGAAATCGAGGCTTTCAACCCGCAGGAATACTGGACCATTGAGGCCGATCTGGAGAAAAAAGATCAATCGTTCCTGGCAAAATTGATTGAATATGAAAGTAAGAAACTGAAACAGTTTGATATTCAGAACGGCGCACAGGCCGCAGATATCAAACTGAAGCTCATACAGGCTGCCAAAGGCTGCATGTCGGTTATTTCGGTGGAGAAAAAACAGCGCAAACGCAATCCCACTGCGCCGTTTATTACCTCAACACTACAGCAGGAAGCCTCGCGAAAATTGGGTTTTTCACCACAGCGAACCATGCGCATCGCTCAGCAGTTGTACGAAGGTGTGAATACCGGCGCCGGAGAAGTCGGACTTATTTCTTACATGAGAACCGACTCCGTCACCATTGCAAAAGAAGCCATCGCCGAATTACGGAAATTTATCGGTGAAAAATTTGGCAGAGACCAGATACCGGCGCATCCGCATACGTATAAAACTAAAGCGAAGAATGCGCAGGAAGCGCATGAGGCGATCCGGCCCACCTCGGTTTTCAGGACACCAGAGGAGTTGAAGTCGCATTTGACTACTGATCAATACAAGCTATATTCGATCATCTGGAAAAGAACCGTTGCCAGTCAGATGATCGCCGCAACCATCGATACCGTCGCCGTTGATTTCTCCTGCGGCAAAGGAAACGTGTTTCGTTCCACCGGTTCCACCATTAAAGACCCCGGTTTTATGGCTGTCTATCAGGAAGGTCTGGATAATGGCAATGGTGAATCCGCATCTGAACAGGGGCTACTGCCGGAGCTAAAAAAGGGAGATGTGGTAAACGTCCTTGAATTTCATTCGGATCAGCATTTTACCAAGCCGCCGCCCCGATATACGGAAGCGACGCTGATTAAAACGCTCGAGGAGTACGGCATCGGCCGGCCATCAACTTACGCCTCGATTATTTCGACCCTTCTAAACCGGGAATATGTGGAATTGGAACAAAGGCGTTTTTTCCCCACCGATGTGGGGCGCATCGTCAACGGTTTTCTCACCGACCATTTCGAACAATATGTAAATTATGAATTCACTGCACATCTGGAAGATGATTTGGATGCGGTGGCAAGAGGGGAGCAGCAGTGGATTCCTCTGATGCATAAATTCTGGGAACCGTTTCATGCGCGGGTGGAGGATAAAGCATCCCTCACCCGCGAAGAGGCAACGCAGGCACGTTACCTGGGCGTCGACCCGAAAAGCGGTCGTCCGGTGAGTGTGCGTCTGGCAAAATTTGGCACGGTTGTGCAGATTGGCACGAAAGACGACGACGAAAAACCGCTGTTTGCCGGGCTGAAACCGGACCAGAACATGGAAAAAATCACCCTCGAGGAAGCCCTGAAACTTTTTGATCTACCGAGGAATTTAGGTGAAACGCCCGAAGGAGAGCCGGTTTCCGTGGCTATCGGTCGGTACGGACCGTACGTTCGGTTTGGGAATAAATTTGCATCCATCAAAAATGATGATCCCTATTCGATTACGCTTGAACGGGCGCTTGAAGTGATAAAAGAGAAAAAAGAGCAGGATGCGAATAAGGTTATGAAGGAATTTGACGGGACGTCTATACGAATTTTACGCGGGCCGTACGGGCCTTACATTACAGACGGTAAGAAGAATGCGAGAATTCCCAAGGGCACCGAGCCGGAATCGCTAACACTGGAAAAGTGCCGGGAACTCATCGAGAAAGCTCCGGCAAAGGGAAAGCGCCGGCGTTTTACGAAGAAAAAATAGATTGGTTTGTGTATCAGAAATTAGCGCCGCAGAACTTACTGCGGCGTTTTTGTTTTACAAGCTCTTCTGGGTTTAAGCGTTCGGCTTGCTAGGTATATAATCCCTGATGGGAAGTTTCCTTTATTTCGACATGAATTGTCTCATTCTCACAAATACTTCGTCGCGACAATGCGTTTGTCCCGCCTGTTTCGTTAATTCTGTTCCGTAAGAATCCGTGTTGGATGGTGCGTTTCAGTTGATTTAAAAAAATAAATGTTTAGATTTAGTCATATAATGAAAAAATGGCACAAAAGGAAGTGGCACGATGATGCGAAAAGTATTGGTTCCACTGTTTGTCGGTCTGTTTGTCCTCGCGAGCTTGCTCTGGTTTGGCGGTCGCTGGGTGTTGAGTCTGTCGGTAGCGGATTATGATGGCAAAATTCCTGTGGAAGTTGTTGATAGTCCGGTCGATATAACATTTGATGCGAAGGGCATTCCGCAAATCTGGGCACAAACAGATAAAGATATGTTTGCCGCTCTGGGTTGGGTGCACGCCTCCGAACGCCTGTTTCAGATGACGTTACTGCGCAGGTTGGCAGCGGGAAAACTCTCTGAGATTTTTGGTAAATCGACCTTTGACATGGATCTGTTTCAGCGAAAAATCGGCTTTGCCAGGAAGGCTGCAAACGATGTACATGATCTTTCGGCAGATGATTTGACTTTGTTGCAGAGTTACTGTAACGGCATCAATGCCTGGATTCATTCTAAAAAAATACTTCCGCCGGAATTTGTGGTTTTGCGTCTGACGCCGCGCGATTGGCGTCCGCAAGATTGTCTGGCGGTCTTGCTGTATCAGACCTGGTTTTCACACGCTCTTATGGATCGCGATCGAAAATTCTCCAAGCTGATTGAGACATTCGGTAAGGACGTTGAAAAGGCGATTCTGGCATACAAACAATGGTCGCCGCCAACCGTGGATGATGGTGCTCTGCAATCCTTGTTTCAGGATACATCTTTTCCCATGCAGATAACCAATGCGTCAAACTCCTGGGTTGTTGCACCTGAAAGGTCTGCGTCCGGGCAAGCTTTGCACGCATCGGATCCGCATCTGCTCATCAATCAGATTCCGGCGCCATGGTACCTTGTTGGGATGCATTCGGAGGAGGGCACAAATGTTTTGGGAGTCACTGCCCCGGGAATTCCGTTTGTGGCTATGGGGCATAATGAGAATGTTGCGTACGCGTTTACGGTAGCATCTGTTGATATTATCGATTATACGCGGGAAGACGTGCCTGTGGGGAATCGTCTGCAGGTTAAAACCAGTCGTGGCCCGGAAGATATGCATGTCCTGCATGAATCTATTCAGGTGAAAGGGGAATCACAACCGCGTCAGGCGGAAATCCTTACGACGTCCAGGGGAGTGGTAATTGAGAGGGACTCGACGACCGTCCTGTCGCTGAAGTGGGCCGGATTTGATTTTTCAGCCGCGCAAATTGTTCACTCCGGCATGGCATTACACCGTGTAGAAGATTTTGAGCATTTCCGTAAACTGGTCACCGCATTGGGTGCTCTCGACGCTAACTGGACCTACTCGGATAAAAACGGAAATATCGGCTATCAATTAGGTGTTCCCATTCCCAAACGGTTGATAAAAGATACATACATGGAGCAAAAAGGCGAGGATGCCCAATCGAAGTGGCAGGGTTATGTGCCGCTGGATAAAACGCCGTTTTCATTTAACCCGGTAAAGGGCTGGCTGGCCACCTGCAACAATCAAATTGTTCCGGAACCGTGGCTGAAGGATTTACCGGGATTTTATGATCCGTACCGCATTACCAGGGCTGTGACGTGGCTTTCTGAAAAAGAACAATACGGTCTTAAGGATTTTGAAACCATGCAGATGGACCGCATTTCCGGCGTTGCTTTACGCTGGAAAGAACTCTGTGCCGAAGGCGCTGACAAGCTTGGCAACGTGGAACTTGCTTCAGAACTTCGCAAATGGAACGGTGCCATGGTTGTGGAAAATCATACTGCTGCCATTTTTGATCTCTGGTGGATATTTATCAGTAAAGCCCTCTTTGAAGATGATTTGGAAGAAAATTGGCGGGATGGCAGCATCATCAAAGAAGAGGTGTTGACGGAAAATGTTACCCCGGTCATCGATAATATGAAAACGCCGGATGTTGTGGAAACGCCTGTGGATATTTCCGCTATGGCTCTGGACGTTGCATTGAAAAAAGCACAAAATAAAACGTACGGCGACATCAGTCAGCTCCTTGTGGTTCATCCGCTTTCGCGCATGAAAATTCTCGATGCATGGCTGAGCCTGAACCGGGGACCGTTTGCGAATGGTGGCGATAATGGCAGTCTCAATTCCAATTTCCAATCGTATGATCCAAAATCGGGTATCTTTAAAACGGTCGCCGGCCCGAGCATGCGCTATTTGCTGGACTGGTCGGATGTGGATGGCTTTACGATGAACATCAACTTTGGACAATCGGGAAACCCGTTTAGTCCCCATTACGATGATTTTTTTGAGTTTAACCGGGAAGGGAGACGCTGGACCGTGCCTTTTTCCAAAACAAACGTCTCTGCAAAGAGTGTGAGTGTGCTGACACTTCAACCTGATCGTTCATAAATTGCCATAATAAAATAGTAAATGGATTCGTTAATTGGAAATCGTTATTCGGAATTCGGAATTTGTAATTTAATTTCGTTCCTGTGAATTTAATGAAGCTACCTTCTATGAAACCTGCTAAGAAAAAGAAACAGTCTCTATCTTCCGTAAAATACGCCTTCAAGAACATTATTTGGCCGCGCCGCAAATTACTTCTTGTGGGATTTCTTTTAATTATATTAAACCGTCTTTCCGGATTGGTGCTTCCGGGTGCAAGCAAGTATTTGATCGATGATGTCATCGCCAAAGGGGACACTGTCCTTTTAAAATGGCTGCTTGTAATCGTAGGTGCTGCCGTTTTGGTGCAGGCAGTCACCCGCTTTAGCCTTACACGTCTGCTCAGTGTGGAAGCACAACATTTGATTTCACAGCTTCGTTCCAATGTACAAAGGCATATCATTTTTTTGCCGGTCAGTTATTTTGATAATACGAAAACGGGAGAGCTTGTGTCCCGCATTATGTCCGATGTGGAGGGGGTGCGCAATTTAGTGGGAACAGGCTTGGTTCAACTATTTGGCGGCATTCTCACGGCAGTTGTTGCATTGGTACTGCTCTTAAACATCAATGCGATGATGACGCTTTACACGTTGGTACCGTTGATTGTCTTCGGCCTTATTTCTCTGAAAGCATTTGGATATATCAGGCCGATATTTCGTGAACGCGGGAAAATCAATGCTGATGTCACCGGTAGATTGACGGAATCTCTAAGTGGCATTCGGGTTATTAAAGGATTTAATGCCGAACGTCAGGAGATCAGCGTGTTTGAAGGAGGCGTAGATCGTATTTTCCAGAACGTCAAGAAGTCACTAACATCCACCAGTCTTGTGACCAGTTCGGCAACGTTACTGCTCGGGTTGGCCAGTGTCGGAATCATGGGGCTTGGCGGGCACATGATTATTCAGCAGAAAATGACCATTGGTGATTTTTTTGCGTTTACACTTTATCTGGGATTTCTGATCGCGCCAATCGTGCAAATGGGTAATATTGGGAGTCAGATAACAGAGGCTTTTGCCGGACTTGACCGGATGGAAGAAATTCTGACAATTAAACAGGAAAATGATGATAAAGTACGATCAGTTAAATTAAAGGAATTTCGTGGTGATATTCGTTTTGAAAATGTTGGTTTTGCCTATCAAAAAGGAGCAGACGTTCTTCAGGACATAAATTTTACCGCTCCGTCAGGCTCGGTCACCGCTCTTGTTGGCAGTTCCGGATCCGGTAAAACGACCATTGCCAGTCTTGCCGCTTCTTTCATAACACCGGGAAATGGCCGGGTGACAGTTGATGGAAACGATTTGGCCAAAATTGACTTGAACAGTTATCGGAGCCGGCTCGGTGTGGTTCTCCAGGATGATTTTCTCTACGAGGGCACGATTCGAGAAAATATCCTGTTTGGTCGTCCCGATGCTTCTGAAGAGGATATTCTTGCCGCAGCCGCAGCCGCGCATGTAAAGGAATTCACCGACCGGTTCGAAAAGGGTCTGGACACTTTGATCGGTGAACGCGGGGTTAAACTATCCGGTGGGCAACGGCAGCGCGTTGCCATTGCCCGCGCGTTACTGGCCGATCCCAAAGTACTGATTCTGGATGAAGCAACTTCAAATCTCGACACAGAGAGTGAACTTTACATTCAGGACAGTCTTGCCAAATTGATGAAAGGCCGCACGACGTTCGTCATTGCTCACCGGTTGAGTACAATTCGCAAAGCTGATCAGATTCTTGTAATCGAAAATGGAGAGATTGTTGAACGCGGCACCCACGACGAACTCATTAAGAATGAGGGGAGGTACCATCAACTTTATACATACCAGGCGAGAATTTAAAAAAGAGGTCGAAGTCCGAAAATCTTTTCCCAAAAAAACAATTTATGGGCTGGCGTTTGAAAGACCACTGATAAAGGCCGGATATCGGGTAATGAAAAAGAAGGAGAGAGCAATAATATTGCCGTTTTCATCGGTGTGACCTCATATCATGCCGAAGAATCGCCCGGTGAATTTATTGACCGGCAGTGAATACATGAGATGCATTCAAAAGTGTCCTTCATGTGCCAACGAAAAAGGGTTTCCGCTGGTTTACTCTCGAACCCGGTTAAAAAATATTTTTTCTTGCATCTTTACAGCCAACTCAATATTTTCTGCGTAAAATTTTATCGGAGGAGGATTGACGTTTTTCTTAAAAATTGCAGATTTCATTGACAAAGTAAATGAGCAGATCGGTGCTTTTACCGGCTGGTTGACGACTCTACTCGTTCTCGTGGTTTGTTATGATGTTTTTACCAGATATCTGCTGCAAAAAAGCAGTATTGGCGTACAGGAACTGGAGTGGCATATTTTTGCTGTGATTTTCCTTTTGGGCGCCGCATTCACATTGAAGCACGATCGCCATGTACGGGTAGATGTTCTTTATGTAAACTTTTCGCCGAAAACAAAAGCCTGGATCAATTTTCTGGGTAGTCTTTTATTCCTTATTCCCTTTTCAATTCTTGTTCTTTTGACTGCTAAGAATTTTGTCCGTAATTCTTTTGCTGTTCGGGAAACATCGCCGGATCCTGGTGGTTTGCCGGCACGTTATATTTTAAAGGCGTGCATTCCGGCCGGCTTTTTACTTCTGTTGCTGCAAGGTTTTTCGTTATTGGTTCATTCTTTGAAAACGATCCTCAATCTCAACAATTCAAACGCCATCAGTGAAGGGACTGATAATGACTGATGCCATGCCGTTCATCATGTTTGCTTCGCTTTTTGTGCTTCTTCTGGCTGGTTTCCCGGTAGCTTTTACGTTAGGCGGCCTTTCCCTTATCTTTGGTTATCTGACCTTTGGATTTAATTTTTTCAACTTTCTGCCTTTGCGAATCTGGGGCATTATGACGAATTATGTTTTGTTGGCTGTGCCCTTATTTATTTACATGGGGGTGATGCTGGAAAAATCGGGATTGGCTGAAAATTTGTTGGAAACCATGGCGCTGCTGTTTGGGAAAATGCGGGGCGGGCTGGCTATTTCTGTGGTCATTGTCGGGGCAATGCTTGGCGCTTCAACCGGCATTGTCGGGGCAACAGTGGTCACCATGGGGTTGCTCAGTCTCCCGACGATGATAAAGCGCGGCTACAGTCCGGAAGTCGCCACCGGTACTATTTCTGCCAGTGGTACTCTGGGGCAAATTATTCCGCCCAGTATTGTTTTGATTCTACTCGGCAGCATTTTGAATGTGTCCATTGGTGATATGTTTATCGGTGCGGTTATCCCCGGTTTCATTTTAGTATTTTTATATATGGCGTGGATTATTACCATTGCCATTATTAAACCGGAATCGGCTCCGGCTATGCCGGATGAGGAGCTGGAAAAATTCAGAGGCAAGGAGATGGTGACACGGCTCATTAAAGCCTTTATCCTGCCATTTTTTCTCGTTCTTGCTGTGTTGGGGTCAATTTTCGCCGGAATTGCATCTCCTACAGAAGCTGCCGCAGTTGGCGCCTTCGGAGCGACTATGTTAACGGTTATTTACGGTAAGTTTGAACTGCAGACGCTTAAGGACGTGATGCGGGAAACCACGTTGTTAACCTGCATGGTCTTTATCATTCTGGTGGGTGCCACGTCTTTCGGACTGGTGTTTCGCGGTATGGGCGGCGCCCGTCAATTGACGCAAATTATTTTAAATGCAAACCTTGGACCGCACATGTTTTTGGCGCTGGTGATGGTCATTGTCTTTGTGGCCGGCTTTTTTATCGATTTTATTGAAATTACCTTTATTATTGTTCCCGTGGTTGCACCTATTTTCATCCACATGGGAATTGATTTGCTCTGGATTGGTGTGCTCATCGCCATGAATCTTCAGACATCCTTTTTAACGCCGCCTTTTGGTTTTTCACTTTTTTATCTTAAAGGTGTAGCGCCGCCAGGGATCACGACGGTTCAAATTTACAAAGGCATTATTCCCTTTGTTATTATTCAGCTCATTGGGTTGGCCATTATTCTGTTTTTCCCGGAAACGGTAACCTGGCTGCCAAAGGCTGTGTTCTGATTCCCCGATTCCATTGTCGTGTTCCAAAAGTTTGGGAGGTACGCCCTGGCGCATCAATCTGCCTCTGTTTTGAGTCAATTGAATTTCATTGGGCGTGCTTGAAATAATCCAGCTAAATATTCTCAAATGTATAGTAAACCTTTTCCGAAACATTTGCCCATTTTGTGGCCGCTTTTCTGAATTTTTGGAAAGAGTCGAATATTTTATTTGCGGCAGCATCACTGCTGGTGAGTTCACCCACCACATCATTAGCATATTTTTTCAGGGCTGTCAAGACAGGGTCAGGAAATTTTCGAATATCTACCTTTCCTTCATCGATAATTTTTTGCAGATAAATGGCGTTTTGGGCTTCAAATTGTGCCAGCATCCAGACATTTGCCCGATACGCGGCCGTTTGGATGATTGTCTGCAAATTCTTTGGCAAACCTTCCCAGTGGGCTTTGTTCACGATGAGTTCCAGAACCGGGCCCGGTTCATGCCAGCCGGGATAGTAGTAAAATTTAGCAATTCGGTGAAATCCCATCAGGTAGTCGTGGTACGGTCCCACCCACTCGGTTGCATCGATAACACCGCGGTCGAGATTGGTGTAGATTTCACCACCGGCTGTTAAAATGGGCGCGCCGCCGGCTTTCGCAATGACTTTTCCGCCAAGCCCCGGAATGCGCATTTTCAGCCCTTGCAAATCGGATGCCGAATTGATTTCTTTATTGAACCAGCCCCCCATCTGCATGCCGGTATTTCCTGCCGGAAAAGGGATGATATTGAATGGTGCATAGAGGTCCCTCCAGAGCTCCAGACCACCGCCGGAATAAATCCAGGAATTCATCTGCTGTGCGTTCATGCCGAACGGGACTGCCGTAAAAAATTGTCCTGCCG
>CAYVXE010000124.1:0-4890 GCA_964455375.1 uncultured Calditrichaceae bacterium
TAAGCTGCTAAAGAGACTTTGCAACCCTTTTTCCACATGTGCTTGCGCCGTACGGTGGAAAGCTTTTTCGGTATTCCACCTGATGACCGGATTATCTTTACTGCCGGTTATTAACAGGTCTAACGGCAATCGTTTCGAGTCCACCAGGAGAAAGTCGGGGACATTGACGGCTTTTTGACGGAACCGCTGGGTGAGCTGTTCGGAAAGAAGCATGCTCATGGAAAAATTCAGCGCACCGTCTAACCCCATAAAACCGCCCAAGGAAATATCATTGCCCAAAACATTCAGTTTCATCTCATCAAACGACAGCTTCTCATTCTTAAGTTTAAAGCTGTTATTTAACGTTCTAAAATTGACATTCTCAAAAGAAGGCAAATTCAAAAAATTTGCCAACGAATTCAAAAGATTAAGATTTGCGATTTTCCCTTTGGAAACAACCGCACGACCATCTGCAACGATGTTTTTCTTTATCGCATCTATGGACGTCCCTTTGCCGGTGGCGTTCATCTCTAAATCCATTTTACCAAAAAACGTGTCCTTCATGGGGATGGATACCGTTGCGAAGTCATTGACGTCTACGCCGCTGCATTTCAGTTTAACATCATAGTCAAGTCCGCTGGGATCGTTAAAATCACCCCTGGCGTTCCCGGTCAGTTTCCCCGAGTAAAGATTTGAACGTACATTTTCGATGGTCAAAATGTTGTGTCGTATACTGACCTTGGCGCGGACATCCGTCAGCGCAACATCGTTGGTAATCAATTTTTTGATGCGTACCTGGCTGTCCAGTTTGTCAAATGGCAGCTGGATGTTTTCTTTCGTTGCCGACAAATTTTCCGGTGCCTTCGATTCCGACTCCGGAAACAGTTCATCCAGGTCTAACATTGGGGACGTAATGTTTAGAACGCCCGTGCGATGGTTGACCGGGTCGAATATTTTTCCGGTAAGTGTGGCAGAAGATTTTCCTGCCCGCAAAGTCAAATTCGATATCTGAACATACTCATCGGCTAAATTGAATTCGCCGGCAATATCCGTTAACGGAACGCTGAGGTTCGGGGATGTAAACGCGCCGCGACTGAGTTTTATTTTACCGTTGAATTTTGCATTCTTTGGCCGGTTTAAAAGACCGTTTGCTTTCATCGCTACCTGCATTCTACCTGACATACTCATCCCCTCCGGCAATGCCACATATTTTTTCACCTCATTGAGCTCCAAATCAGTCTTCAGGTTCAGGTCAAAATGTGGATTTTGAATATCCAGAACCGACCCCGTCAATTCAATGGGCGTTTTGCCAAGTAACGCAGTCATATTCTCAATCGTTAACCTGCCATTTGAAAACCGTACATTCCCCGACAGGTCGGTAATCTTGTCAGGTAACGTCGGATAGTTTAATTCCAGATTTGTAAACGCCATTTGACCCTGCACCTGCGGAGACTTCTTCTCCGAAAACGCACCCTTCACATGCGCTTGCAAATCAATTTTGCCGGCTCCTTTAACCTTTCTGATCTCGGGGTAATTTTCAGATCCAAGAACCTTGAGCAAATCCGCTAACTCCATATCGTTTGAACTCAAGTGAAGATCGATTTGCGGCACGGTGTCATACTGATCCACAGAACCGGTAAAGCGGAACTGTGCAGACAGGAGCGAGAGTTGCAAAAGGTCAATTCCCACATGTTTGGATTGTGTGTTGATTTTCAGACGATGCTTTAGGGTCGCGGATGGAAGTTTAATCGCGTTAGATTTGCTATTCATATTATGGAAGTCAAAGCTCTTAATCCCGCTTTGCCCGTTTACGTCAATCTCCGATGCTTCGTTATCAAAGGACAAATACAGGTCTTCATCGATGCCGTCAATCGTGAGAGCAGTGTTTTTTTGATGATCCACATATTTTACAGCACCGCCCACAATTTTCGCAGATCGAACGACCAAAGAAACCGGCGCAGCCTCCTTCTTCCCGGCATCGGGGTGAACGTTGCCATCTTCCACAGAAGTCGAAGCAAAATTGAACACACCGCCCCTGTTTTTTTCAATCAGGATTTCCGGATCCTCAATAACGATGGATTCCACTTCGATGCGCTTGCTAAGCAGGGGGAGTAGTTTGACATTTAACAGGAGGTTTTGGACATGCAGTAGCGGACTCTTGCTGAAATTCTCGGCATTGGCGATGGTCACGTCTTCCGCATTTAAACAGAGTTGCGGGAAAATTGTCACACCGGCTTGGCCGATTTCGACCTTTTTCCCGATGGCTTCGGAGAGATGATTGGCAATTGTATCTTTAAGATGGTGCGCAGGAAAGAATACTTTGGCTGCAATGAAGAGCGCTAAGTAAGCGACCAGTAATCCCCCGAGAAACCAAAGCGTCATTAATTTCAGTTTTCTTTTCATTTCGTTGACCTCTCAGGGTATTCTGCTTAAATTAGTTTGCACCTCCTCTCATTTTGTTATTTTCTTGGCATAACCGCGCAACCGGTTCCGACCCCGATTGAAACACCTCCCTTACCCTGACCGTCTTTATATTTCTGAATGATAGAATTCAATTCAACCTCCGGACCATTGGTGCTCATGGGGTGAAATGCTGATGATGAATCAGCCGCCGCGCCGCCATTTTTGATAAAATTAAACGATGCCTTCATTTGGCTCAGACCGGCCAAAGATGCCATAACGACTTTTTCTCTGCTCGCTTTCGCACCGCCAGCTTTCCCCGCGGCTTTAGCAGCCTGCGAACGGCTGGCACTGTTTTGCGGCGCCGCTTTTGCAATATTTTTTGTCTGAGAGATTTTCTTTGTAGGCGTCAGGTCGAATTCAATCGTTCTATCCCTCATGGCAGTCCGGCGGCTGCCGGACGTATTCATCCAAAAGGTTGCCAGAGCCACACCAATCATCAAATGCAGCACCAGCGAAACAACGATGGCCTTTCGATTTGAAATCCCTTTGTGCAACGCCTTCTTCCATGTTCCATAGAAGCAGATTAGATAATTTTTGATTTTCATCATCATGACTACTCCTTCTATAAATAATTAATGTCTCATGTCTCGCTTTCATAAGTCGTTCACCTATTAGAACGTTTTACAGTGTTCAAAAATTTCACGTTGTCTTTTTTTTATTAAACCGTACCTGAACGAAGACAAAATAACATTGCCAGAAATAATCTTCAGGAGGTGGAGGTTTCAATAAAAAAAGGTTGACGTTAAAACCGAGAGGTGTAAAAAATGAAGAATGTCCTCCATTTTCTCAAAAGAACACATGTTATTGCGCTCCTGCTGGTGATAAATGTGTTTACGTCATGCGCCGTCAATCCGGTGACTGGCAAAAAGCAATTGAGCTTTCTTAGTTATGCTGATGAGGACAGGCTGGGGCGACAAGCAGATGGACAGGTCACAAATCAATATGGCCTTTACAATGATAACCAGAAAGTGAATGACTATGTGAAGGCGCTTGGGCAAAGGATGGCGCATATTTCTCATCGTCCTTTTCTCGAATTTCATTTTCGGGTCGTGGATAGCCCTATCGTCAATGCGTTCGCATTACCGGGTGGCTATATTTATGTGACTCGGGGTCTGCTGGCATACATGAATTCAGAAGCGGAGTTAGCCGGCGTCGAAGGTCACGAGATCGGTCATGTGACCGCAAGACATGCCGCCAGTCAATACACAAAATCGCGGGTTACTCAATTCGGTTTCGGGATCGGCAGTATCTTTCTCGCACCGACATCCATTCTTTTTAGTAATGCAACACAATTGGGTGTGGGGCTCATGTTTCTCGGATTCAGCCGTAAGGATGAAGAGCAGGCAGACTCTCTGGGCGTCGAGTATTCAAGTAGAATTGGCTATGATGCAACTCGTGTGGCCGGTTTTTTTAAAACGCTGCAAAGGATGCGGGAACAAAGCGGCCAGGATTTGCCGACCTTTCTCTCTACACATCCGAATCCAATCAATCGTGAAACAACCACGCTCAGAATGGCAAAAAGATGGCAGAAAGAACTGCCGCCATTTCATTTTATGGTAAAGCGTGACCATTATTTAGATATTATCGACGGCCTGGTTTTTGGCAAAGAACGGCGCAAAGGCTTTACAGAGAATGGCTACTTTTACAATCCCCTTCTGGACTTTCAATTTCCCGTACCGGAAGGATGGGATTTAAAAAGTGCAGCACGACAAGTGCGAATGGAAAATAAGAAGGGAACCGCTGTCATCCTGTTCTCCGTGTCCGATCAAACCAGCGCTGACAAAGCTGCTTTCGAGTTTCTGAACAATCAAGACCTCAAACTGAAACGCGCTTCCACCACAACCATTAACGGTTTTACAGCAGAGGTACGGGAAACCGAAATAACGCAGCAGCAGGAAACCCTGCAGATACTGTCATATTTTATTGAAAAAGATGGCAAGGTCTACACGTTTCAGAGTTTCAGTAAAACCAGATATTTTCAGGATTACCTGAGCACGTTCAAATATACAATGGACAATTTCGACCGCTTGAAGAATCAGGCGGCCAAAAACATTGAACCAACGCGCGTTAAAATTATCACGGTTGACAAAGAAAGTACGCTGAAAGAACTGCTGACTCAGTACCCAAGCAATGAACTGTCCCTCGAGAAGATGGCAATTCTGAATGGAATGAATCTGACTGATATCCTACCGGTTGGCAGCAGGATTAAAACCTTGACCAGATAGCATTTGACCGACAAATCAATCCCGCATGTCGTTGCGGTCTGTTTTCAGCCGGAATCTGGCCCGGCGGACTTACGCGGAGATTTCAACGAATCCGGCAGGCCAGGCTGTTTTCGGTCCTTGAACCGTATCGTCGCAACACAGAAGATGCAGAGGTTTTTGCAATCGTAATTTGGCTTGACAAACTTACAATCATTTACCATATTTCTATACATGGTGATTGAAT
>CAYVXE010000124.1:4990-11855 GCA_964455375.1 uncultured Calditrichaceae bacterium
TTTGGCTTGACAAACTTACAATCATTTACCATATTTCTATACATGGTGATTGAATGAAAACGCCCATTTCATCCGGCGGTTGCCCTTGGGCATCAACTTAAGCCCCCAAACTGTCATTTCGAGTCAGGCGGCTGCAGGGTCGAAATGACAGAAACGGGAGTTTTCGGCCAATCACTAAATAGGTAAACACAACCTGCACTTTAAAACCAAAATTGTACAATCGCAGAGATGAAATCCAAAAACATCCACACGATCTCTTTGATTCTCATTGGAATATGTATGTCCGGCATCGTGTCTTATGCCCAAAATAAAAGCGCTCTTTCCAGCGCTGAATATTACAGGAATGGCATGTTTTTCAAAGAGCGGAATCAGTTCGACTTAGCAATCACCGCGTTCGAAAATGCCACCAAAAAGGACCGCAATTTTGCCGAAGCCTATCATCAATTGTCTCTTTTGTACATGCAACTCGGTACGGTTCATGCTCGGTCGAAAGCCACAAGGGCTCTGAAGAGGGCCTTGCGTTTGGATAGTAAGAATATCCTGTACAACCTGGACATGGCGAAATTGTCGCTGAAAAAAGAGATGAACGGCGACGCAACATCCTATTTTAAGAAAGTGCTTGAAATCGACCCCGGAAATGCGGAAGCGAATTACCGGCTCGGACTTTTGCAAATAGGTGATATGCTTTGGTATAAAAATTTGATCAATCCGCAGCAGGATATCGTTTTTGCATTCAACGAATACGCCACTAAGATAATGCATACAGCCAGAAATTATTTTTTGAATGCAATCAACAATGACCCCTATTTCGTCTTATCCTATTATCAACTGGCATTTATTGAATTCGAATTTTCGCATTACGATGCAATGATAAGGCTTTTAAAAAAGGGTCTCAAGAATCATCCAAAGAATAAAAATCTGTATCTTTTTCTGGGTCTCGCTTATCAACGCAAAAGCATGTTTCCTCTGGCGCAAAAATATTTTGATCAGGCAAAACAGTTGATGACGCAAAAGGAGTTGCATGCATTGCAATCTACGTCGCATGTCTTAAGCCCGTCAATGATGAAAAAATATGCCGCTTTAAATGAAGCGGCGAAAAGCACATTTACGGACGGCTTTTGGAAACAACGGGATCCGCTTTTTTTTACAAAATTCAACGAAAGATTATTGGAACATTACAGTCGATTGGCTTACGTAAATTTACGATTTAGCGACTTTGAAAAGGGAATTGACGGCTGGGAAACAGACCAGGGAAAAACCTACATCCGTTTCGGTCCTCCTAAAAAAATGTATCGAACCAGGCCAAGTATCGACGTGACCTTTGGCAACGCCTCCATAGATAATGACAAAAAATACCTGAACACATCGAAAGAAACCTGGTTCTACGACAACTTTAACCTCACTTTTGAAGATGAGTTTCTGAACAGGAAATTCCGGTTTAAAAAAGATTTTAACCCGGATAGAGATTCTAAAAGTAAATTTGAACAGCTCGTTAAAAAAGAACCGGAACATTACAAACCGCACATGCGAGGGTCTAAATTTGACTTCCCTTATTCCATCACGCAATTCAGAGACGCCTCCGGTGACACAAAAATTGAATTGTTTTATGGCGTTCCACCAAATAAGGTAAGCTTGTATCAATATGATGCTGATATCAGAGTAAAGCTCAAAACAGGCTTTTTCGTTTTTGACGACCATTGGCAGGAGTTAAATCGAACCGTAAAATATAGAAATAAATCCCTCATCAGTATACAAGACCCAAAGAATAACTATTTTAAGGTCGACCGTTTCCAGACGTCAATGGCGCCGGGAACGTTCAATATTGCTTTTGAAATTATGGATGAATTCACCGGCAATTACGGCCATATCAAGGACACATTAGCCGTACGTGCATTTGACAGGAGTCATCTCGACATGAGCGACCTGCTATTAGCCACCAACATCGAACCGGACTCCTCTGTTTCTATTTATGATTTTGAAAATATAAAAATAATTCCTAATTTATTTGGACGTTTCAGTGCCCACGAACCCCTCTTTGTTTACTTCGAAATTTACAATCTTAGAAAAGTTGAAGACGGTGAAAGTCACTGCAACGTTGAAATCATTCTGAGTCCCGTTCAAAATCAAAAGGGTTCACTGACTAAATTTACTTCAGGTGTTGGCAGCATATTTGGATTCACTGCCGCAAAACAGAGCGAAGTCAGCATTACCAATGAATATTTTGGCAATTCTGATACGCAACATATTTATAATGCTTTCCAATTAACCAACGCCAAACCGGGTGATTATAAATTAAAAGTCAGACTTACGGATGTGAATGGCGGCGCCACCGTTGAGAAGGAAACCACGCTAAATATTTATTAAAGTTCCACTGTCTGTCGGTTCAATTACTGGAGGAATTATGGCAAATGTCGCAGGATTACTGAGTTTAAAGGAATTGAAGCAGCGTACCCGGAACAACGAAATCGATACTGTCATCGTCGGTTTTACGGATCACATCGGCCGTCTCATGGGCAAACGCTACGATGCTGATTTTTTCCTCGATGAAATCGCTGCACACGGAAGTCACGGTTGTGACTATCTGCTTACCGTAGACATGGAAATGAACCCGGTTGCCGGATATGAATTTGCCAACTGGGAACGCGGTTACGGCGACATCCATCTTGTCCCCGATTTAACCACGTTACGCATGGTCAGTTGGTTAGAAAAGACCGCCCTCGTGTTATGCGACATAGATGACAGCAAAACCGAAAAACCGGTTTCCATTGCGCCGCGTTCTATCCTTCACTGCCAAATTGAACGAGCGAAAGCGATGAATTTTACCAGCATGGCGGCATCTGAGCTGGAATATTATATTTTTGAACAGTCTTATAAAGAGACTGCGCAAAGGAACTACACAAACCTGTCACCCATGGGGTGGTACCTCGAAGATTACCATATTCTCCAGGGTACACGTGAAGAAAAATTCACTGCATCAGCCCGACGGCATCTAAAGCAGTCGGGAATTCCGGTTGAGAACTCCAAGGGAGAATGGGGCAAGGGCCAGCACGAACTCAATGTCCGTTATGCGGACATCCTCAACATGGCAGATCGTCACGCCATTTTCAAACAATGCCTGAAAGAAGTTGCAGACCAGCTCGAACTCAGCGTTACGTTTATGGCGAAACCCTTTTCAGGTCAGGCGGGCTCCAGTTGCCATATCCATCTCAGTCTTTGGAACGGTGACAAAAATATTTTTACCGGTAAGAAGCAATTCGGACCTGTACTTTGTTCAGACCAATTTCGCTGGTTCCTCGGCGGCTGGATGCAACACGTTCCGGAAATGATGGTCTTCTATGCCCCGACCATTAATTCTTACAAGCGCTATGAAGACGGCTCCTGGGCGCCAACTCGTCTGGCCTGGAGTTACGATAATCGTACCGCCGGTTTCCGGGTGGTGGGAAAAGGCAGCAGCTTGCGTATTGAATGCCGGATTCCCGGAGCCGACTGTAATCCGTATCTTGCTTTCGCAGCCGCCCTGGCATCAGGACTGGATGGCATCGCCAACAAAATTGAACCGCCCGACATGTTTGATGGCGATGTCTATGCCGCGCAACATCTGCCGCATGTACCGTCCACGCTACATGAAGCCACAGCGTTATTTGCACAGAGCGATTTCACCAAACAGACTTTCGGAACAGATGTTGTGGAACATTACAGTCACTTCTTCCAAATGGAACAAGCGGCATTCGAAAGCGCGGTCACAGATTGGGAACGACAGCGTTATTTTGAGAGAATTTAGTAGGATATTTCATAAGTTTCAAATTAAGTGATACATGAATTCAATCTACGTTCGTTAAATTCATGTACAGGAAAGCTCTTTCTTTTGCAATTGACTTATTTCGAGGATACTCCCCTTTTATCCCCTCGCATGGGGGAAAATTGTAACGGGGAAGTCCCCCTTTGAAGGGGGATTTAGGGGGATGTCATAACCAAATGCTAATTGTCTAAGCCTGAATCGGACACTGATGACGATGTTTAATCAATGAAGCACCAAAGGTAACGCAGCTATACAGCCTCTAAGCCTCCCTGCCTGCAGCAGGCAGGTAAGACTCAAAAGACAAAAACGATGAAAAATATTTTTCAGGTCAAAGAGAAGAATTAGGTGCAAAAAAAATTGTAAATGCAGCTTATAAACTTGGAGCCTTTGAGTCTTCGTGGCTGAACAATTACAAAGACACTGAATAAGGACCAGAATGTTTTGAAGGGTTTTCGGTGGCCTTCAGTGTACCTCAGTGTTTCAATATTTACGATGCGAAGGATGGCACAAGTTTTATCCGTGCTCTTTGCGAACTCGGTGGTTTATAAATTTTTAATGAATTAAATAAATTGGAGAATTATTCATGCGGTTAAAAAACAAAGTCGCCCTCATTACCGGAGCAGGAAGCGGCATTGGCCGGGAAACAGCCCTTCTCTTTGCTAAAGAAGGTGCCGCTGTTGTGGTGGTGGATATTAACGATGCGGGTGCGAACGAAACGGTTGAACAAATTTCCGAATTGGGTGGCCGGGCAGTATTTGCTCACGCCAATGTGTCTAAAACAACCGACTGTGAAAGAATGGTCGAGGCCGCGGAAAACAGTTTCGGCAAACTGGACATTCTATTCAACAACGCCGGCATCATGGACAACAGGGACGATGATGCCGTAAATACCGAGGAAGATGTTTGGGACCTGACCATGTCCATCAATGCGAAGGGCGTTTTTCTGGGTTGCAAATATGGCATTCCTGCCCTGCGGCGTGCAGGTGGCGGCAGCATCATCAACACCGCCTCATTTGTGGCTTTGTTAGGTGCCGCGACACCGCAACTGGCATACACGGCCAGCAAAGGCGCTGTGCTTTCCATGACCCGCGAACTTGCGGTCGTTCACGCCCGTGAAAATATCCGGGTCAATGCGCTCTGTCCGGGGCCTCTGCGCACAGAACTGCTTATGAAATTTCTGGATACTGAAGAAAAAAAACAACGCCGTCTCGTGCATGTTCCCATGGGACGATTCGGTGAAGCAAAAGAAATGGCGGCGGCGGCTCTCTATCTCGCCTCTGATGAATCCTCCTTTGTCACCGGAACGGAATTTATGGTGGATGGCGGCATCACTGCAGCATACGTAACACCGGAGTGAAAACATGGCAAACCTTCAAATCATTTCTCCCGTCGATGGCTCGGTTTATGCCGTTCGCAACACTGCCAGCGAGCATGAAATAGAACAAACGCTTGAACACGCTGTCAGCGCTCAGAGCGAATGGAAATATGTGCCCATTAAAGAACGTGCACAATTCTGTGAAAAGATGGTAGATTGTTTCGTCGCCAAAGTGGACGAATTAGCGCCAGAGTTGAGCTGGCAAATGGGACGCCCTGTGCGCTACACCCCATTTGAAATCACCGGGGGATTTGCGGAGCGGGCGCGGCACATGATTTCAATCGCCGAAAAATCGTTGGCAGATATTCAGGTGGCACCAAAGAAAGGCTTTCGGCGCTTCATCCGGCCTGAGCCGCTTGGCGTGGTCCTGACTCTTGCCCCCTGGAACTACCCTTATCTCACGTCTGTGAACTCTGTCATACCGGCAATCATGGCTGGGAATGCGGTGATTCTTAAACAATCGGCGCAGACCTTACTTTGTGCCGAACGTTACGCTGAAGCTTTTCATGCTGCCGGACTGCCGGATGGCGTTTTCCAGATCCTGCACCTGACCCATGACGATGTTTCCCGTCTCATTGCAGATGAACGCATCGACTTCGTGGCATTCACAGGCTCAGTGGATGGCGGGCATGTTGTACAAAAAGCGGCAAGCCGGCGTTTTATTGGCACCGGACTGGAGTTGGGAGGGAAAGACCCCGCTTACGTCCGCCCGGATGCTGCTTTGCCGTTTGCTATTGAAAACATCGTCGATGGTGCATTTTTCAATTCAGGTCAATCATGCTGCGGTATCGAACGTGTCTATGTACATCGGGATATCTACGACGATTTCGTGGCGGGTACGGTAGAACTGGTTGGCCAATACAAACTTGGGAACCCTCTGGACCCCGAAACCACGCTTGGCCCGCTGGTTCGAACTGCAGCCGCAGATTTTGTCCGGCAACAAATCGCTGAAGCTGTGCAGCAAGGTGCAAAAGTTTTGCTCGACCCGGATGAGTTCCCCCAAAACAAAAAGAACACGCCCTATCTTGCCCCACAGGTGCTCGAGCATGTGAATCACAACATGCGGGTTATGTCAGAAGAAAGTTTCGGCCCGGTGGTGGGTATTATGCCGGTAGAAAATGATGACGAAGCCATTCGCCTGATGAATGACAGCCGTTACGGACTCACCGCCTCCATCTGGACAAGCGACCCTGAAGCGGCGATTACTATCGGTGACAGAATCGACACCGGCACCTGTTTTATGAACCGCTGTGACTACCTCGACCCTGCTCTGGCCTGGACCGGGGTAAAAGATTCCGGCCGCGGCTGCACGCTTTCCACACTTGGCTATGCACATCTGACACGGCCGAAGTCGTTTCATTTACGGGAAAACACTTGATTAAGGACTAAGCCCGGGTTGAAATGCGGGAATACGGAAGACCTTTACGTGCTTTGCTCCTTGTTTTTACTGTTCCAAAATTTCTATTTTGGAACACAATTACAAAGAAGTTTTACTTCGAATAAACATAGACTAACTTCAATTCGCATTACTTGAATCAGAGTTTCTTTTACGCCAATTGCGTTGCCAAATGGAAATTTGGCAACAAGTAATTTTTGCTTTTGTTTCTTGTTCCAAAATTTCTATTTTGGAACACACTTGCCAGGAAGTTTTACTTCGAAGAAACATAGACTAACTTCAATTCGCATTACTT
>CAYVXE010000125.1:0-11845 GCA_964455375.1 uncultured Calditrichaceae bacterium
AACAACATCCACCTAAAGACCTGCCTTTAAAACCCAACGGGACAAATCCACAAAATTATGAGCCAGAAATTGAGCCGGATTCAGAGCTGACAGCAGAGGCATTTCGGGGCCTGTATCATTCATAAATATCTAATCGAATCCGGTTGCGGCCGACCGTAAACAGTGTCAAAGTAAAAGACGCCGGATGCTAAATCCCCACGAGCAAAATGTCCGGCCAACGTTTTTTGCTTTAAGAACTTCTCTCCGAGATCAGGCATGAATTCATCCTTACTTTTATTGTTTTAAATAAAGCGAGCAATTGCCTTGTTTAACACACAAAATATGATTGTTTGATTAAAGCAACTTACAATAGCCTTCTAATTTGAAAAACGAGAATCAGTTGTGCAAGTTTCCGGCATTCAAAGTGTCAAACATGTTGCATAAAGACATTCCGCACGAATCGATATAAAACCTACTAAGGAAGTTTTGATGGAAGGATCGGAGTTGATAGCAAAAATAAAAAGCAATGATCGGACAGCGTTCAGAACTATTTATGAAACTTACAAAGATATGATCTACAACGTCTGCTATCGAATGCTAAACAACAAACAGGATGCCGAGGATGCGACCCAGGATGTTTTTGTAAAAGCCATCCGCTCTGTTCATCAATTCCGGGGTACTGCCAAACTCTCTACATGGCTTTACCAAATTGCAGTAAACACCAGTTTAAACTATTCTCGCAGAAAAAAAATAGCCACATGGCTGTCGTTGGATTTTTTGGTTGGAAAAGAAGAATATCTTTTAGACAACTCACAAGCCAGACCGGACTTGGAATTGGAAAAGAGTGACTCTGAAGCACGTGTTCAGCAGGCCATCCAGTCTCTTTCCCCACGACAGCGCACGGCTATCATTTTGCAAAGATACGAGGGGTTGTCCTATAAAGAGATCGCTGAAGCAATGAAGACATCCTTATCTGCTGTGGAATCGCTTTTGCATCATGCAAAAGATAATTTAGTCAGTAAATTACTGCCACCGCTAAAATAATTTAAAACAATCTGCAATTTATTCGACATTGACGTGTCGTATGTTTAGAAAGAGGTGAAAATGATGAAACACAAAAATATCAGGAAGAAATTGTTACGTTATATCGATGCGGAATTGCCGGAAAAGGAGAGAGCGGAAATCCAGTCTCACCTTAAACACTGTGCACAGTGTCGTAAAGATATTGAATCGCTTTCCGGCGTCTGGAACCTGTCTCAGCCCATAAAACGAGCGCAACCTTCCCAATTTCTATGGAATAAAATTTCTACACAATTAGAAGACAAAAGGCACACGGGGCAATCCATTCATAAAGCTGCGCTATTTATCCGGCAAATGGCGCAGCCTGCTTTGACAGCAGCGGTCATAATCCTTGGACTATTCATAGGAATTAAGCTTGGTAACCGCATGAGCACGGCCCAATTATCCAGCCAACAGGTCACCATAACAACTGCTCAATCACAAAATGAGTTTGGTCTGGAGAATTTTCGAATTCTACCTTCCAGCTCTTTAGCCGGAGAATTCGCAACGTTGATGGACTATGAAAAATAACAAGAGGCTATTATGAAAAAAAAATCGCTTATTTACTTTGTAATCATTATCACGATAATAAATCTGTCGTCTCTTGGCGTCATTTTATATCAACGAACAACAATGTCTTTTTCCCCTGAAGAAGTTAAAGAACAAAATGTATTCGAGCGGGTCAAACGGGAGGTTAAGCTTACGCCCGATCAGATCGAACAATTTCAGGCATTACGAACCATTTTTCACTCGAAATTGGATTCACTTTCCGCAAAAGTTAATCAAAAAAACAAACTACTGGCCGCTGAAATTAAGAAAAATCCCCCGGATTCTCTGTTAATTAACCAGCTCGTCAGAGATATCAGCTCGATGCAAACTGAATCACAATATTTAGTCATTCACCACTTTTATTCTATAAAGAAAATATTGACAAAGCAACAACAGGAAATATTTTTTAAAATCGTTTTGCAGCGTTTCCTGGGAAAAAAGAAATTGTCGGGTCCTCCTTGTATTCGTGAGAAGGGAATTCCTCATAAATGAATCATAAACCGACCACAGTTTTTTGTGAATGATTGGACTGAAAAAGAACAGAAAATGTGAAGGAAAGAAAAACCGTGTTTATAAACAGAATGATATTATATTCCATCATTTTAACCGCACTGACCTCTACAAAAATGGCTTTTTCGCAACAAACAGGTGAGAAAAAACTCAATTTGGACCGATGCATTGAGATCGCCCTAAAAAACAATCCGCAAATCCTTGCATCACAAATTGGCGTGGCTGAGTTAAGAACGAGGATTCCCCAAGCACGTGCCGGGTTTTATCCATCATTTAATTTGAATGCCGATGCCAGTCGTCTTACAGCAGAACCCGGTTTGGATACAAAACAAATTACGGGTAACTATAATACAGGTCTTTCCATGCGCTACAATATTTTTCAAGGCGGGAAGACCGTCGCTTCTGTTAACGCTGCTCGCTACAATTATCAATCAGCGGAAGCCGGATACAAGAGCAGCCAGCAAGACTTGATTTTGACGGTTACAGAAGCTTATTACCGGCTTTTACAGGCAGAGCAATTTACCCGTGTTTCAGAAAAAACTTTACAGCGCGCCCAAAGCCATCTGGATTTTGCCAACGCCCGCTTCAAGGCCGGACTGGCTTCCCGTTCGGATATTCTGAAGGCTAAAACAGAACAGTCGAACGCCAAACTTGATCTGATTCACACCCGAAATGCTGTTTTTATGGCGTGCGGACAGCTAAATAATGCACTGGGACAAAATGTGAACTCGCCCATTAAAATTGTGGACGACTTGAGTGAAACCGTCACGAATGACGCAGAGGATAATCAATGGAATTTCCAAACATTACTGAAGAACGCTTACAAATACCGGCCGGAATTGAGAAAAATAGAGAATCAGTTGCAGGCGCAAAAATCTTTTATCCGTTTGGCAAAAGCGGATTATTACCCCAGCATTTCTCTGGACGCCAATTATAATTTCAGTGGTGCTGAGATTTCTCAACTTTATCAATCAAACTATGTTGGCATCAGTGTCAGTTTACCACTTTTCAGTGGATTTTCCCGCCCGGAGCGGGTAGTGCAGGAAAAGTTGGAAATGCGGGTTCTGGAACAACAAACAGAGACGCTGCGCCAGCAAATCAGCCTGGAAGTCTGGAATGCATTTTTAGCGCTAAAAGAAGTAAAAGAACGCATCGTAAATACGCAGGTATTTTTAAAAGATGCCAAAGAAAATTTGAACATTTCAGAAGGCGAATATAAGGAAGGCGTTGGTTCAATGCTGGATGTTTTGGATGCCGAGACGACTTTTGTCGCCGCAGAACAGCGTTACATTGAAGCGCTCGCTGATTATAAAATTGCACAGATGGTTTTGCAAAGAGCAGTGAGTGGAAAATATTTTGAGGAGATTTCAAAATGAAGAAAAGTTTGGTGGCTTTTATATCTGGGGCTCTCATAATGAGCATGGTGGCGGGTTGCGGCATGTCCGGCGATGAGCCAAAAAACGGCAACCCGATACAGGCGGCTAATGTCACACGACGCGATATAAGTTCAAGTGTGCTGGCAACCGGCATTATCAAGCCCATGGTCGGTGCGGAAGTTCGGGTGGGATCCCAGGCTTCGGGAACCGTTAAACACCTTTACGTCAATATAGGCGACATGGTAGAGAAAGGACAGGTTTTGGCAGAATTAGACCCGGCTGAATTGCAGGCAGAATATAATCAGGCCAAAGCAGCGCTGGAAAATGCCCGTGCCAATGCAGAATATGCCAAACTGGATTTGAAACGGCAGCGTTCATTATTAAAGCAAAATTTTATTTCCCAAAATCAACTGGATCTGGCGGAAAAAACATTTGAAATTAACAAAGCCAAATTAAAACAGGCGGAAGCCAATCTTGCCTACGCCGATGTGCAACTGGGTTATACCAAAATTATTGCTCCTATTTCCGGGGTCATTGCCTCCGTTTCCACTCAGGAAGGAGAAACCGTAACCGCCCGGTTTTCCGCGCCAACTTTTGTCACTATTATCAACCTGAAAAAATTAGAAGTTTGGGCTTATGTGGATGAAACCGACATCGGCAGAGTTGAGGTTGGGCAGCATGCTACCTTTACGGTAGATACTTATCCGGCCACCGATTTTGAGGGGCAAGTAACCGCAATTTATCCCAAAGCCGTCATTCAGGACAATGTGGTGAATTACGTCACCACCATAAAGATTACCAATTTTAAAGGAAAAACCTTGCGACCGGAAATGACGGCAACGGTGAGAATTTTTCTAAAAACGCGGAAAAATGTTCTTGCTATTCCTAAAAAAGCCGTTCGTAATGAAGGAGGCGAAAAATTTGTAACCGTCATAGGGGAAAACGTGTCCCAAAAAAGAAAGGTCACCCTGGGCTGGAAAAATGACGGTTTTTATGAAGTGACCGGCGGTTTAAAAGAAGGCGAAAAAATAGAAATACAATAAAACAAAAGGATATTAAGAATGAATAAGATTATTCAGGCAAAAGACATTACCCAAATTTACAGTAAAAACGGCAACATAACAGTAAAAGCTCTGCAGAATGTTTCCGTTGATATTGAAAAGGGAGAATTTACTGCAATCATGGGCGCTTCAGGTTCCGGCAAATCGACTTTGATGAACATCATCGGCTGCCTCTCCAGACCGACCAGTGGAGAATATTTCCTTGATGGGGAAAATGTCAATAATTTGAATGACGATGATCTGGCGAAAATAAGAAACCGCAAAATCGGTTTTGTGTTTCAGCAATTCCACTTGCTGCCGCGCACAGATGCTCTGGAGAATGTCGAACTTCCGCTGCTCTATTCCGAGCGTTCTGAAATCACGAAACTTGCGCAGCAAGCGTTGGAGGTCGTTGGTCTGGCAGACAGAATCCATCACCTTCCGGCTGAACTTTCCGGGGGACAGCAGCAGCGAGTTGCTATTGCCCGTGCTCTGGTCAATAATCCCGAAATTATTCTGGCAGATGAACCCACCGGCAACCTGGACAGCCGCGCCGGTCTTGAGGTGATCTCCGTTTTCCAACAGCTTCATGCCGAGGGAAAGACCGTTATTTTGGTTACTCACGCTCAGGAAATTGCAGAACACACAAATAGAATTATCCGTATTAAGGATGGCAAGATAACCGGGGATGAAAGGGTGCAATATCCATTGAATGCCCGCAACGAACTCGAAAACCTTTCAATGGAAACGGAGGCAGCACAATGAAGACACTTCGGTTGACCACCAATGCATTCAAAGGATTGGGCAAAAACAAAATGCGTTCTTTGTTGATGATGCTGGGCGTTATCATCGGCATCGCAACTTTAATCGTAATTTTGTCAATCACTCAGGGCGCCAATAAGAAAATCATGGCGCGTATCAAAACCTTTGGACCCAATGCGATTATGATTCACTCGGGCGGCGGCAAAATGCGCGGGCCGTCGTCTGTCTCCGAGGCAAACCTGACGCAGCGAGACCTTTCGGACATCTCCGACATTGAAGGCGTGAGAATCGCAACGCCATTTCAGGTGAAGCTGGGCATGCCCATTAAATATCAGAGCCAATTTACAACCGCAACGGTGATGGGCTCAATGCCGAACTGGGCAGATGCCTGGAAACGCGGCGTCAGCCAAGGAGATTTTATTCAGGCAGAGGATGTTGAGCTGTTAAAAAAAGTCTGTGTCATTGGTGAAACGGTAAAAAAGGAGCTTTTCCCTGACAGCAATCCCATTGGCGCAGAATTATTAATCGGTAAAGTAAAGTTCAAAGTGCAAGGTATTTTGCAGAAACGAGGCGCCAGTCCGGGAGGAAGTGATTTTGACAACTTGGTTATTATCCCTTTTTCCACGGCATCCCGGCGATTGATGAATCAACCGAAATACATCGCCATGATGCGGGTCATTGTGGATGATCCTACTCATCTGAAGATAATTTCTAATCAAATGAGTCAGGTTTTACGCCGCAATCATCACCTCGCTTCTCAGGAAGAGGATGATTTCAAACTGACTTCTTCCACCCAGATTGTGAAGATGATCAAAGGCGTATCCAACACACTGCACATTTTTCTGTTGTTGATAGCAGGTTTGTCTTTAGTTGTAGGAGGCATTGTCATTATGAACATTATGCTCATTTCCGTTAGCGAACGGAAAAATGAAATTGGTCTTCGCAAAGCGGTGGGGGCGCGCAGCAAAGATATTTTATTACAGTTTGTTCTTGAATCGCTGGCCATAACATTGACAGGCGGTATTTTAGGATTTATCGTTGGCATACTTGGCGTGAAAATCATGGAATTGGTGACCAGCACACCGGCAGTTGTTTCGTGGGAATCTCTGGCGCTGGCTTGCGGATTTTCCTTTATTGTGGGAATCATTTTTGGCGTTCAGCCGGCGCGTAAAGCCGCCCGGTTAGATCCTGTTGAAGCACTTCGGTGAAGAACTTTTTTCTGCAACATTAATCGAGACGTGAAGAAAATGTATTATTTCTATATCGGAACATGCCTGGCAATATTAGTCTCCTTTTTTGCAAACCAAAAGAAAACATTTAAAGCACTTAAGATAGCATACAAAAAATTTGTAACTATCTTACCGGCTTTTTTGATCATGTTAATTTTGGTTTCCGTTATTCTTTTTCTTGTTCCGGACAAAACCATCATAAAATACGTAGGGATAAACAACAAATTCTTTGCTATTATTCTCGCTTCATTTTTTGGTTCAATTACACTAATTCCTGGTTTTATTGCCTTCCCATTATGTGGCATTCTATTGACGAAAGGTGTGCCGTATATGGTTCTATCGGCTTTTACAACAACGTTAATGATGGTTGGAATTATTACTTATCCGATAGAAAAGGAATATTTTGGAACAAAAGTGACCATAATACGAAATGCAGTCAGCTTACTTATAGCATTTGTTGTTGCTGTAATAACGGGTATTTTCTTCGGAGAATTTTTCTAATGACACGTGGTTATATTTTTAGAACGGTAAGTATATTAGGTTATGCTTTTTTCGTAATAATTTCTTTGATATCAGGGTTTAGCCCAGGGAAAGAAATCGGAGCTAACTTTGTTTCCTTTTCGGATGAAATGCTAAAGTTATTACCCCCCGCATTTATTCTAATAGGTCTTTTCGAGGTATGGGTAAAGAAAGAGACAGTTGAAAAACACTTTGGTGAAGACTCCGGCTTTAAAGGATACTTATGGGCGGTGCTGCTGGCAGGTACAACGGTTGGCGGTTTATATGTTGCCTTCCCGGTTGCCTACTCTCTCTTTAGTAAAGGAGCAAAATTAAGCATTATTTTTACATACGTAGGTGCATCGGCAATTTGTAGAGTACCAATGACAATATTTGAAGCGTCTTTCATGGGAATAAAGTTCACGATAATCAGGCTTTTAGTTTCTCTACCATTATTGATTTTAACATCCAAGTTATTAGGTGACTATCTGACGAAAAGAAACTATAAAATTTCTGAAGGGAAATGATACATGAAAGGAAAGGTTGGAACTATAATTAAGGGTGATATTATTATCTCTTTCGGTTTAATCTTTGTAGTTTTTTTTTGAAATACATCTTGAATAAAGTTACAAAAGTAATTTGATAAAGGAAAAAACGTGAAAGTATACCAAAACCTCAAAATATCCCAGAAGGCTCTTTTAGCCCACAAAATGCGAACCGTTTTAGCGCTTCTGGGAATTATCATCGGCGTTTCGGCGGTCATCATCATGGTGGCTATCGGTCGGGGAGCGCAAAAAGAAGTACTGAGCAAAATTGAAGAAATGGGCACGAATCTAATTGCAGTCAATGCCGGACAGGTGCGCTCTTTTGCCGGCAGGCAGCGGCAGACAGGCAATGTCATCACTCTCACTTTGAAAGATGCCAAATCGATTCTTCTGGATTGCCCATCCGTTCATTTAACGGCGCCCGTTCAAACAAAAAAACTCCAGGTGAAATATGGCAATCTCAGCACCAGGACCTCGGTTGTCGGCACGACTCCTGACTTTCAGGAAATTCGTAATTTTCACGTTCGCAAGGGGGAATTCTTTACCAATAAGGAAAATCTTGCTTCCCTGCGAGTGGCGGTTTTGGGACAATCCGTGGTGGAGAATCTTTTTGAAGATTATGACCCGATTGGCGAAACGATCCGTATCAAGAATATTCCCTTCGACGTTATCGGAGTAATGGAAGCCAAAGGCGTAGATATTAACGGAGTGGATCAGGACGATCAAATCATCATTCCTATCAAAACCGCCCTCCGCCGGGTATTTAATCTGACTTACCTCAGCACAATTTATGTGCAGGCAAAAGATAGTCGCTCAATCAATACAGCAATTGCAGAAGTAACCGAGCTTCTCCGGGATCGGCATCACCTCACTCGCCACGCCAAACCGGACGACTTCACCATTCAGAACCAGGTAGATGTTTTAAAGACCCAAAAAGAAGCTGCTGATACTTTTACCATGCTCATTGGCAGCATCGCTGCTATTTCGCTACTGGTTGGCGGCATCGGTATTCTGGCAATTATGCTGATGGTTATTCGTGAACGCACTAATGAGATAGGCTTGCGAATGGCAGTCGGAGCCCGCAAAAAAGATATTCTCATGCAGTTCTTGCTTGAAGCTTCCATACTGAGTATAGGTGGGGGATTCCTCGGAATCGTGCTGGGAATCAGTAGTTCTTTGACTGTTGGTTTGTTCACAACCTGGTCTGCGAGCCTTTCCATTCCTTCAATTGTTATCGCTTTTGCCTTTTCACTTATCGTTGGATTATTCTTTGGTGTCCATCCCGCCCGTCGAGCTTCACTCCTGGATCCGATCGAAGCGTTGAGAAGTGAGTGACAATCAACCGTGACACTGCCGAATAGCTTTTTCAAAAATAATCATTCAAGTTTTCAGAACCGAAGCGCTAACTTCGGCGTCTTTCCAAACTCAAGGTTCTTATTTTTAGCTTTTAGCTCAACCTCTAAATCGAAGCATACTTTAAAAACAATGGGGCACAGCCTTCGCCTCCGCTTTGTCGGAAATTAGAAAACTGTTTTTTCAATTTTCTAATCAATTTCGTTTGTTACCTCGAATTAACCTTTCACTCATTAACGTAACAAATACTTAAGCTTTTTCAATTTTGTGATGATTTCGACATACGGCAAAAGTTTTTAAAACGATGTCGATATTTCTCACAAGACTTGATTGGCTCAATTTGTTCCCCTTTCCAACCGCTCTTTAACATATTTATATCCTAAATATTGAAGGATGCGATGACAAAAAAAAATCACATCATGGGACTTTTTATATCGCTCATTGTATTTTTGCCACATCCGCTTCTTTGGGGACAATCAATTACCTGGCAGCAAACCAATGGCCCATTTGGCGGTTCCGTGCTTACCATATCCATTCAACGGAATGACGATATCTTTCTTGGAACGGCAAACGGAATTTACCGGTCGTTAGATCTTGGCAATACCTGGACCAATCTGAATCAGGGCATTCCGCAAGCCATGATCGAAACGATCATCACGCCCTATAATAATATCGTCTTTGCCGGCACAAGATTCCAGGGCATTTTTCGCTCATTGGATAACGGCGATTCCTGGATCGCGGTAAACAACGGCATCGAAGATTTTGTCATTCTTTCGCTACTGACCAATGATAATGGCGATATTTTTGCTGGTACCAACAATGGCGTATTTAAATCCGGCAACAACGGTGAATCATGGCAACGGTTTAAACCAGGTATTGAAGATCAGACCGTCTTTACCATTGCGATAGACTCAAACGGAACCCTGTACGCAGGGACATTCCACGGCATCTTTGTCTTTAATGAAAATTCCGTCAAATGGACTCAGGCAGACATTGGATTGACCAACATCAGTGTAACCTGTATCCGTCAAATTAGAAATGGAGACCTGCTCGCATCTACCTTGGGGGCCGGCATCGTGCGCTCCGGTGACCATGGACTGACCTGGCACAGCACCAATTCAGGCCTCCCAAATTTATTTATTCACTCTATCACCGAGACTCAGGGCAACGGCCTGTTTGCAGGAACCACTGATGGACTGTTTTGTTCCACAAATAACGGGCAAACCTGGCGCGAATCTACCGACCTGCTCACAAATAAAGACGTTATCAATTTAGCCGTCACGTCCACAAATAATATCTTTGCCGGTACCATCAAATGCGGCATTTTTCGCTCAGATCAAAATGCTGAAAACTGGCAGCAACAAAATTCAGGTTTAATTAATACAGACATTTCAGTTTTACGCGCCACGCAGTTCGGGACCATTTACGCCGGTAGTTTCCGCGGGGGATTTTTCCGTTCCAAAAATAACGGCGAATCCTGGCTGGCCATCAATAACGGCTTGGATTGTTTTGGAGCGACGTCTCTGGCCATTAAACAAAACCGTGACCTCCTCGCAGGAACCACAAACGGCGTCTTCCTTTCACAAGATGACGGCGATTCCTGGCATGAATGCGATAACGGTTTAACCAATTTACACATACAAACCGTGGCAATTAATTCTCAAGATCACCTTTTTGCCGGTACCTTGGACGGATTTTTTCGCTCTCTGGATAACGGAGACAACTGGGTGGCGATAAATGAAGGTTTAACCAATACGAATATCCACGTCATCGTGACCCCGAGATTTAACATCTTATATGCCGGCACAGCAGATGGCTTATTCAAATCATTGGATAACGGGGATACATGGCAACGCATTGACTTTGGGTTTGGCAACACAAACATCCAGAGCATCGAACCACTATCTGCCAATGATGTGCTAGTCGGAACTGTAAACGGTTTATTCCGAACACCGGATGGTGGCGATTCCTGGAACCCTATCCACAACGGACTAACCAATCGGGATGTCGTCAGCATTGCAACTAAAAGCAGGGACGAATTTTTCGTAGGCACCCGTGGCGGCGGCATTTTTGAGACCACAGACGGCGGTTTTAGCTGGACGCCGACAAATGATGAATTGGACAACCTCAACGTGCTGGCAATCCTTATAAAACCAAGTGGCAAAATACTGATTGGCACAGATGGCAGTGGTGTTTATCAGGGTGAAAACACCATCGTCACATCGGTATCAATCGTTAACAATCAAATACCAGGGGAGGTAACTCTGATGCAAAATTACCCGAACCCATTTAATCCTGAAACAAAAATTCAGTTTGAATTAACAAAAACACGCAGCATCCGTTTAAAAGTTTTCAATACGCTTGGTAATGAAGTCCGGACACTCGCAGACGCTTATCTTACACCCGGCGTCTACAATTTCACCTGGGACGGCAAGGACGATGCCGGTAACAACGTGTCCAGCGGATTTTATTTCTACAAGCTGCAAGCAGACAGTTTTTCCCAGGTTCGAAAGATGAGCCTTCTTCGTTAGCCTTTGCGTCTGTTTGCTTATAAATGCACCGTTGCACATCCCCCGTTCAAGACGAGTGAGCATCCATTTAACGTCCGCAGAACAAAATCCCTGTCTGTCGGATGACCTCAACAGGTACATCCTGCAATGTCCACAACCTGACTATTTTTCAGGCTTAATCGCCGCACACAAAAATTGACTTTTCACCTTCTATTTCGTACCTATAAAACACCTTGAACACGGTCATACAGACGGATTGTTCATTGTATTCATAAGAGGACTCATGAGTGTCCGGCTAAGCGATAGATAGTTTCAGGTAAAATCGTTAAAAAACAATAGCCAAACTTTTCGTTGTCAAAGCCTGAACTTGTTTTTATCCGCTGCGCGTTGGAGTTAGTCCCTCCCTTTGGCCAAAGGGAGGACAGGAGGGATTCG
>CAYVXE010000126.1:0-7623 GCA_964455375.1 uncultured Calditrichaceae bacterium
AAACAAATTAGCGGACACCTCGAACCGTACGACAGCAAGTATGTCAATATCAAAAGTTTCAACGGATTCAAAGCCTGCATTCTCAAAAACTAAGAAGCTCTCAATTTCTATTCTATTAAGAGTGTGTAAATCTATAATGTCCGGTACTTGGATAAGATGGCCGATGAATGAATCGCCGTTTTGAGGAAATATTGGAGGAATTGAAAGTGATTCAACTTTTGGTTTCAACTCGGGGCCGGAAAAAACAAGTTTGTCTCCTGTAGCTTCCTGCTTGTGAGTTATAGATGATATCTGCCTCGCTACTGGCATCCTCAAAGAAATGTTTTCTGATACCAGTGCGTTATTTAAGCGGAATCGGATGTTGAAAAAGTTGTTAGCTTCTTCCGTGTGAGGTAATTTTAGCCAAGCTTGGAATTTAGAAATCTTTGGATAGTCTATTTCTGAAATTGAGGATGCAACTAATTTATGAATCCGCCTTATCATTTTTGCGATTCACCTATTTTCTGAGCATGAACCTGTTCGCACGCCAGCTTCACTCTTTCGAATGGCTCAAGTAGATTGTACTTTGTAAAGATAACAGATAATATCTTTCTAATCCCGGGCAATTCTTCGTTAATCTCTTTTGAGGTTTCGAGTAAAATCGGCTCATACATACCGCTCTGTGAGTTTATTGAAATACCATCATTGTTCTTGCCAAAGCTAATTTCATCTTCCTTGTAAATTCTCACAATTCTGATATCTTGTTTTAAGTTGGCGCCTAAGAATAGTGGATCGCGTACCAATATTACTCCTGGCTTTTCTTTAATTGTGCGCACAAGCGGGAGTGTTATTAGCTCGACAAGTATTTCCTCGTCGAGTATCTCTCCATACAGAGTTTTCTGGAATGAGGTTGGCCGGATTGGGGCAGTAACTCGAAACTCTAAGGGCTTTGTTTGAGAGTCGGTGATTAAGATAGCTCCTCGAAATGTAGAGTTGCCTTCGAAATTGACTCCAGTCAAAAAACCGATTTTTAATTCACTCATCTTTAATTCCTCAATAGGTGCCATATATTTAGCTGGTTTAATTTTGAATTGCTTTAGACAACATATATTTAACCGCAATCGATAAGATTTGCGGGCATAACATTCACTGCCCACCTGCTCTGCAGTTCAGAACACATTACCAAAAAGAACAAGAAAATTCATCTAAGTCGAAAAATTTGGAAATCATACCCTTTCAGCGGGGTCACCTGCCTGGGATGCTGCAAACAGGTCTGCCGCTCCACAGGCAGGGCAAAATGTTAGCGTGAAATGTTACAATTGGTTACCAAATTCTATGAATGCCATATTGTCAAACTCCTTTATCTTTACTCAATAAATGCATTTTTTCTTGAATACATTGTTTTGGCTTCATGCATATTTACTTGTCGCACAATAAACCTCTTCTTAGTTTAATATGTGATTGAGTTAACAATTATTCCTGCACAAATCAAGTTTTTTTCCGTCAATTTCGTTACACGCTAACGTTGGTTTTACGTTGCAGCCACATTATCGTAAAGATGCAGAGAAAAAGAAGTTGACTTACACGGGAATATTTACTATATTTTCTGCGCTTTTTACTGACACAAATCAGGAGGGCTAGTCCTAATTGGTAAGGCAGCGGTCTTGAAAACCGCCGGGTTTACGCCCTTGGGGGTTCGAGTCCCTCGCCCTCCGCTATTATTTAATTATTCAGTCCTATTTCGGAGAGGTGGCCGAGCGGCTGAAGGCACAGGTTTGCTAAACCTGCGTAGGGGCAACTCTACCGAGGGTTCGAATCCCTCCCTCTCCGCTTTCATAATGCGTAATCATGCTATTTTGCAAGAGCATGATTTTTTTGTTTAAAAGAAAACAGAAAAGGATCTTTTTTGCAGTCAAAACCAGTCAGAGTCCGTTTTGCGCCGAGCCCCACCGGCTATCTGCATGTAGGCGGGGCGCGCACCGCTATCTTTAACTGGCTGTTTGCCAGAAAAAATGCCGGACAATTTTTACTGCGTATCGAAGATACCGACGCGGCGCGCTCCGGCGAGGAAATGGTTGACGCTATTTTTGCGGGTCTAAAATGGTTAGGGTTACATTGGGATGCGCGGCCTCTGTTTCAATCCGAACGGCTGGCAATTTACAGAACCTTTGTGAACAAACTTTTAGCAGAAAAAAAGGCCTACAAATGTTTTGCCAGCAAAGAGGAGCTGGAAGCGTCCCGGCAACTGGCTGCCAAAGAAAAGCGGGAGTATAAATACGATCGCAGAGCGCTTAAGCTCTCCGCTGATGACATTGCCAATCTTGAAGCACAGGGCAAACCGTACGTTGTGAGATTGTTTGTTGAAAAAGGTGTGACTGAATTTAATGATACGATTTATGGCAATATTCGCGTTTCTCACGACCAATTGGATGATTTCATCCTGCTGCGGTCTGACGGATTTCCAACCTACCATCTGGCGGTGGTTGTGGACGATCATGAGATGCAGATTTCCCATGTCATTCGAGGCGAAGATCATCTTTCGAATACCCCCAAACATATTTTGTTGTATAAAGCCTTCGGATGGGAACCGCCGGTATTCGCTCACCTGCCGCTCATTTTAGGGTCAGACAAGCAGCGTCTGAGTAAGCGCCACGGCGCCACGGCTATCGGGGAGTATGAAAAAGCCGGCTATCTTCCCGATGCGATGTTGAATTTTTTATCTCTGTTAGGATGGTCTGCCGGAGATGACCGGGAAATTTTTTCCCGGGATGCACTCATCAAAGCTTTTTCCTTAGATCGAATTTCAAAAAAGAGTGCGGTTTTTGATGAGACAAAATTAGAGTGGCTTAACAGTCAGTACATTCTAAACATGGATGCGAAAGACTTTTGTGAATTGATGATTACAGAATTATTAAATAACAGAACGCTGACTGAAGAAGATGTAGAGTCCAATCGGGAGAATTTAAATAAAATCAGTCACCTCATCAAGCCCAGAATAAAACGATTGCGTGAAATCTGTTCGGTCACAGATTATTTTTTCAGGGAACCGGAAACCTACGATGACCAGGGAGTTGCCAAACATTGGCGCAAACCGGGAGTAAAGGAAAACTTGACCCTGCTTCTCACACGGCTGCAAAGTTTGCAACATTTTGACCGGGACATTATCGAAACCTGTATGCGGCAATTAGCGGAGGAATTGGGAATCGGCGCCGGAAAATTGATTCATCCTACCAGATTGGCTTTGACCGGGAAAACCGCCACGCCGGGGCTGTTTGAGATAATGGAAATTTTAGGCAGAGAAAAGGTTTTACACCGATTGCGAAAAGCTGTTGAATATTTAAAAAAAAATTCTTATATTAAAGCTTAATTTTTTGGGGTGTCGTCCAACGGCAGGACGCGCGACTCTGGATCGTGTAATCGGGGTTCAAATCCCTGCACCCCAGCACATGATTAGCGCTCGTAGCTCAACTGGACAGAGCATCTGACTTCGGATCAGAGGGTTGAGGGTTCAAGTCCTTCCGGGCGTACGCAAGTTATTGTTTTTCTGGATTATAGGTTGGTGTCAGCCACAAGTAACAAATACTTCCATTCTGGCGCCCGCCAGGGTATTCACTTGAGGTCGGGGATCTTCGGGAGACAACCCTACGGCACCAACCTTTTTTTAAATTCGGACGACCAGTTTTTGAACAATGTTTTCCATTTGAAGGGCGATAAATGCGCACCGACGATTTTTAAAACCTCCTCCGCGGCAAGCACACCTAATTTTAAAGAATCTTTTATTGAATAGCCGCTTCCCATAGCCCAAAGAAAAGAACCGAGTAAAATATCTCCGGCCCCGGTCGTGTCTATGACCTTCCGTGGCATCATTTTCGGCACGTATTTATTTTTGTTGTGATAAACTGTCAATCCCCTTTCCCCGCGTGTCAAAATAACGATATTGGCTAATTTTGTTAACCAGGTCATATCTTTTACGTCTGTTTTTATCCGTAATAATCGATGCAGTTCGTGCATACTTTCTTCGCCTGTCTGCAGCACCTCAATACCTGTTCGTAAAATGCGTTTGATTGACACAATGTTTTTTCTAACAAACAAAGGGTCGCCGGTATCGAAAGCAATGTGAACGCCCTCCTTGTGTGCCTTTTTTAATTCCCTGACAAAAAATTCAGCCAATTGCGGTGTGATGAGTTCATAAGCAGAGACTGTCACCCAGTTTACGGATTTCCAAATCGTCTGTGACATCGTGATCCGATTGCAATGAAATGCCGGAAAGAGAACACAAAACTGACGTTCCCGTCCATGTGTAAAACACAGACATTGACCGTTTTGAACCGACCTGGGAGTCAACTGAATGAGGTCAACATTGTGTCTGTTAAGGTAGTCGGAAATTTTATTCTCTTGAAATTCAGCCGCAACCGGACCGATGGCATAAGATTTCCCGCCAAGTGCCGCAAAAGCGATTGCAACGTTTGTGGGAGAGCTACCAACACCTTCACGCTGAATGCTTTCCTGCTTTATCTGTTTCTTGATTTTTTGAAAAGTTGAGTTGTTTGGCATAACCAGGATACGTTTTTCTTGCGTGGAATTTTGGGTAACATCTGAGAGCGAGTCAGCTATATATGTATCCCATAGCAGATTTGATAATGCGGCAATTGACGGGTGCATTTTTAACGTGGGATTCGTTTAGCTTTTAAAGCGTTGAATGAGGTCCTTTACACGCTGCAGATCGACTTCATTGCGCCAGTCACCATCGACTTTACACGCCGAGCCGACAATGAGAAGGTCTGCAACCTCAGCAAAAGAAGCGATATTTTCCATGCTTACTCCCGATCCTACAGCCAATCGGCTATCGAGTTTTGAGACTTCCTTAAGGGATTCCAATTCCGGAGGTTCACCGGTCGCATCGCCGGTAACGATAATTCCGTCGGCTTTACAAAACAGAACACCTTTGGCAAACTCCAGCAGGCTTAAGTCTCCCGTAATCGAATGCGCAGCATGTTTTTTCTTGATATCGGTAAAAATTTCGATGTGGTTTGCCTTGAGATGTGATCGGCGTCTCAAAATACGGCCGGCATTTCCTTCAATAATTCCTTCATCCGCGACATGAGCATAAGAAAAACCTTCTGCACGAATAAAATCCAAATCACATGCTATGGCAATATCCAAAGCGGCAATATCAGCCGCAGCTAAGACCTGTATTCCTATGGGAGTGGATGGATAATGCTTGCGGACGATGGTCGCGATAGCAGCCATGGCAGCAACGGTGCCCGGCTCTGCCTCTGATTTGAGATAAGGTACGTCGTGAGTGTTTTCAATTAACAAGCCGTCGGCTGCATGACTCATATAAGTATCAGCGTCATGTACACATTGTTCAATGACCGGCTTTAATGTACCGCCCCACTCCGGGCAGCCCGGTAAGGGAAGAAGATGTAGACAGCCTATAAATTGACACTTATTATTTTTATTCTGGAGAAACCCTCGTTTTTTCATCATGATCTTTTATTGTTCATTTGTGAAAAAAGTCCTTTATATTGGAATATATATTTCCCGTAAATAATTTGCAAACAAAAATCCTGGGATGAGAACAGTTGAAAATCATTCTTAAATTAGTTACGTTAAAATTACTATACAGAAATCCTGCTTAAAATGATTCCGTGAAAGTAAGGGATAAATGCGTTTCTTGGGGATAACCCTTAAGGTCTTTTATGAATGATGACGCAGAACTTTGGCGTTCTTTACGAAGAGGCGACGTCAAAGCTCTGGAAATACTATTTCGAGAATATTTCGACTTGCTTTATGATTATGGTACGAAACTTACCACTCAAAAGGAATTGGTTAAGGATTGTATTCAGGATTTATTTATCTATATTTGGGAAAAACAGACGACCCTTTCGCAGGTTCAATCGGTTAAAGCGTACTTGTTGATTTCCTTGCGCAGAAGCGTATTAAAATGTATCAAGCAACAGCAAAAGCAGATTTCTGAGATAGAAAACATCAAGCAGCAGACAGAAAGGGAATCTTTTTCTCCAGAAGAAATGCTGATTGTTCACGAGAAAGAGTCGGCACAAATGAAGTGGTTAAAGTCTGCTATTGACCAAATTCCTCAACGTATGAGAGAAGCTCTATATTTAAAAACATATAGTGAGATGCCTTACAAAGATATTGCCCGCATTATGGGTATCAGCCCGCAGGTTGCCCGGAATTATGTCTCAGAAGCTTTTCAAAAATTAAGAGAATCTTTAGAGCGTAGTGATTAAAAGGGATCATTTTTAGCCAGAATTATTCAAATAGAGAACAAAAAAGTATTATTGACCATTACATTTTTCTGCAAAGCGTCTCTTCATATATAGAGAGGCGAATCACTCACCTTTTTATTAGCACTTTCTGTATTTATATATTAACTCCTTTTTTTAAAACATACGAATCACTTTCTATAAAAAATATGAATCGACAATTAAACAAACTTATTACGGATGAATCCTTTCAACGGTTTTTGTTGGGAACAGCAACATTTAAGGAATTTTCTAAATGGGATAAATGGATTGATGAAAATCCGGGAAACAAACAAATTTACAAACAGGCATTAGAATTGTGGGAGTCTGCAAAATTCTGCTCAACACCGCCTACGGATTTAGAAACAGAGTGGAAGCGTCTGCAAGAACGACTGACCGGAACCAGAAAGAGTCGCACATACTTTTTATCCGATCGTAAAAGATCTCGTTCCTCTTTTTCTACCGTTGGTATTATGCTGGTACTTGGAATCGTTATTGTTACCGTGTTTTGGCGTTTTGGTCTACTGCCCGACAATTTCACGGGCGGGCGAGAATCAGCCATGCAGTCTGTTCAAACCGAATACGGGCAACGGGCAACGATAAATCTTCCGGATGGAACCACCATTATTCTGAATGCAAATTCAGAATTAAACTATCCCGCCGCTTGGAACGAACAAACCAGTCGCAGAATAAGACTTCACGGTGAAGCGTATTTTCATGTTGCCGATAAACCCCCTGGTCCGCAGGATAAATTCTTGGTACTCACTGAAGACGGGCAAGTGAAAGTCGTCGGGACAAAATTTTCTGTCTATGAAAGAGGTCATGGCACACGTGTCGCGTTGGAAGAAGGTAAGGTGGAAGTATCTTCATCCCCGGAGGCCGAAGCAACGCCCGAGGTTGAAAAAGCGATTTTAAAACCGGGAGAGTTAATTGAGTTTGTAAAAAACAGTCAACAACTGATCCCCCGTTATGTCGATATTTCTCCTTACGTGACCTGGTGGCATAAGGAGTTGTTATTAGTTAATACACCTTTTGCAGATATTGTTCAACGACTTGAAGAAACCTACGGGGTTGATGTGGAGGTTTTGGACAGCAAACTCCTTAAGCGAACCCTTTCAGGCTCGATTGAGAATCAAAATCTTACAATTGTTACAGATGCGCTGGCAGCAGCATTAAGGATCCCGGTTCATCGCGATGGCAAGGTTATTGTTTTCGGCAAGTCTGAAAATAAAAAAACTAATTAGACAAATGTATATGACACAAAAGGAGGTATAAGAAAAATAATACTCGACTAGTTTATTTAATGGGCCAGGAGTGTCGGTTAAGTTTGTGCAAATGTTCTTATCAAAACGTTGCGGATGAAATATTGATTTCA
>CAYVXE010000126.1:7723-11800 GCA_964455375.1 uncultured Calditrichaceae bacterium
GATTTCAACCATTTATTTTTATTTTGTTTATTTCATAGCTTACATTTGTTTTAACCGGAGACGGATTACAATTAACTTAACAATATGGATGGAGGACTTATGCGAACTATCAAATATGTTTTGCTCATTTCCATTATTTGTTTGTTTGCTGTCAATAGCCAGGCGCAACAAATGGCTTCAACAGCAGCAATAGACAAACAAATCTTAAACCAACCCACAAAAAAGTTCATATCACTTGAGGAAGCTCTCACCAAACTAGAAAACGACTATAACGTCAACATTGTTTATGATGATATGGTTGTTAGAGACAGAACAGCACCGTCTTTGGCGTCTACATCTGCCAGTTTTCAACAAGCGTTAGAGGCCGTTATAGGAGAAAACCCGGTTTCTTACAAAAGAGTCGGCGCAAGGACAGTCGTTTTGGCACCAAGAGAACCGGCGCAGGCGTCAGCACCCCTTCCGGCAGGGAAAATTACAGGAAACGTTAAGGATAACGAAGGCATAGGGTTGGCCGGCTCCAACATAGCTATTGAAGGCACCATAATGGGCGCTGCTTCTGACCCGGACGGTAATTACACTATTAATGCTGTACCTCCCGGGACATATACCCTGGTTGCTAAATTTATCGGTTATAAAACAGTAAAAAGGGAAGTAACGGTTACAGCAGGTGCAACTGCCACAGCAGATTTCGTTCTTGGGCTAGATGTATTGGGGCTGAGTGAAGTTGTGGTCACCGGTGTCGTAAATCCGGCTTCAAAGATCAAATCCAGTGTGTCCATTTCCACTTTGAATATCAGAGATATTGAAAAGTCCGCACCCAGAACGACCGCGGAAATTTTCCGGTCAATACCAGGCGTTCGTTCAGAATCTTCAGGTGGCGATGGAAACGCCAATATCACTGTAAGAGGTGTCCCCATTTCCGCAGGAGGATCGAAATACTTGCAGTTGCAGGAAGATGGCCTGCCCATTTTTCAATTTGGCGACATAGCTTTTGCCACAGCGGACATTTTCCTAAGAGCAGACTACTCTATCGATCGAATCGAAGCCATCCGCGGCGGTTCAGCTTCTACTGCGGCAACCAACTCACCAGCCGGCATCATTAACTTTATCAGCAAGACAGGTTCTGTAGCAGGTGGATACGTCGCTACGACCACGGGACTGGATTACAAGAGTTCCCGCGCAGACTTTGATTATGGGTCTCCATTTGGCAACAATATGAGTTTCAATATCGGCGGTTTTGTCCGACAGGGAGACGGACCAAGAACAACCGGGTTCACCGCAAACTCTGGCGGTCAGATAAAGATGAACCTCACCAGAGTGTTTAATGGTGGATATGGACGGGTTTATTTCAAGTATCTTAATGATCGTGCCGCCGCCTACATGCCCATGCCACTGAAAGTAACGGGAACCAATAGTTCGCCGGACTGGGGTTCCATTGCTGGATATGACGCAACTTCCGGTACGATGCAGAGCCCTTACCTGCTCCAGAATTTAGGTCTTGGGGGTGATGGCCAGCTCCGGCGTTCTGACGTCGCTGACGGTATGCATCCCATTTCGACCGCTGTTGGACTTGAATTTGAACGCGACCTGGCCAACGGCTGGCATATTGAAAACCGTGGCAGAGTGGCATTCAATTCTGGACGCTTCGAGGCTCCTTTTCCGGCCCAGATTGGCACGGCACAAGAAGTGGCTGAATCAATCGGTGGCGCGGGAGCTTCTCTTAAGTATTCAGATGGCAGTCCATTTGGAAGTGGACATGCAGGAAACGGACTCGTTCTTAGAATCCACATGTTTGATACGGAGTTGAATAACTTCAATTTTCTGGTGAATGATTTCAAAGTATCGAGAGAGCTCGGACCAGCAAACCTGAGCGCTGGATTCTATGTCTCGAACCAATCCATTTCCATGTCCTGGCTCTGGAATTCTTACTTGACGGACGTGGCCGGCGATAAAGCGAAGACGGTGGACGTCTTTGCTGCCGATGGGACAAAGTTGAGTCAAAACGGGCTTTATGCCTATGGTGTACCCTTCTGGGGCAATTGCTGTCAGCGAAACTACGATACAAGCTATTTGACCAGGTCTCCTTACTTCAGTGCAACACTTGAAGTCAACGAAGCATTGGACTTTGATGCAAGCATTCGCGTTGATAACGGACGTGTCACAGGACAATTCGCAGGCCCGGTACAGACAACATTCGACGTGAATAACGATGGCGTCATTTCTCCGAACGAAGAAAGTGTTTCTGCCATAGATAACGCAAATACGACACCGGTTGATTACAACTATGACTATACGTCTTATTCAGTCGGTGGTAACTATCAGCTCAATGAGAATCAGGCAGTCTTTGCCCGTTACAGCCGGGGCGGCGCCGGAAAAGCAGATCGCCTGTTGTTTGCTGGATTACCTTATACCGGTGGTGTGAAGCTGAATGCAAAAGACATCATCCGTCAAGGTGAATTAGGCTACAAACACTTGTTCAACAAAGGTGGTCTATTTGTCACTGGATTTCTGGCCAATACCACCGAAGAAGGTGGATTTGAGGCGACCACACAAAAAATCATTAAGAATGATTTTAATGCGTTTGGCGTTGAGGTAGAAGGCGCACTCAATCTCGGTGCGTTGGATGTACGTGGCGGACTGACCCTCACAAAAGCCGAGATCACATCGGGTGCCGATGACGGTAATATACCGCGGCGTCAACCTGCCCTTATGTTCAATCTTATTCCAACGTATGCTATTGGCCAGCACTCAGTTGGGTTAAGTCTCATCGGCCAGACCCGGGCATACACGCAAGACAGCAATCAACTGCGCATGCCGGCCTATGTGATCGTCAATGGCTTTGCAAGGTATCAGATCACAAGCAAACTGGCTGCATCGGTTAACGCAAACAACCTGCTGGATACGATCGGTATTACCGAAGCTGAAGAAGGTAGCATTGTAGACAATCAGGTCAACTACGTGCGCGGAAGGCCGCTGCCCGGTCGTTCGATCGCTCTCACCGTGGGCTATAGCCTGAATTAGTGGGCTAAAGCCGTACATCATGAATTTTTTCGCCACGCACTTTTGCGGTGCGTGGCGTTTTTATTTACAGTAATCTGCGTTCACCATTCGGAATGATCACATGACAGAATTCAGTTTGCACCCCATTGACCTGACTGTGGTTGCATTGTATGCGGTCTTTGTTGTCTATTTAGGCTTTCACTTTGCCAAAAAACACGAAACGGCGGAAGACTATTTTCTTGCTGGCAGATCCATGACATGGCCGCTCATTGGGTTTTCTTTATTTGCTTCCAATATATCGAGTACAACCCTGGTTGGATTAGCCGGAGACGCCTATAGCACGGGCATATCTGTTTTCAACTATGAATGGATGGCAGCGATAATCCTCGTCTTTTTTTCAATATTTGTTCTACCATTTTATTTGCGGTCAAAAATATTTACCATTCCAGAGTTTCTAGAGAAGAGATACGATGGCAAGATCAGAACTTATTTTTCCGCCTTAACACTTTTTCTCAATATTGTGGTCGATACCGCCGGAAGCCTTTATGCCGGAGGGCTATTGATGAAATTGGTTTTGCCCTCAATCCCAATGTGGCAGACGATTGCTGTTATGGCTTTTGTCGCCGGCATCTACACAATTGCAGGTGGATTGGCTGCGGTAATCTACACAGACATGATACAGGCCATTTTATTATTAATCGGATCGCTGATTATTACCATTGTCGCATTTGTGAAGATAGGAAGCTGGAGTGCAGTCACGGAAGTTACGCCGCCCGAAATGTTAAGCCTTGTTCGACCATTGGATGATCCCGGCGTTCCCTGGCTGGGATTATTGACCGGGGTGCCGTTATTGGGTTTCTATTTCTGGTGCACGAACCAATTTATGGTGCAACGTGTCTTAAGTGCGAAAGATGAGAATCACGGCAGATGGGGCGCTCTATTCGCCGGATTCTTGAAAATGCTGCCACTATTTATCATGGTTTTGCCTGGTACGATGGCAAGAGTACTTTACCCGGATTTACCGAAAGCAGATCTTGTATTTCCGACACTGATGTTCGATATGCTGCCTGTAGGCGT
>CAYVXE010000127.1:0-9046 GCA_964455375.1 uncultured Calditrichaceae bacterium
TGAGGGTATAGCTCAGTTGGTAGAGCAGCGGCCTTTTAAGCCGTTGGCCGAAGGTTCGAATCCTTCTACCCTCACAATTCACAAAAACCTCAATTCTCAAGTCATAAATGACAAATAATCCCCAAATTCTAAAAGCAGGACATCAGCGATTAAGGTTACGTATGGGATTTGGAGGTTTTCATTTTCGAGATTGTTACCCGCGTCGTTAGCTCAATTGGCAGAGCAGGGGCCTCTTAAGCCCAAGGTTCGGGGTTCGATTCCCTGACGACGCACGACGTTAAATTTATTCATTTCAAAGCACAAGCTCTCTTCTGAGAGCTTTTTTTATTTAAGGATGTTTCGACAATTATTAAACAAGCGCAATCATTCACAAAATTATTGCTTTTTATATTTCATTTTTTTACTTTTATCACTTGTTCAGGCTATTAATTAAACGAGTAAAATTAACCATTTAGCCTATCTGTCGAAGGAGTTCCGTTTATGAAAACATTTTTGGTCACAGGAGGGGCCGGCTTTATCGGAAGCAATTACATCCGGTATATGCTAAAGAAACACAAGGATGTGCAAATGATTAACCTCGACAAATTGACCTACGCTGGAAATCTGGAAAATCTGCAAGACGTCGAAAACGACCCGCGCTATGATTTCGTTAAAGGTGATATTGGCGACGAAACCCTCGTCAATGATCTCATTCAGAACGTAGACGTCATCGTCAATTTCGCGGCGGAAAGTCACGTTGACCGTTCCATTGGTGCGCCGGATGATTTTATCAAAACCGACATCTTCGGTGCGTTTGTTCTGCTTGAAGCAGCCAGGAATAATCATATTGACCGGTTTATTCAAATAAGCACCGACGAAGTTTATGGCAGTACCGAAGGAGCATCCTTTAAGGAGACCGACCCTTTGATGCCGTCAAGTCCTTATTCTGCTTCGAAAGTGGGCGCAGACCGGTTGGCATATTCCTACTATGTTACCTACGGTGTGCCGGTGTTAATTACCCGCTGCTCAAATAATTTCGGCCCGTTTCACTACCCTGAAAAGTTGATTCCTCTCTTTGTCACCAATGCTCTGGAAGACAAACCGCTACCCATTTACGGCGACGGTAAAAATGTGCGCGATTGGATCTATGTGGAAGACCATTGCGAAGCCATCGATTTTGTCTTCCGGAAAGGCACCGTAGGCGAAGTTTATAACATCGGGGCGGGAAATGAAAAAACCAACCTTGAAATCACCGAGTACATTCTCAAAAAGCTGGAAAAACCAAAAAGTCTGATGACCTTTGTACAAGACCGTCTCGGGCACGACCGGCGCTACTCCATCGATTCATCAAAGCTGCAGCGTTTAGGCTGGACACCGCAACATAATCTCGAACAGGCCATGGACGAAACCATACAATGGTACATTGAAAACCGGAGCTGGTGGAAAAAGATAAAGAGCGGTGAATATTTAGCGTATTACAAACAACAGTACGAGGAAAGGTGAATTATGAGCACAGCGACATTTGAACAAAAATTTAAAGACAAATCTGCAAAAATCGGCATTATTGGACTCGGATATGTGGGTCTACCGTTAGCGGTAGAATTCGCTGGGAAAGGATTCTACACGCTCGGCATTGATGTTGACCGCACCAAAATTGAGAAAATCAACAGTGGAAATAATTACATCGAAGATGTGGACAGTGAGAAATTATCAGCGCTGGTAAAAGAAGGCAGGCTCGAAGCCACAACCAGGGCCGGACGCATCGGAGAACTGGATGTCATTTACATCTGCGTTCCCACACCGTTCACGGCGAACAAAGAACCCGACATTTCGTACATCGAACAGGCGACTGCAAGTATCGCCGAGCATCTGAGAAAAGATCAGTTAATCATTCTTAAAAGCACCACCTTTCCGGAAACCACCGAAAAAGTTGTTCAGCCTATACTCGAAGCGTCCGGCTTGAAGGTGGGCAGAGATTTTTATCTGGCTTTTTCTCCGGAACGAATCGACCCCGGCCGGAAAGACTTTACCACAGCCACCACGCCCATCATTGTTGGTGGCGTCACAGAAAAATGCACGCAACTGGCCACGCTCACCAACAAGCAGGTTATCAACGAAGTGGTTACAGTGTCTTCTCCGAAAGCCGCTGAAATGGCCAAGCTGCTGGAAAATATTTTTCGTAGCGTGAACATCGCATTGGTTAATGAACTGGCGCAACTCTGTGACCGCATGGGCAATATCGATATTTGGGAAGTGGTCAATGCTGCAGCCACAAAACCATTTGGTTTCATGCCGTTTTATCCCGGACCGGGAATCGGTGGGCATTGCATTTTGGTGGACCCATATTACCTTTCATGGAAAGCCAAGGAGTATGATTTTCACAGCGATTTCATCGAATTAGCGGGGCGTACAAACGAAAGTATGCCGTTTTATGTGATGGATCTGATTATCCGTTCTTTAAGTTTAAACGGCGCGCCGTTAAAATCAGCGAAATTACTGTTCCTGGGTGTTTCCTTTAAACGGGATGTGGATGACATTCGCAATTCACCGGCGCTGAAAATCATGGAACTTCTGTTGCATCGAGGTGCACAAAATCTATCCTACAGTGACCCTTACGTCGAATCTGTAAAACTCGACGGCAAAGTTTTGAATTCACAGGAATTAAGTGACACGCTCATCAAAAATGCCGACTGCGTGATCATCACAACAAACCACAGGGCCTATGATATTGCCAACATTGTCAAACATGCAAAATTAATCGTTGACACCAGAAATGCAACCAGAAAGTTCAAGAAAGATCCAAAAATTATACGTCTCGGAAGCTGCAAATAATTACTGAGTGATTGAACGAAAACTGATCAGGGATTGCCCCAAGGGTCCTTGATGGACTCATGTTCTTCGTGCTGAGCGAAGTCGGAGCATTTTGATTTTACAACACTTATGTCACCTTTCGACTCCGCTCAAGGTGAAGGAGGGCGCTTTTGGGACAGTTCCATATTATCGTCAAATTGGGTTTTCGGTCAATCACTACTTAAAAGATTGGGATAAGTCATTGCAAAAAAAGGTTTTTTTTTATGTTGGTTTGATTTTACTTTCCTGTAACTTTCAAACGCTCTCTGCTCAGGGGTTTGATCGACAAACTCCTTCCAGGCAAAAACAAACTTTTAGAACCTCTGCGCCATCTCCTGGCCAGGAGACGACCCCGGATCTGAGTTCGTTTACATCACCCAATGTTGCGATTCAATCACTGGAAAAGGCGATTGACCCGGAAACGTATCTCGTTGGACCCGGCGACACCTTTCAAATCGGCATCTGGACGGGTACAGAATCGAGCTTAACGATTCCCGTAAATCCCGAAGGCAAACTAACAATCCCCACAATCGGCACCATCGCCGTCAATAAAAAGTCATTAGCAGACGTGCGCGCCCTTATCAAAAAAAAGGCCGCAAAAAAATATATCGGTTCTCCAATAACCGTTAATCTCGTGGCGTTACGTTATTTTCGGGTTCATGTAACCGGCCAGGTCATGAAACCCGGTGCTTACGATGCCCTGGCTGTTGACCGGGCATCCGACCTCATTGCCAGAGCCGGTGGCTTGACCGATTGGGGGGCACAGAGTGAAATCGAGATCCGCCATTTGGACGGCACGTCGGATAAAACCGACCTCTACCGATACAGCAAATTTGGAGATTTGAAAGCCAACCTCCACCTCCAAAACGGCGATGTCATTTACGTGCCGTTTATCAATTTTCAACACGCAACCGTAACCATCGAAGGAGTTCTCGACAGACCAGGCATTTATCAGCTTGCAGAAAAAGAAACCATCGAACAATTTCTGGTACGGATAAATGCCATGAACCGCAAAGCAGACCTTGAAAATGCGATACTCAAACGAACATCAAATGAGTCCGGAGAATATGAGACCATTCCCATCTTTCCATACCTCTCTGAAACAGGAAATGGCCATTCAGAGTTACTTTTACAGGATGGAGATATTATTTTACTGCCACAACGGGATGAAAAAGTTTATGTGGTAGGTGCTGTTTTAAAACCGGGTGCTTATTTATTTTACCCGAATTTTCGGGTAGCAGATTATGTGGGTCTTGCAGGAAGCACTGAAAAAGCAACCAAACTGACCAAATTCAAGCTCTTACGCCAGGGGGCAAAAGAGCCCGTTAAATACAAAGGTCAGCTCATTAAACCGGGTGACACGATTCTCGTACCGGAAAAAAATACATTTGGCGTTCGGGAAATCGCACTGATTACAGGGCAGATAACCACCATATTATTGGCGCTGAATGCCATCGGCGTCATCAAAAGTAGATAGCGAAATGCAATAAATACATATAACTCAATTTCTAACTATGGAACACATGGAATTACAGGAAGAAACGCAAACGGTAACCTTCATCGGTTTTTTAACGACTCTCTTCAACAATCGAAAACTGATAATCAGGAATTTTATTATTTTTTCGCTTCTCGGGCTTACACTGGCTCTGGTATTGCCACACTGGTACACATCCACAACCGTCCTCATGCCGACGAACACAGAACCGAGTGGTGCGCTTGGGCTTCTGTCCCTGGCCGGCGACCTGCCGTTTAATCTTTCCGGTGCACTGGGAATCGGCAACACCATCAACGACGTTCATATCGGGATTTTACGTAGCCGGAATGTCAGAGAAAATATCATTAAGAAATTCCACTTGATGCAGCTCTGGGAAAAAGAATATATGGTGGATGCATTGAGTCAGTTAGACGGTCAGGTAAAGATCGATGTTACGGATGAAGGTCTTATCACCGTTTCCGTCACCACAAAATCGCGTGAGCTCTCCCAAAATATGAGCAATGCATTTGTAGAAGAACTCGACCGCGTGAACAGGAATGCGCGCTACACAAGCGCCAAAAACACGCGAAAATTCATTGAAAAACGTTTACAACAGGCAGACACCGACCTGAAAAATGCCGCAAAAGCCATGCGTGATTTTCAGTTAAAATACGGGGTTGTTTCGCTACAAGACCAGACGGTGGCATCCATCCAGGCAGCAGCGAGTATTCAGGCGCAAATTGCTCTGGATGAAGTGGAATATGACGTTTTGAAAAAACAGTATTCTAAGACGCACGAAAAAGTCATTCTTGTACAAAATAAACTAAACGCTTTACGCGACCAGTTAAACCGTATTGAAACCGGTGCCGGCGCATCGGATAATAGTATTCTGCTGCCTTTTTCAGAAATCCCTGATCTCGGGTTAAAATATGTTTTTTTATTTAAAGATTTGGAAATCCAAAAAGCAATTGTTGAATTGTTGACGAAACAATTTGAGCAGACAAAAATTCAGGAGATGCGTGACACTCCGACCGTGGAAGTTTTAGATAAGGCCCCCTGGCCGGATCGCAAAAGTAAACCCAAACGCTCGCTCATTGTTTTAGCAGCGGCATTCCTGAGTCTGTTTTTCAGCGGTTTTGTCATCAGTGTGAACGGTTACATGAACCGCGTGCAGGAAAAGACGCCGGAACAATATCAACAGTTCCGGTCATCTTATGAGGCATTCCGCAACGACCTGAGACATCCGTTCCACAAAAAGAAAGTCCGGTAGGAGGAAAGAAATATTCGGCCCGCATTTGTATTCATTAAAAATTTTTTAATACTTTTATTTTCCAATGTTATCTCCAGGTTAGGTACATTTTTCTTTTTTATTTTATGTGCAAAATACCTTGGTGTGGAAGATTTCGGTAACTTTTCGTTTATTAACGCATCCACACTCATTCTGTTCATTTTAGTCGATTTCGGAATAAATTTTTACGCGGTTCGGGAAGTCACGCGGAACAAATCGGAGGTGCAGGAATTTCTGGCCAACGCGTTGCTGACGAAAACCATATTTGGCATCGCAGGAGCCGGAATCATCGTTATGAGTTGCATTTTGTTTCATGTGAGTCAGGTTCTCTTTCTGGCGTTCTTGCTCGCGGGTTTCTCACTCTTTCTCGACTCTATCAATAAACTGTTCTTTGCAATTTTTCTGGCGTTTGATAAAACCCAATACGAATCTGTGGCCGTGTTTATAGAGCGCAGTCTCATCCTCGGACTTGGCTTCGTGGCTCTCAGTTCCGGGCTGGGCCTGGCCGGGGTGTTCGCTGCATATTCTTCGGCAAGACTGACCAGTGCGGTCTATTCCGTCTATAAATACAGAAAGAATATTTCCAGAGATCGTTTAGCCTTTTCGCTGCAGAAAGCAAAACGACTCATTGTTCAGTCAGTGCCGTTTGCGCTCAACCTTATGCTTGGTATGATCGCCTTCCGCATCGACATTTTTATGCTGGAGATATTTGAAGATTCTAAAAGCGTCGGTCTGTACGGAGCGGCTACAACCTTATTTACAGCTTTTGTGGTGGGAGCAGAAATTTTCAGAAAAGCGATTTATCCGGTTATGTCCCGACAATTTAAATCCAACCGGCAACAACTGAAATCAACCATCAGAATGTCATTTGAACTTCTCGTCATCTTCAGCATTCCCATCGCCGTGGTCTGTTTCTTCCAGGCCGATGCGATTATAAAACTCATCTTCGGCCAGGAATACCAGAGTGCCGCCGTTGTGCTCCGTCTGGTGGCGGTAATCATTCCATTCAACTATTTGAATCAGTTTTTAGGCATCATTCTGACATCCATTGATCGGCAAAACATTCGGCCGGTCATTGCTGCAATGGCGATTGCCAGCAACATTGTGTTTAATCTGCTGTTGATTCCAAAACTCGGCATTCAGGGCGCGGCGATTGCCACCATAGTCACCGGTGTTGGGCTCTTTTTTATTTTTCACCACTATGTGCGCAAATATTTTTATCAAATTCGCCTGACCCGTCCGGTTATTCATTCACTATTTGCCGGGACGCTTATGGTGATCCTTTTTCAATTTTTTCAAACGATTACACCCGTTGTTTTGACAATTATTTCAATGGCGGTCTATGCAGGAATTCATCTCATTTCCGGGAGTTTAAGACATATGGACCTGCCTTTGCAGTTTAACCTGACATCACTGACAAAAGAATTTGCAAAAGAGAAAAATTAACGACGATGCAACGATTAAATCAAAATCACATACCGCTGGTATGTCCCCAATGCAAAAGCACATTGCAGCATTCTGAAAAGACTCTCACATGCCATGACTGTGGAAAAGACTGGCAGGTTAAAGACGACGTTCCCCAATTTTCGGAAGAGGATATTTATTGGGGTGAAGTTTCAAAAGAATTTATGCAAAATATTGTAAAAGAGGCAAAAAACAGCAACTGGCTCAATGCCATAAATACCCTGTTAAAACCCGTCAATCCGAGAATTTATGATTACGTTACGGACAGCACGCGAGCCGACTGGCGCTTTCCCATTACGCTGGATAAATCCAAAACCGCTCTGGACCTGGGAGCCGGCTGGGGGCTGCTGACCAGCGAACTGGCAAAAATTTGTGGCACGGTCGTAGCGCTGGAAAAAATTCCGCTGCGGGTGGACTTTATGCAGACACGTTTCAGTCAAGACAACTTAAAGAACGTTCAAATCATTCAGGGAGACTTTCTAAACATTCCGTTCCCCGAAAACAGTTTCGACTGCATTGTGTGCAACGGTGTTTTGGAATGGGTGGGATTGTATGATTTAGGGCGCAAGCCGCGGGAAGCACAGATGTTTTTCCTAAAGAATCTCGCTCGCTTGCTCAAACCAGGCGGCACACTTTACGTCGGCATTGAAAACCGCTTCGGCTACAAACAAATTCTCGGTACGCGTGACCACAGTGGCATTCGCTTCACCAGTCTTATCCCGCGGTTTCTGGCAAACCTAGTGATGCGCTTTTCCACAAAAAACAAAGCGTTTTTTCTGGATAATAATATTGTTCCTGGATACCGCACCTACACTTACACAGCCAGAGGCTACCATAAACTATTACGTGAATGCGGCTTTCAAACACCGGACATTTACTTTGTAATTCCGAGTTACAGTCATCCGAGGTGGCTGATTCCAGCAGACGACAAAGACGCGTTTCGCTTCTTGTTTGACCGGTTATTTCACCCCAGGACAAGAACAGGGAGAATGCTGAAAAAATTTGTAAACATGAAGCTACCGGGGTTACCGCAACGCTTTTTTATGGGAGATTTTTGTATCTATGCCCGAAAATAATTGGCACTAAATGAAGCCACAGAGGTCACAGAGTCTTGAATGAAAACACTTTCAAAAGAGCAAAGTACTTCATACACTCAAAATACTGGCTTGTAACAACCTAATGAACAATTATCTTTTTATACTCTGTGTTCTCTGTGGCTTGGATTTCTTTGGAGGAAACTCTTGAATGAACAAATAACTGAATCAATTATCGGCGCAGCAATAGAGGTGCACCGAGTATTGGGACCGGGTTTATTGGAAGCCATCTATGAAGAAGCGCTTTGTCATGAATTGACTCTTCGGAATATATCTTTTAGACGGCAACTGGAAATAGATGTAATTTACAAAAACAAAGTTGTCAAAGGTCAACGTTTAGACCTGTTAGTCGAAGAAAAAGTGATAGTTGAGCTAAAATCGATTTCTAAATTGCCGGAAGTCGCTCTCGCTCAAACACTCTCCTATTTAAAAGCAACGGCCTTGAGAACCGCTCTGCTTATTAATTTTGGAGAAAAAAAACTGGTTGATGGCATCAAAAGAATCTCTCTTTAGAAATCGTGATTTTTAAATGGTAATAAATCTTATAATGAAGCCACAGAGGTCACAGAGCTTTAAATAAAAAATAATGATTCAAAACAAAAAAAAGTTTTGTACGCTTAAAATATGAGTCGAAACTATCTAATTAATCAGCAGCAGAGACTATCTCTGTGTTCTCTGTGGCTCTTTTCTTTTATGATTTTATATGCTGATTTTAATGAAACTAATAATTAAGCCACAGAGGTCACAGAGGTCACAGAGCATTGAATCAAAACAATGATCTCAAAACTACAAAAGTATTTTATACGCTCAAAATACGGCTTTGCAACAATCTAATAAATAATTATCTCTGTGTTCTCTGTGGCCATATTCTATTTTTATGAATTTCTATGCTTCCTT
>CAYVXE010000127.1:9146-11631 GCA_964455375.1 uncultured Calditrichaceae bacterium
TATCTCTGTGTTCTCTGTGGCCATATTCTATTTTTATGAATTTCTATGCTTCCTTTAATTGAAAAACATCTTCTCCACCACTGGTCTGAAATACGTCCGGGTAAACCCGTACCTAAAAAGCTGCACTTCTTGCTCAGTGGTGAAAAAGCGATCAAAAACAAAACAGCGCTGGTATTTGCTGCAAATAATCCTCTGCCGCTTTTAATCGTAAAGATCGCACGATCTGAATACGGGGCACATTTTCTTGAAACAGAGTGTAACGCTTTGACGCATGCTTTTTCTGCTTTCAAGAATAATCTCGGTAAAATCAATCTTCCGCAACCAATCCTTTTTGACTATTTCGGCAATGACAAAGCGCTGATAGAAACCGTTGTTCCCGGTGAATCTCTTGAAGCGAAATGGGGACGATTACACGAAAAGGCATGGCAAGCTGCATTTAGCAAAGAGCTTGAAAAAATTACCGGTATTCTCATCGAACTAAAAAAGAATCTTTCTGTAAAAAACAAAGACATTCATTTGACCGACTTTGCTCAAAAAAGCTGGAAACATTTCTGCTCTGCTTATACACCGACTACTCATGAAAAAGAGACGTTCAATCGCATCGTCACATCGTCTCTCTTCAAAAAACAACAAAAACTACCGGCAGTTTGGCTGCATGGTGACTTCTGGATCGGTAACATTTTACAGACCTCCAACGACCGGCTCGGATTAATCGACTGGGAACAAACCCGGGATGCTGGGCTACCTTTCTGGGACTTGTTCTTCTTTATCACCACCGCAACCCTGTACAGCCCCTTTGCACACTGGGGCAAATACCCTGAACAGGGACTGGCTACCTGCTTAACGGCAGAGGCGCCGGTACATCATTCAATCAAACAAGCAATCCGCCACATGAATAGCAAAATAAACCTGCCCGAGGAAGACCTTGCAACGCTTTTCCATTTATTTTTGCTTGATATGGCCACCTTTCACTTTCAGGAATATGGTTTTGGCAAGAAACAGGATCAGATTTTTAGAAATTTTTTCCCGAAAGATATTACCTTGTTATGAGTAACCAAACCTGGACACTACCGCAAAGCGACACTCCGGTACGGGCAAAAACGACTCTACTTATGAGTCTTCTTGGCGGAATTTTTTGTGTTCTTCTTTTAACCTTGGTATCAAGCTTCGGCATAAAAGTCATTCCTATTGTTTTGTTCGCCGCAGGATTGATTTGGATGGTTTTTTCTGACCCGTTTTATGGTTTGCTCCTCGTTTTTTTGATGATTTTTTCCGGTGCAGCCGCGGGTTTTGAACTACCAGGTGGCTACATGGCGGTGGCTGCTTTTGCCAGTCTGGCCTGGATTTTTGACCGCACCAGAAAATGTGATCTGACGTTTCAATACGGTAAGCAGCAAGGCATTTTTATTGCTCTGCTATTTGCAACCCTGCTCATGTCGATCCCATTTTCATTTAACCGGGAGGTAAGCTTTTTAAAACTAATCGGTTATGTGAAAGTCATCATTTTGTACCTGCTCATTGTCAATACATTAAAAACAGAAAAACAGCTTAAGCTATCATTGGCGGCCATTTTTGTGCTATTGGTTATTTCATTCGGGTATGGACTATACAACCTGCTGTTTGCAGTTAAAGAGTTACAAGCTGTAGACATATCAGGGAAAACCATTGATCGAATTCAGGGCCTTACTTATGATCCCAATTTATATGCATCGTCAATTCTTATTTTCATGCCAATTCCATTTTTGTTTTTCTTTGAAGAAGGAAAATTCTTCAGCAAATTAACATATATAGGATTATTTGGCTTGCTCACCGCGTCAATCGCAATTACATTTTCACGAGGTGGATTGGTTAGCTTAGGTTTTATGATGATCATTTTTATGTTTAAAAAACGGCACGAACGGTTTGTTTTGTGGACCGGCATTATAGCTATTTTTGCGATCATAATCCTTCTTCCTCCCGATTTTTGGGAGCGATTCAGTTTCATTTCAAATTTACGCAATGAAAGCTCAGCGAACTGGCGTTATAAATTAGCCGTAAATGCTTTAAATTATTTTCTTTCACATCCCATTTTCGGGATTGGCCTTGGAAATTATATACAGGAATCGAACAGATTTGTTCCGCATCATCAGGTTGCCCATAATATGTACATTGAAACAGCCGCAGAAACCGGCATTTTCGGAATATTGGCATTCCTTGGCCTGATTTGGATCACCATTCGTTATTATGAACAAAGCCGATTACTGTTCACCCTCTATGGAAAAACATATCTGGCTCGTCTAACGGAAGCCTTAAAAATAGGGTTTTACGGGTTCCTGTTTTCAGCGTTATTTTTATCTTTACAGATGGACACCCTCCTCTGGGCGCAGTTTGGTTTTGCCGGTGCGTTGCGGCTAATGGCTGAACATCAGGGAAAATTTGATTGACTGTTTCGACAAACTTCGTTATATTTCGATATTTTAATTACTTACCGCCAATAAGGTTAACA
>CAYVXE010000128.1:0-1747 GCA_964455375.1 uncultured Calditrichaceae bacterium
GTCACGCTCTGTCTCCGGGTCAGATTTCTCCTCAGGCTTCCGCCTGATTCGAAATAACAACATTTTTTGACTTTGGGGATAGCCCTCTAAACTTCAAGACAATAAGCAAGTCAGGACACGGTGCAAGTAACCTATTGTTAACCTCCTTTCTGCGGTTTGGGGGTTCCTCTGCTACGGCCCAAGCGGACGCTCTATATTCAAAATTCGATTTAAGAACACCGATATGGGTAAACGGGAAGGACAATTCCTGTGAGAATTAAATCATAATTGATTTTTTCGCAATCCTGGTTCATAATCATCTTTTAAAATTTCGTTACATTTTTTTAAAAGTAGCCATAATACCGATAGATTTCTGTATAGGCCACTTTGACTTCCCAATTTGTGACAAAGAATCAAAAAGAATCGAGGAGGATTTTATGAACCTGACGAGACGAATTGTTGTATTTCAAGCGCTTTTATTTTTAGTGTCTGCGAGTAACTCACCGCTTTTTTCTCAATTGGAATATCCCGATAGTGTGAATTTTCTCGGTCCGGAAGAAATCGTTTTCAACTGGTCTGCCGACAGTTGTGAGCAAATTGACATTCCGGATGCACCGGCACGCGCTTTCCGGGACGCGGACGGCAAAATTCAACTGCTGGCCACACATTACATTAATTACAGGATGATCGGTACCGACTTCAACTCGTTGGTTCGGGACTGTGCAAACGGACCTGTTTTGAGCTCCGATCTCGATAGCGACCCGTCCAAATACAATGATTCTGAGTGGATCGTCAGCACCTACACAACGGATGGCGCAAACATCTTTGCTATCATCCACAATGAATACCATGGACTCGATCACCCCGGCCAGGTTCAATGCAACAGTGGCGATGCATTACGCTGCTGGTATAACGCGTTGACATTGGCTACCTCAACGGATACCGGCCGCACCTACACACATGCGACCGCACCCAGCCACCTGATAGCCGCAACACCATATCAGTATGCAGCAGACCAAGGCCCGTTTGGCGTGTTTGGCGGCACCAATATTGTTTACAATCAACAAGACGGCTATTACTATGTGATCGTTCAAGTGGAAGCGTTTGGCCTGCAGCAGTCAGGGGTGACGCCCATGCGGACGCAGGATTTGAGCGATCCCCTGAGTTGGCGCGGTTGGGACGGTACCGGTTATAATGTACAATTTATTAATCCCTATACTCAAAGTGGTTTTGATCCGGCCGACCATGTCGTCCAGCCCATAGGTAATGGTAACATCGAAAAAATGCAGGGAAGCCTGAGTTGGAGCACCTATTTTAATAAATGGCTTTTGGTTGGCGGCGCACAAAAAAACGGCGTCTGGGGGTTTTATTATTCCATTTCCGACGATCTCATAAACTGGGTGACGCGCAAACGGATCATGACCGGAAATTTGCTCATCAACCCGAACCGCACAACGGGTGTGGATGTATTGGCTTATCCTTCCATCATTGACCATGCGGACACCACCCGCAATTTCGAACAGATTGGACAGGATGCTTATTTGTATTTCACCCGGATTCATCCAACATCGGTGTACGATCGCGATCTGGTACGAATCCCCATTCGATTTAACAAACTGCTGGTAGACGGCTGGGAAGTGACCGGGAAAGGCGACCTGGAGGATATCAATATTGGCGATGGCATTTGTGAAACCAGCGCCGGCAATTGCAGTTTTCGGGCAGCCATCCAGGAGGCCAATGCCCGGATTCCATCCTGGTCGGATTCCGT
>CAYVXE010000128.1:1847-11427 GCA_964455375.1 uncultured Calditrichaceae bacterium
GGAAATTATATCGGAACAGACATCACCGGTACGGTAGCCTTAAACACCTGGGGCGCCGGCGTCGGCATGGAGGCAGACGCACAGAATAATACCATTGGCGGCACCAGCAGCCGAGCGCGCAATCTCATTTCAGGCAATAACGCTAACGGCGTCGGGATTCATGACAGCGGTTCAAGCGGAAATGTGGTGCTCAACAATTACATCGGTGTGGATGTGACCGGCAATAATCCGCTTGGCAATGGGCTCGCCGGTGTAAAAATTCGCGAAGGCGCCGAAGGTAATTTTATCGGGCAACCCGGCTATGGGAATATCATCTGTGACAACAACGACGCCGGCATTTGGATCGAAAACTCATCCCGCAATTTCTTTTTTGGCAATTTTATCGGCACCAATGCAAACGGCAGTCCCGATCTGGGCAATCATGCCACGGGTGTGTTCGTGTTTGGCGTTGGGGAAGAGATGAGCATCGGCGGCGCCAACGCAGGTGAAGGCAATACCATTGCCTATAATGCTCAGAGCGGTGTTGCATTGATGAGTAACGCCGGCAGCGGCGTCAAAATCTGGTCAAACTCCATATTCAAAAACGGAGATATTGGTATTGATTTGGGCTTTGACGGCTGGACTCAGAACGACGACGGCGATGGTGATACCGGACCCAACGGCCGGCAGAATTATCCGGTTCTTGAAACAGCCCTCAGCGGCAACCTGTTTGTCTCCGGTTCGTTGAACAGCACACCGAATACTACATTCAGGATTGAGTTCTTCGAAAGCGACACCTGCGATCCCTCAGGGTACGGCGAAGGCAAAGCATATCTCAACGCCATAGCTGTAAACACAGACTCGAGCGGCAATGCCACTTTTTCCGTACAGCTCAACAACCAGACAGCGAATGGAAAATATATTTCAGCCACGGCATCTGCACCCGACAACAGCACATCCGAATTCTCAAACTGTATAATGGCGCAACCACCCACCGGTGTGCTGGCAGTCACGCCAGAGTCTTTTTCATCCACAGTTGAAATCGGGAAAAGTACCAACGCCACATTGTCAATTTCAAATACTGGTACTGCCAGTACGAACTGGACCATTTCGAAAACAGCAACCTGGCTCTCTGTCAATCCTGAAACACAAAATATCGCTCCAGGTAGCACCGATGCGGTCATCCTCACTCTGGACGCAACTGCCTTGGGTGAGGGAATCTATTCGGATACGCTGACCATTACGTCCTCAGATACAGGACAGCCGGCGATAAAAGTGCCGGTCGACTTAACTGTGCAAAAAATTCCTAACATAGTCATGTCGCCAACCAGCTTTACATTCACGGCGCCGGAAGGCGGGCAGGACAGCAAAAATCTAACAGTCAAAAATACAGGCAGTGCTACGCTGACATTTAGCGTAAACTGGGATTTTCAGAGTCCTTGGTTGGGTGCTACAAACAACAGCGGTTCACTTGCGCCAGGCGATTCTACCACAGTAACGCTGACAGCCAACGCAGTCAGTTTGACAGCAGGTGTGTATAACGGAGACTTTTTTACAACTTCCAACGATCCGGACGAAGCTAACGTCATCATTCCATCCGTGTTTACCGTAACCGGTGCCGGACCACAAATCGCAGTTTCTCCGGATAGCATTACAGCCACCCCTGCAGCAGGTCAAACATCGCACAAACAATTACTGATCAAAAATATTGGTAACGCGAATCTTAGCTGGACAATCACGAAAAGCAGCGCTTGGCTCTCGCCGTCAGCCCCGTCCGGAAATGTTACAGCGGGCGGCCAGTTTTCACTAAACCTGACCCTTTCGCAGACCGGTTTAAGCGCCGGTGTGTATCGGGATACTTTGCGAATCGCCTCCAATGACACAGATACGCCGGTGTTGAATGTGCCGGTGAAGCTGACGGTGCCGGGGGAAGGCAGCGGGCCGCAAATTACGGTCTCGCAGAACAGTCTGGTGAGCACGTTGGATTCAGGCGATACCGCCACGCATCATGTGGCCATCGGCAATGCTGGCGACGCCGAGTTGCAGTGGTCAATCAATTGGGCCACAGGCTGGCTGGATGCAGCGCCTGCCTCGGGCAGCACGCCACCTGGCGGCTCTGAGGATATAACGGTTACGATCGATGCTGCGGGTCTCAGCGGCGGCGAGTATATCGATTCGTTGTTGGTGAATTCTACAGACCCGGATAATCCGGTCAAAAAAGTAAATGTATCGTTGACGGTGAATACGTATCTGCCGAAAATCAATGTGGAGCAGGATAATCTGGTCAGTACCCTGGTACCGGGCGACAGCGCCATGCATGTTGTAGTGATTGCCAATCAAGGCAGTGGCGACCTGAACTGGTCGATTGTAAATCATGCATCCTGGATTCATATCTCACGTGCAGCGGGACAGACGCTGCCGGGGGGCAGTGATTCCGTCAAGGTGATGTTGTATGCGGCCAGCTTAGCACCCGGCAATTACCCTGATTCATTATTCGTCATGTCAAACGACTTGTCTAAACCGGAAGTACGTATTCAGATTAATCTGACCGTTCAGAATACCACATCCGTGCAAGACCGGAACGCGACACCGGACGACTTCAGTTTGAAACAAAACTATCCGAATCCGTTTAATCCATCCACTATCATCCAATACAGCCTGCCGGAAGCAGCACGTATAAACCTGAGCATTTTTGACGTCTCTGGCCGGCGCGTAAGGACACTGGTGCAAACGGACAAACCTGCTGGCAGATATGAAGCGATCTGGTACGGCAAAGACCAGCATGGCCTGCCGGTGAGCACCGGCATGTATTTTTATATGCTATCGGGGAAAAGCAAAACGGGTAAGGTCTTCCGCTTGACACAGAAAATGGTGCTCTTGAAATAAATAGGCGTTAATCCCGGCAGGGATAGTAAGTACCTTGATCTCCGCGATAATCATCAATGTAAGTCAAGAGGCCGGACAATTCATCCGGCCTCATTTTTTGTTCCAGTTTATCCTTGCATGCCGTCCTTTCATTCTTTACTTTCCTTCTGGTAATTCGGAAATACGTGTTCTGAAACTCAACGGAACACCTTCCAAAACTCATTTTCGATTTATAAAAGAGTTTACTCTAAAAACCGATACCATCTTTTTAAAATGAACTCATAAAACAGACCTTCTCTGAAAATGGTGTAAAAACCGTAAGAACCTAATGACGTCTTTGTCCAGCAGCCAACAAGAAAAATCCGGCTTTACGCTTCGTGCAGCGATCATCGGTTCTGCGCTTACATTGTTCTTATTGATGAGCACCATGTACGTAGCCATCAAAATCGGCGCGGCTCCCTGGCCGATTATTTTCTCTGTCATCGTTTCCGGTGGGCTTATTAAATTGCTCAACGCCGGCAAGCCTATTAATCTGCATGAAATCAATGTTGCACAAGCCGGTTCCAGCCTCGGAGGACTCGTTGCCGCGGGTATCGCATTCACAATTCCCGGAATTCTTTTTCTGAATAAGACGCAAAACCTGCATATTCCATGGCCGAATCCTTATTTGCTGGGAATCCTCACGGCATTGGCCGGCGTTTTGGGAGTCATGCTCTCGGTTCCCCTGAAGTACACATTTGTGGACAAAGAAAATCTACCCTATCCGGCGGGAACTGCAGGAGCCGAGCTGCTCAAAGTTGGCAAAATGGGTGGCCGTCAGTTATTCTTAATTATCAGTATTGGAACTGCTGCCGGAATGTTTGCTCTTTTCCGGGATGTTCATTTCCCGGCAGGATTCACACTGACTTTTCTCACAGCTTTCGGTGTTTTTATCACGATCCTGCCACTGCCGCTGGCAATAGGCGGAGGCTACATTTTGGGTCCCACAGCAGGATTTTCCTGGCTGGGTGGAGCGGTTATCGGCTGGCTTGTCATCATGCCGGTTTTGTTCAAAACCGGTTATGATTTCACCGCCGCCAAACCGTTTGTGCAAAATCTCGGCATGGGCATCGTCCTCGGTTCAGGTGTGGGATTTTTCATAACCTACGTCATTCCCCGAATGAAAGAAATTTTCCTTCCGGCTCTGAAAACCAAACACAAGACCTTGCGATTGCTTCCATTGGTTGTGCTGCTTGCAGTGCTCTTTTTAATCTTTGCCGGTGTACCGGTTTTTGCTTCTATCTTTACCATCGTCGGCATCTGGATGATGGTAGCGGTGGCTGCACGCATGACCGGTGAAACGAACATCGATCCTCTGGAACAATTCGGCATTTTTATTGGACTCCTTATTGCAATCGTTTATAAACTCTTCTCATGGGAGTTGAGCATTTATGCCTCGTTTGCCATCGTGACCTTTGTCAGTGTGGCATGTGCGGTTGCGGGAGATGCCGGTCACGATTATAAATCCGCAGCCATCATCGGTACGCGATTCTTTGATATTGTTAAGGTGGATCTCATTACGGTCATCGTTGCCGGTCTTGCGTCACCGATTGTTTTAACAATTTTTCGGAAAGCGTTTGCAGACAAGCTTTTTACGCCGGAAATGCCGGCGCCACAGGCACTGATGGTGGCAGGAAGTATTTTTGGATTCGACTATCCAAATGTATTTGCAACCGGATTCATTCTTGCTATGATCGCTGAATTTTTCAACAAGTTGTTACCCACAAAATATAGAAATAGGGTTCTGCTGATGCCTTTGGGAATTGGCCTGTTTTTAGGACCCGGGCTTGCGATTCCTCTTGCCGCCGGCGCTGCTTTACGTGTTTTTATCGATAAAAAATATCCGGCCTTATATCACACCGTTCTTTTAATCGCTGCAGGAATTATGGGGGGAGAAGGTATCGCGGGTTTCAGTGCAGGCGCTTTAACTATCTCGGGGTTGAGTTTTGCCGCTGCTTCCAATTGGCTGTTACTTGTTTTTGCCGGATTCTTGCTTGTTTCAATGGCTGTTTATTTGAGAAAAAAACCGGATTGATAATCCTTTGTATTTAAAAAATAACCCATAAAACTTCCAATTCAACTGTTTATTGAAATCAAAGGAATAATGATGTTCTGTTTTTGTACATAAGTACGACGAACTAAATTATGTTCTTTCAGGAGCAACTCATGAAATATAGGTTAAATTTGTTTGTTGTGCTGTACTTTTTTTGCCTTATCCCTCATGCAAACGCGCAAACAAATAAATCCGTACCACCATGTGGCACCGAAGCAGGCAAGCAGTTGAACTTTTGGCTTGGTGAATGGGATCTCACTTGGCCGGCTGAACAATGGGGTGGAGAAAAAGGGGAACTTGGTCGCGGAAGGAATACGGTCATAAAAATACTCGACGACTGCATCATTCAGGAAACTTTTCAGTTTCCGGCAGGAAATTTTAACGGACGTAGTCTTTCTATCTACAGCAGCAAAAGTAAAAAATGGCAGCAAACCTGGGTGGATAATCACGGCGGATATCTTGTTTTTACCGGTGAGTTCGGAGATGGGAAAATGATATTACGAACCAAGCCATCGAGAAGAAACGGGGGATCTATTATCTCCAGAATGGTCTTTAAAAATATCGGTGAAAACAGTTTCGACTGGGATTGGCAACGTTCTAATGATGATGGAAAAACCTGGACGGACCTTTGGAATATTCATTATGAGCGGAAGAACGATTAAGAAAAGTTTGTTTTGAAAAATTAATCAAAGATAAATTTTGAGGCTCTGATTGTTTGCTTTCCTCACTTGAGCCTGTCCTGAAAATCCTTTTTCAGCTTCCGGATTTTTGGATCAATGACCATCTGACAGTAGGGTTGGTAAGGGTTGAGTTCGAAATAGTTATGATGGTAATTTTCTGCCGGGTAAAAGGTTGTAAGTGGTGAGATTTCGGTGACGATTGGATTCGGCCACAATCCTGAAGCATTCGTTTCCTGTATCGACTTTTCAGCAATTTCTTTTTGCAATTCGGTGCGATAAAAGATAACCGAACGATATTGCGTGCCCCTGTCGGCTCCCTGTTTGTTTAGCGTGGTCGGGTCGTGCGTGCGCCAGAAAACATAGAGAATGTCCTCGAATGAAATGCTCGACGGGTCGAACGTTATTTGCGCTACTTCTGCGTGACCCGTGCTCCCGCTGCATACCTGTTCGTAGGTGGGATTTGCAACCGTGCCGCCAGCATAACCGGATGTAACCTGCTGCACGCCCGTTAATCGTTGAAAGACAGCTTCTACACACCAGAAGCACCCAGCGCCCAGGGTGGTAATTTCCGATTTATCTGACATATTCATCCTGAATTTTACGATGCGATCATTGACAGTAAGAAATTAATAGTAAATTGGCCACTTTGGCGGATTGCTTTCATGCATGAGGGAGTAAACGGCCTCGAAAATCTCTTCAACATTTGGTTTGGAGAAATAATCGCCGTCTGACCCGTAAGCGGGCCGGTGCGGTTTGCCGGGAATCGTGATTGGTTTTGAATCCAGCCAGCGATAGCCATCCTGTTTTTCCAGAACCTCCTGCATCATGTAAGCGGTTGTGCCGCCGGGAACATCTTCATCCACAAATACGATGCGGTTGGTTTTCTTTAATGAATTAAGAATGACGCTCTGAATGTCGAACGGCATCAAGGTTTGCACATCGATGACTTCTGCGGAAATGTCAACTTCTTTGAGAGCCTTTGCCGATTGGAGTACAACCCGGCAGCTTGCACCGTAGGTAACAACGGTCACATCGGTTCCTTCCTGCAGAATATCCGGAATACCCAGCGGGACTGTAAACTCACTGATATTATCCGGAAGATTTTCTTTTAGTCGATACCCGTTCAAAACCTCAACAATAACCGCCGGATCATCGGATTTAAAAAGCGTATTATAAAAACCGGCGGCTCGTGTCATGTCCCGGGGGACGAGAATGTACATCCCGCGCAGCAGGTGCAACATTGCGGCCATTGGCGAACCGGCATGCCAGACGCCTTCCAAACGATGACCGCGGGTACGCACGATAACCGGTGCCTTCTGTCCGCCTTTGGTGCGCCACAACAGTGTTGCCAAATCATCGGAGAGAGTTTGCAAGCCGAACAGAATATAGTCGAGATACTGGATTTCTGCGATGGGTCTGAGGCCGCGCAAAGCCATGCCGATGGCCTGTCCCATGATGGTGGTTTCGCGAATACCTGTGTCCGACACGCGGAGTTTTCCGTATTTTTCCTGCATGCCTTTGAACCCCTGGTTTACACCGCCTAACAAGCCCAGGTCTTCACCGAATGCAATGATTTTGGGGTCACTGGCCAGTGCAGCATCGAAACAGGCATTGAGAACTTCGAATCCGGCTACACTTTTTGAATGCTCGGAATACACAGGAGGAATCTCCTTAACATTGAGTGCCGATTTATTCGACTCGCTGTAAAGGTGTGAACTGTACCGGTCTTCATTAATTGTTTTTTGCCGGTTTCTCCACTCGATCAGTCTTTTAACCGCTGGCAGGTTTTGGTCTTTTACGATCGTCAAAGCTTGACGAATTGCCGGGAAAAGATACTTCCGCAACGGATTCGGCATGGTTTTGAGTTTATTTTTTATCGGGAGGATCTCTGCCGCATGGGTTGACTGTTGTGCCAGTTCATCCAGCAGCTCACACACTTCAGATAACTCTTTGCGTATAGGATCTTGAAATGCTTTCCATGATTGATCGCGCATGGATTTCACGGCTGCAAGGTCCTTTTTTTCGAGTTCTTCCAATTTTTTTGCATCTATGATGTTGTTTTCCAGCATCCAGTGGCGCATTTTTTTTAGACAATCATGCTCTTTCTCCCATTGTAATCGTTCTGCGGATTTGTAACGTTCGTGACTGCCGGAGGTTGAGTGCCCTTGCGGTTGTGTCACTTCAATGACATGAATGATGACCGGGATGTGTTGCTCTCTTGCGAGTTTTACGGCTTTTTGATAAGTCTGTATTAATTCAGGGTAGTCCCAACCGCGCACTTGAGATATTTCAAACCCATCCGAGTCTTCAGAAGTCCGTTGAAAGCCCTGAAGTACTTCAAATAAATTTGATTTGGTGATTTGAAATTTATTGGGAACGGAAATGCCATAGTCATCATCCCAGATGGACAGGACTACAGGGGATTTGAGGACGCCGATTGCATTAATGGTTTCCCAAAATATTCCCTCCGCACAAGATGCATTGCCAATGGTTCCGAATGCCACTTCATTGCCATTTTTAGAAAATTGTTTCAGATGCTTTAGTTCACGTAACTCCCGGTAAAGACAGGATGCGTATGACAAACCCACCAACCGCGGCATCTGTGCCGCAGTGGGTGAAATGTCTGCCGATGAATTGTACATCTCAGAGAGGTTTTTCCAGGTGCCGTCGTCATTCAGACTGCGTGTGGCAAAATGACAGGTCATGGCACGACCGCCAAATCCCGATTCATAATTCACGTCGGCATGGGCATAAAGTTGAGCAAAAAACTCACGAATATTCGACATGCCGGTGGCAAACATGAACGTCTGGTCCCGGTAGTAGCCTGAGCGGAAGTCGCCTTTTTCAAAAACTCTCGCCATGGCCAGTTGGCCCACTTCTTTGCCATCACCAAAAATGCCAAATTTTGCTTTGCCGGCCATGACTTCCCGGCGTCCGAGTAAGCTTGCCTGTCTGCTTTGGTAGCCCAGGCGGTAGTCATGAATGATGTCCTCTTTCTTAACATCGAGATTTTTTAATTTTGACGTATGATTATTGTTTGATTTTTGTGCTTTGTTCGATTTGATTTTGTGGTTTGCTACTGCCATTCCCAAGACTCCCTTATGTCGTTTGTTCTTTCATTTCTTACCAAAAAATACAGAACTAAATTAGAATACGGATGCCATTTCCAGGAAAAAACGTGTGACAATCTTTTACATCGCTGTTCTATACATTTTCGGTTGTGCGACGCTATTTTACAATTTAGGTCTATGGTCTCTAAAATGACGAAACGCTTCAGTCTGCTGGTGTCCAGCTAAAAGTTGAACTTATAAGATAAGCAAAATAATTAAAATTCGCAAACAAGTCTTGAAAAAAATGCAGCGGCACAGTAAGCCAGGTTTACTCAAATGAAGACGGGTCGGCCGTTCTACCCTGTTTGATTTTGCTTCGGTGTTGTTTGTCCTGCAACCGTTTTTCTTTTGCAGATTTGGAAGGTTTGGTTTTTATTCTTTTTTTGGGTACGATCTCAGCTTTAGCGATCAATTTTGTCAGGCGGTCAATTGCGTCCTGCCGATTTTTTTGTTGCGAACGAAACCGGCGGGCTTCAATAATTAAAACACCGTTATCGGTGATTTTCCTTCCAGCTATTTTTTTGAGCCGGACTTTTACATCCTCAGAAAGAGATGCCGACGCTGCTATATTAAAACGCAGTTGCACCGCAGTAGCGACTTTGTTGACATTTTGACCTCCGGGTCCTGTGGAGCGGATGAAATCAAAATGGAGTTCGTTGTCATGCAGGGAAAGTTTGTCTGAGACCTTGATCATATTTATCACATTCGTTGCCCGATTTCTATTTGGTAACGAAATTTTAATTTATCGAAATAAAGTAATCAAAACCGCAATACTTTGCAAAGATTTTTTATCTACGTCGTTTCAATAAAAGTCATGAAGCACCGAAGGTCACTGAGGGACACCGAAAAGTCGG
>CAYVXE010000129.1:0-11419 GCA_964455375.1 uncultured Calditrichaceae bacterium
TTTTATTTTTCAACGACGGTTTGTTCTAACAATGAATTTTTCACAAACTCCGGATGGAGTTGCATTAAAACTTTCTCCGGGGTCAGGGGTGAATCAAAACGCAAGTCCACATCTGGGCGGAAGGCGCGCATGGCGTGACGAATCGCAAAAAACACGCCGATCCCGTACATGAGCGGCGGTTCGCCGACTGCTTTGGCGCCGTAGGGTCCGGGAGGATTGTCGACATTTTCCAGCAGCTTGATTTCCAGATCATCCGGCATAAAAAACACATCCGGTAGTTTGTAGCTTGCCAAATTTCGGGAAAGATACTGACCCTGTGCATTGAATTTCAGTTCTTCCAGTGTCATCCAGCCGAGCCCCTGCGCCAGACCGCCTTCGATCTGGCCGCGGTCAACCTGTTCGTTGAGCGGTCGTCCGAGGTCATGGACGATCTTTGCCGAGTCGATATCGTAGGTTCCCCGCAAACAATCAACGGTGACTTCAAAGATTGCGGCGCCAAAGACGTGGTAAGCAAACGGGTCGCCTTTCTCTTTTGTCTTGTCAAACCAGATGTTCGGGGTTGCGTAAAAACCGTGTGCTGAAAGTGCAATCCGGTTCAGGTAGGCCGTTTGGATGAGCTTCTCCCAGCTCCAACCGGTGTCTTTCCCATGGTACAAGACTTTTTCGTTTTCGATGCTGAGGTGATTTTTATCGCCCAGTTCCAGTTGCTTAACCGCGAGCGTTTTTAATCTTTCCAGAATTTGTCCGGCGGCGATGATGGTTGCATTGCCGTTTAAATCCGTGGTGGCGCTGGCAGCGCTGGGGGACATGTTGGCAATCCGCGTGGTGTTGGTGCTTTCCACTTTGATCCGTTCCTCATGAATTCCCAGCGTTTTGGCGGCGATTCGTGCGATGTTCGTACTCAGTCCCTGTCCCATTTCAATGCCGCCGGTGGACACACTCACACTACCGTCCGTATAAATGTGCAGCAACGCTCCCGCCTGGTTTAAAAATGTGGATGTAAAGGAAATACCGAAACAGATGGGCATCACGGCAAATCCTTTTTTGCTTTCGAAATGCTGCCGGTTGTAGTCCTCGACATTTTGCCTCAACTCGGTCAGATGGAATGTATCCTCTGCTTCATCCCATGTGCGCCGGCTGTGAGTATTTTGTACTTTTTGTCCGTAAGGAAACATGTCGTTCGTTTTGAGCAGATTTTTGCGCTGGATTTCCTCACGTGGCATTCCCAATGCTTCAGCGGCTTTGGTGATGGCGCTCTCAATGACAAACATGCCCTGCGGTCCGCCAAATCCCCGGAAGGCGGTGTTGGGTGGTAGATTCGTGCGACAGCAGGCGGCGAAGATGCGGACGTTTGGAATAAAATAAGCGTTGGTGCTATGAAAGAGTGTCCGTTCCAGAATCGCTGTGGACAGGTCGGCGGCCGCACCGGAGTTCTGGTAATGGTTGACCTCGTAAGCTAAAATCATGCCGTCTTTCTTTAGCCCGATTTTAAAATCAGATGCGTATGGATGCCGTTTGCCGGTCGCTTCCATATCCTGATGCCGGGGCAAAACCAGCTCTACGGGTTTTTGCAGATGCCAGGCTGCCAATCCCGTGAGGCAGGACCAGGCCGTAGCCTGATCTTCTTTGCCGCCAAAACCGCCCCCGAGACGTTTTACGTCCACTTCGATTTTGTGCTGCGGCAGACCGAGAATCCGCGCCATGGCTTTTTGCACGGCGTAGGGGCTCTGGGTCGATGAGAGAAGGCGCAAGCCTTTATTTTCAAGCGGAATCGCACGGGCTCGCTGGGTCTCCAGATAAACGTGTTCCTGGCCGCCGATGTCGCAGGTTCCCTGCACAACGATATCGCATTTTCCCCAGACGCTTTCTGTGTCTCCGAGTACAAAGGTTCTCGGTGTACCGATGATTTCACCCTTTGCAAATGCCTCCCGCGGATCGACAATCACCGGCAATTTCTCTATTTTTAGATTTATTTTTGCCGCGGCTTTGCGGGCATTTGCCGCGGAGTTCGCAACCACAACAGCCACCGGCTCACCGATATATAAAACGTGGCCTTCAGCGAGTAATGTTTCATCCGGAATGACGGCGCCGATTTGGTTCTCGCCCGGAATATCTTTTGCCGTGAAGACGGCAACGACGCCTGTTTGCTTGCGGACAGGTTCAAGATCAAGCGATAAAATTTTGCCGTGGGCCACGGGGGAGGTGACCACCGCAGCAAAGAGTAAATCCGCCGGCTGCGGGATGTCATCGACATATTGTGACTCGCCCCTGGTGTGGGCAGCAGCATCAATGTGTTTCATAAAACTCCCTCGCGGTTACAAATTCAGGGAATAGTTTGGAGAAATGTGCGATGATCAGTTGACGCGTTAACAGGCGTTTGTAGTCGGCTGAGCCGCGAATATCGCTGATGGGCGAAATCTCCTGCAGCGCCACATCGATGGCCTGCGCAACCGTTTGGCAGGAAATCGTTTGCCCGGTTAAGAAATCACAGGTTTTTTTCAGAAAAAGGGGAATCGGCGCCACGCCGCCCATGGTCAATTGACTGTCTTCGATGGAATTTTGAGTCACGGTTATTTTGATGGCGCTGTTAACAGCGGCGATATCCAGCATTTTGCGCTTGGACACTTTTTCAAAGTTTATTTTTGTTCCCGCAGATGGAACCGGGAAGATGATTTCAGAGAGAATGTCGTTCGGTTTTTTGTCCAGAATTTTGTACCCTTTAAAAAAGGATTTCATGGGAACGGTTCTCTTGCTTCCATTGTTCTGCAAAATTAAGTGGGCTTCCAGAGCGAGTAAAAGCGCCGTCATGTCACCGATGGGAGACGCGTTGACGATATTGCCGCCTAACGTTGCCCGGTTGCGAATCTGCCAGGAAGCATTGTACAAATTATAATTTAGCATTTCAGGGATTATCTTTGTGATTTCCGGGTGATGCGCAAATTCCTCGAAGGTGGTTAAGGCGCCCACATGAATGTAGCCGTCTTTTTTGGAAATGCCTTTCATCTCCGGAAAAAGGTTTAAGAGTTGTGCATTCGAATCCGGAATTTCATCACCTTTCTGAACGTAAAGATCGGTTCCGCCGGCAATGAAATAATCCTGTGTTTTGCCATTCATGGGTTCCGGCGCAGGAATGTTTTTTAACCTTTTGGGAATTGTTTCAAAATATTCCGGAATGATGCGCTGTTCGATTAAGGAATCAATGTTAGGCTTTAGATTTTTTCCATTTTGAGAATGTTCGAACCGGTCGATCAATTTCTGTCCGGCGCGTTTTAACGAGGCGTAACCGGTACAGCGGCACAAATTTCCTCCGAGGGCAATTTTGATGCCGTCAGAATCCAATGGTGCCTCCTGCAGTAAATAGCCGGTGAGTGACATCACGATTCCCGGCGTGCAGAAGCCGCACTGGCTGCCGCCTTCATCCACGATAGCCTGTTGCACCGGAGTGAGGGACTCCATATTCAGCCCTTCGATGGTCACCAGATGCTTGCCGTGCAGTTCGCCCACGGGCATGAGACAGGACGTTACCGGTTTGTAGGCCACCGACTTACCGGAAAGTTCACCGATGAGAACCACGCAGGCGCCGCAATCGCCTTCTTTACAGCCCTCTTTTGTTCCGACCAGGCGCCTGTATTCCCGAAGGTAATCGAGCACGAGCATCCCCGGTGCTGCTTCTGTACGCACGTCCTGTTTATTTAAAATAAAATGGATTGGCACTGACATGCATATTTCCTTTTTTCATGTTAAGGGGTTAAACAAACGACATAGAAGAGGCATTTATGCTGGTTCAGGATCTGGTTATTTAAAAAAATATACCAAAATTACTGTCGAAATGCAATAGAAATCAAACCCTCTGTCCACTTGTAAAATGGAATTTTTTGGGGGGATGAACATGCCATCCAATCAATTCTTGCATTTGTTTGATGATTAGAGTATTTTCGCTAAGAATAATTGGGAGAGTTGCGATGTCTGTCTTATTTAAATCTACAAATATCATTATAGCAAAAATCGATGAATACCTTAACGCAATAAGTGAGGGGGGTATTGTATTTAAACAGGCTGTTGTGCATTTTCTTAGTAGTGAAACGGAAACATTCGACGAGGATTTAACGACGATTCGCGGGTTAGAAAATAAAGCAGATGCATTGCGGCGTGAAATCGAAAGTCAGCTCTACAGGCACTCACTGATTCCTGAAAATCGTGGCGATGTGTTAGGGCTGTTGGAGAGTCTGGACAATATCATTGACACGGCAAAGGAAGCGGTGGTTAATTTCGCTGTAGAGAAGCCTGACATTCCCATGGAACTTATCAAAAAGTACATTGCTCTTTCTGACACTGTGATTCATGCAGCAGAATTTACGGTTCTTGCTTCCAGGGAGTTTTTTAAGGATGTTTCCGCGGTTAAAAACTTTTTGCATAAGGTATACTTTTATGAGAAGGAGGCGGACAAAACCGGTGAACATTTGAAACGCGCAGTTTTTGCTCTCAGCATTGATCTGAGCCGTAAAATGCATCTCAGCAATTTTATTCGTCATATAGATAATATTGCTGATCGTTCTGAAGAGGTGGCCGACCGTCTGACCATTTATTCCATCAAACGGAGCATTTGATTTGTTGCCATTCACCTTTCTTTCCAGCGGCTTATTTTTGGGGTGGTCTTTAGGCGCTAATGATGCGGCCAATGTTTTCGGTACCGCGGTAGGTGCGAAGATGATACGTTTCAAAACCGCCGCGCTGATTTGCAGCATTTTTGTCATATTAGGCGCGGTGCTGAGTGGCGCGGGAGCTTCACACACCTTAGGAGCCTTGGGTCAAATCCATGTTATTGCCGGTGCATTCACAGTTGCTGCCGCTGCCGCTTTTGCGGTTTTCTGGATGTCGAAAATTAAACTACCGGTCTCTACATCTCAGGCAATTGTGGGAGCAATCATCGGCTGGAATTTTTTTAGTGGCGCCCCTACAGAAAAGACTGTATTAACAAAAATTGTTGCAACCTGGTTTGTGAGTCCAATTCTGGCTGCAGCGTTTTCTATACTTTTTTTAGTGATTTTCAGAAACATTTTCAACCGGTTGAAGATTCACTTGTTACGTCTGGACTTATTTACTCGCATCGGTTTAGTGGTTGTAGGTGCTTTCGGTGCATATAGCCTGGGAGCTAACAACATCGCCAACGTGATGGGCGTGTTTGTCCCGGTGTCGCCATTCGAGGAACTGTCCATCGCTGGATTCAGCTTTTCCGGTACGCAACAGTTGTTTTTAATCGGAGGCCTGGCCATCGCAGTGGGTGTTTACACCTATTCGGAAAAAGTCATGCAAACGGTGGGCAGCGGCTTGTTTCGGTTAACGCCGGAAGCGGCACTGGTTGTTGTTTTATCAAACGCGCTCGTGTTGTTTCTCTTTTCATCAAGAGCGTTGGAAAGTTGGTTGATAGGTCACCATTTACCGGCCATTCCATTAGTTCCTGTTTCGAGTACACAGGTTGTCATTGGCGGCATACTCGGTATTGGGTTGTTAAAAGATTTCCGTAGTATTAATTACAGAATTCTCGGAGAAATCGTCCTGGGATGGGTGGTTACACCGGTAGCGGCTTGTGCGATATCTTTCGTTGCCTTGTTTTTTTTGCAGAACGTGTTTAGACTTCAGGTGCAGTAGAGCCTGAAACGGCAATAATCGTTTATCTAATCTGAAATATTTCTGTATTCGCTGTTGCAATTTTAATCATTAGATATTATATTCAGATTTGTGAAGAAAAATAAAAAAAATAAGCAACTCTCCTCCCATTTTTTTTCAAAATATCTAACAATTTACACTAATTCTGGAGCTTGAATTATGGTATCGTTTTCTAAATTCTTTCGAAGCTCTGTGGGGAAAAAATATGTCATGGGCTTAACCGGCCTGTTAATGATTCTTTTTCTCATTGAGCATCTTTCCGGTAACCTACTGTTGTTTAGTAAAGATCCGGCTCCATTTAACAAGTATAGTGATTTTCTCATGAGTTTTGGGGATATACTTGTTATCGTAGAACTTATTTTTCTGGCGTTTTTGCTGTTTCATGTTTTTTCCGGAATCACCGTTGCACTGGGTAAATTGAAAGCCCGCCCGCATGGCTATGCCAAGACTGCAAGTGCCGGTGCACCCAGTAAAAAATCATTCTCTTCTGTCACCATGATCTGGACCGGGTTACTGACATTTGTATTTATTGCCATCCATCTCAAAACTTTTAAATACGGACCGCACTACACAACCATGGTAGATGGTGTGGAAATGCGAGACCTGCACAAATTGGTGATGGAGGTTTTTCTGAATCCGATTTATGTGATCTGGTATGTTGGCGCGTTGACGTTTCTTGGATTTCACTTACGCCACGGCTTCTGGAGTGCATTTCAATCACTTGGTTTTAATCATCCGCGATATATGCCAATCATTTATACAGTGGGCATTATCTTAGCGATAGTCATTGCGGTTGGATTTATCGGAATCCCAATTTGGATTTATTTCACAGGAGCGTAACTATGAATTTAGACTCAAAAGTACCCGACGGTCCTCTTCAGGACAAATGGGACAATCACAAATTTAGCATGAAGCTGGTAAACCCGGCAAATAAGCGAAAATATAAAATTATCGTTGTGGGTACTGGCCTGGCCGGTGGTTCAGCCGCAGCGACCTTAGGAGAATTAGGCTACAATGTTTTAAATTTTTGTATTCAGGATTCATCCCGAAGAGCACACAGTATCGCGGCTCAGGGCGGCATTAATGCAGCAAAGAACTACCCTAACGATGGTGACAGTATCTGGCGTCTTTTTTATGATACGATCAAGGGCGGCGATTACCGCTCACGCGAGGCCAATGTTTACCGCCTGGCACAGGTCAGCAACAATATTATCGATCAGTGTGTAGCTCAAGGGGTTCCCTTTGCGCGTGAATATGGTGGGTTACTAACAAACCGTTCGTTTGGCGGGGCACAGGTTTCCCGGACTTTTTATGCACGCGGTCAGACCGGACAGCAGTTATTATTGGGCGCTTACAGTTCATTGATGCGACAGGTGGAAGCTGGGAAAGTGAAACTATTTCCGCGTCAGGAAATGTTGGACTTAGTCATCCAAAATGGACATGCGCGTGGCATCGTGACCCGAGACCTCATCACCGGTGAGATTAAGTCATTTGCCGCGGATGCAGTCGTTTTAGCAACTGGCGGTTACGCAAATGTGTTTTATTTGTCAACGAATGCTCAAAATTCCAATGCCACCGCGGCCTGGCGCTGCCATAAACGCGGCGCTTTTTTTGCAAATCCTTGCTACACGCAGATTCATCCAACCTGTATTCCCAAGTCAGGAGACTATCAATCCAAGCTCACATTAATGAGTGAAAGTCTGCGTAACGACGGACGGGTTTGGGTTACAAAAAAAGAAGGCGATAATCGCTCCCCCAATGAAATCCCCGAAGAGGAGAGATATTACTACCTAGAGGAGCGCTATCCCAGTTTCGGCAATCTCGTTCCACGGGATGTGGCCTCAAGAAATGCAAAGGACGTCTGTGACGCCGGACAAGGCGTGGGCCCGACGAAAGTTGCCGTTTATCTCGATTTTAAAGATGCCATCAGTCGTTTGGGTGAAGAAGCGATCAAAGATAAATATGGCAACTTATTCGATATGTATGAACGGATTACCGGCGAAAATCCTTATAAAGTACCCATGCGGATTTATCCTGCTTCGCATTATGTGATGGGAGGCCTGTGGGTGGATTACAATCTGATGAGCACGGTCCCCGGTCTTTTCGTTTTAGGCGAAGCAAATTTTTCCGATCACGGTGCAAACCGTCTCGGTGCCAGCGCACTCATGCAAGGTCTTGCTGACGGTTATTTTGTTATCCCGTACACCATTGGTGATTATCTTGCCCAAAGCGGCGTAAGCGATGCAAAGACCGCAGACTCTGAGTTCAAGGAGACGGAAGAAGCTGCAAAGGAACAGATCTCCAAACTTTTTGCTGTTAAAGGCAAAAAAACACCCAGCGAATTCCACCGGGAACTTGGGCGCCTTGTTTGGGAATATATTGGTATGGCCCGTAATGAAGCCGGGCTCAAGAAAGTTCTGGAAGAAATTCCAAAGCTAAAAGATCAGTTCTGGCAGGATTTGCTTATTCCGGGAGAGCAAAACACGTTAAACAAATATCTGGAGTTTGCCGGTCGGGTTGGCGATTTTATTGAGCTGGCCGAAGTGATGGCACGGGATGCTTTGAACCGTATGGAATCGTGTGGCGCCCACTTCCGGGAGGAATCACAAACGGAGGAAGGCGAGGCAAAACGCGACGATGCCAATTTTTCTTATGTTGCTGCCTGGGAATATGCCGGTGAAAATACACCGCATAAACTTAATAAAGAACCACTGGTTTTTGAAAATGTGAAACTTACCCAACGTAGTTATAAGTAGGAGACAATTCGAATGGAAAACATGACTCTAAATTTAAAAATCTGGCGACAAAAAGATGCCAATACCAAGGGTCAATTGGTGTCTTACAAGCTCGAGAATGTCTCTAAACATATGTCTTTTCTGGAAATGTTGGATGTTCTTAATGAAAAGCTTATTAAAGAGGGGCAAGACCCTGTTGAATTTGATAATGACTGCCGTGAAGGCATTTGCGGTATGTGCAGTCTCGTCATCAACGGCATTCCCCATGGTCCGTGGCACGGTACGGCTACCTGTCAGTTGCACATGCGTCAATATAATGATGGCGATACCATCGTCATTGAGCCATGGATGGCCAAGGCTTTTCCTGTCATTAAAGATTTGGTGGTCGATAGAAGCGCCTTTGACCGGATCATTCAGGCAGGCGGGTATGTCTCTATGGAAACCGGTGGCGCTCCGGATGCCAATGCGCTGCCCATCCCAAAGGAAATATCGGATGAAGCGATGGATGCTGCTTCGTGTATCGGTTGTGGTGCCTGTGTCGCCGCCTGCCCTAATGCGTCGGCTTCCTTATTTACCGCAGCAAAAATATCGCAGTTTGCCTTGCTGCCGCAGGGAGACCCGGAACGCAAGCGACGGGCTATTAAGATGGTTGAGCAAATGGACGCCGAAGGGTTTGGCGACTGTTCCAACCACGCAGAATGTGAAGCCGTTTGTCCAAAAGAAATTTCCATCGTGCATATTGCGAGAATGAAACGGGAGTATTTCAAAGCGGCATTGACGATGAAATAGGAGCTGTGGTTGGGACGGTCTCAAAAGTCAAAAAATGTTGTCATTTCGAATCAGGCGGTGGCCTGATGAGAAATCTGGTCTTTGCTTGACCTTTTACTTCTTGTTCCAAAATTTTTATTTTGGAACACACATGGCATGCAGTTTCAACTTCGAATGAATATGGCCACTAAACCCAAGGTTAGTTGTTTGAAAAGTTCATTCATTGACAATTTTGTTGGGGCTGGCCAAAAAGTTTAAAAATGACAGGCCTTGCACAAAACTTCAACGAGTCAAGTCTCTATTTCGCTTGCACTTTTTCGACCGTGTCGTTGTACTGAAAATCACCAAAAGGTTTCACCATAAGAGTAAGAGATTATTTTTATGGTGAAACTGTTTTTATTTCTCACCGTAATAAAAAGACACCTATCCTGAGAATTTATTAAGTCTGTTCAATTAAATCGTCACATCGTTATGTATCCGGTTCGGCCGGGCAAGGAGGGAATGATGTCTTCTAAAAAAGTCTGTCTGCTTGTGGGAACCCACAAAGGGGGATTTCTGTTTACCAGTGATTTGGAACGGCAGAAATGGCAACGCCGCGAGCCTTTTTTCAAAGGAGTCGATGTTCATTATTTAGCAATTGATAACCGTGAGGCACCAACCATATATGCCTGTGTGAATAGTACATGGTGGGGACCTGATATTCGCTACAGCAACGATTTTTGTGAGACCTGGAAAGAACCCTCAAATGGCATCCGTTTTGATGAAGACGAGGAAGTCACATTGAAACGCACCTGGTACGTGGTTCCCGGTAGACAGAATGAACCCGGCGTTTTGTACGCGGGTGTTGATCCTGCTGCATTGTTTAAATCCGAAGATCATGGCAAGAGCTGGTTTGAAATACCGGCATTACGCAAACATGCTACCCGGGACAAATGGTTTCCCGGCTTTGGCGGTTTGATGGTGCACAGCATTTGCCTGCATCCTGAGAATAAGGATAACATGCATGTGGGCATTTCTGCCGCCGGGACGTTCTCTACGGAAGATGGCGGCACAACCTGGCAACCGCGGAACAAAGGTGTCCTGGCTGATTTTCAGGCTGATAAATTTCCCGAAGTGGGCCAGTGTGTTCACCACATGGAAAGTCATCCTGCCAAGCCGGATGTTTTGTATCAGCAAAACCACTGCGGTGTCTATCGCAGCGACAATGCCGGAAAAGAATGGACGGATTTATGCGCAGGGCTGCCATCCCGGTTCGGCTTTCCACTGGTAATTCATCCACATGACCCAGACACGATTTACGTCATTCCCGAAGAAGGGGCGGAAAACCGCTGTGTGGTTGACGCGGAACTCGCCGTCTACCGCAGTCGAAATTGCGGCGGGAACTGGCAAAGACTCAGCACCGGCCTTCCATCGGAAGATGCCTATTTGAATGTTTTGCGTCATGCCATGGCCACCGACACCTGTGATTCTGCTGGAATTTATTTTGGTACGAATACTGGCCAACTATTTTACAGCCGGAACGAAGGTGAACATTGGGAGCTGCTGGCGAATTTCTTGCCGCCGATTCATTCGGTAAGTTGTGCCGTCATATAATTTGTGCAGCTTCCGGGCTTTAAATTACTTCAACAAAAATAGTAAACATGGAGATAAACGATGGAAATGGTAACCAATGCCGTAAACTGGGTCGAAATCCCGGTTTCTGATTTTAGTCGGGCGCAAAAATTTTACAGCGCTATTTTCGATTATGACATGCCTGCCAATCAAATGGGTGACAAAATGATGGGATTTTTTCTTGCGGAACGCGGCGGAGTCACCGGGGCAATCGTGCAGGGAGAGGGTTGTAAACCAAGCCGGGAAGGGTCGCTGGTTTATCTGAACGGCGGCAGGGATCTGAGTGTTGTGCTCGGAAGAGTGGAAACCGCCGGCGGGCAAATCTTACTCCCAAAAACCTTAATCACAAATGAAATCGGATTCATTGCACTTTTCAGCGATTGTGAAGGAAACAAAATAGGGCTCCATTCCATGAAGTGATTGATGGGATGCTCGTACTTGAAATGGTTTGCTATTTTTCGGCAGGTTTCTTATTTTATTTATTGTTGAAATAAACATTTCAAGTCATTAAACTTTGGCTTAGTTGCGAGGTTGATTCGAAGTTGAAACTTCCTGACACGTGTGTGTGTGGGTGTCTAAAAAGCCCGATTTGTCATTCCGATCCGGCAGTTGCCGGAGAGGAATCTGGTAAGGCACAT
>CAYVXE010000130.1:0-11415 GCA_964455375.1 uncultured Calditrichaceae bacterium
TTTCCTCGGTAGCTCAATCGGCAGAGCGGGTGGCTGTTAACCACTAGGTTGTAGGTTCGAGTCCTACCCGAGGAGCAAAAGGCTTTGAGAAGAATCTCGAAGCCTTTTTATTTTGCGGTGGATGTGATGATTTATTCTTTCTATGTTTTATACAGCAAGAAAATTTACCGTTCACAAAAAACCATCTCCTCAAAACGATATTTAGCTTTTTAAAGAAGCATGAATTGTATTTAATTGACTCCACAACTACACTACTAAACAAAAAAAGCCCCTGAAACCCATAGGCTCAGAGGCTAAATCAGCATTATTTTCTATTTAAAGTTTCGAAACGTTTGCCGCTTGTAAACCCTTCGGGCCTTGCTCAACATCAAACTCCACCTGATCACCTTCGTCCAGTGATTTGTAACCATCACCTACGATTGCATTGAAATGAACGAAGACGTCTTCACCTTCTTCTCTGTTGATAAAACCATAGCCCTTAGAGCTATTGAACCATTTTACAGTTCCTTTTTCCATAACAGTAAATCCTTACGTTAAACTAATGTATTTCGTACAACTACTTTTCAAGCCTTTACGATAAAAAAAATCGTATCGAATAGAAGTACCACTTTTACTATTCTCTACGATTTTTTATATTCCGTATATGAAGTATTCTTAAAAAAAGCGTTTTCAAATTCACACATAAAAGCAGAAAAAACAATGTACATTTATTATATCAGACGCAAGGTATATATAATTTACCACAAAAGCAAGCATTAATTTAAAATTAACTTGTTGCAAGTTTCCTTAAACAATTTTATTTTCCTTTCAAAAAGGAGGATAAGTGAAAACCTTTCTCGCGTTCCTGTTAGTCATTTTAGCCTTAATTTCTTACATTGTCGTTTCTACGGAGTTCGGCCTTTTCCAGCGTTACCCGATTTTGCATGTCGCCCTCGCTGCCATCGGTATCGTGATCCTCGTCCGGTTAACATTGCAACACTTCAACGTTTGGCGATTGCTGGCATCCATCTTCAGTGTGGCCGCACTCGGATTTTTCTTGTGGTGGACCTTTGCCTTTTCTACCTACGACACAACTGATGTAAATATCCATAAAGGTGACCATATCATATCCGCATTAACGGACATTACACTAAAGACATCAGAAGGGTTGGACTTCAATCTTGGTGAAGAAATCACTAAACAGCCGATAACCTTACTGGTCTTTTATCGCGGTGTCTGGTGACCGTATTGCCATTACGAGCTTGGAAAGCTCGCAAAATATCATGACGAATTTAAGCGCAGAAATGTCCGCATTGTCGCTGTCAGCATGGAAACGCCGCAACTGGAGTTGACTATGGCAGAAAAGACGAAAGCGCCGTACACATTCCTGTCGGATGAAAAGTTTCAGTTGATCGACTATTTTGGTGTTCGCCATCAGGGAGGCGGCCCCAAAGGCGATATCGCACGATCTGCGAGTTTTCTCATCGATCAAAACGGCATCGTGCAATGGGAATTTATTACCGACAACTACAGAGTAAGACCGAATCCGAAACAGATTCTCGCTGAAGTAGACAGACTTATGGCTGAATAGCCGTATTTTTGTCCTGCAGTCACATATCCAACAAAATGCCACTAAACAATATTTTCGTTTGCACAAGTGTGACATTTTTTTTATATTTCACTGTGAAAAAATTTAAACCTAATCTCAAGTCCGTCGCAAAACTCCTCTTTAGCCTGGCGATGTTTGGCCTTTATTGGTACTGGATAAACCAAAAGCTCATTACCGGCTCGAACCAGACCTTCGGACTCATGGGCTTTTTTCTGCTCATTTGTACGGCAACTGCGTACTTCCCGCTACCGGCAAACCTGTTAGTTCTTGGGGCAGTAAAAGACTTCGACCCACTTTTGGTAGGATTTCTTGGTGGTGCGGCAAGCCTGGTGTCTTATCTGTCTGAATACCTCGTTTTTACATTGTTGTTTAAATCCAATCGAGTTGCTAATTTCAAAAATACCTGGGTTTACAAAAAAGTTGCTCCCCTTTTTGATAAACAGAAATTCCTCATTTTAGCATTTGCTTCCTTTCTTCCCATTCCATCTGAACCATTGCGTATTTATGCAATAACCAGAAAATATCCAAAATTCTTGTATATGCTCTCCGGATTTGTGGGACGATTTCCCAGATATTTTCTTCTCGGTTACTATGGGAAAGATTACGTGAATTCGATCTGGTTTATCGTGGCAGTTGTGATATTTCCTGTCGTTTTTCTGTTCATCATTCGGGGGGTTTACAACCTAACGAGGATATTCTATTCAAAGAATAGACATCACGGGCTTGATGAGTCAACCACCGCTCAATTAGCTGTATCTCAAGCGTCACCTGAAGGACAATATCCAGAGAACTAAGGCTTTTCGATCTTCCCTGAACAATTTCAAGTTTATGAAAAATGTAGGTCAATTTTTGGTTCTGAATAGAATCATTCTTCCTGCAAATCTGCAATGAGAGACTCAATTTCATCAATTTTTCCGGGTGCACTGCCAACAATCTTCTTCCGGATCTTCATGTTTTTATCCAGAACAAAGGTTGTGGGAAATGCTTCAATCGTACCAAAAAAAGATGGAGCCTTATTATTACTATTATAGATCGGATATTTTATTTCGTATTTTTCTACGGATTGCTGTATTTTACTGCCATTCCCAGAAGCCATGGTTATTCCAACTATTTCAACCCCTTTATTGCGATATTTTTCATAAAGACGATTGTACTCCGGGACTTCTCCAAGGCACGGTTTACACCAGGTTGCCCAGAAATCCACAACCAAAATATCCCCGCGTAAATCTGTGATATTAAACCTACCACCCTCAAGATTTTCCACGATGACTTTCGAATCAGAATTTGTTTGATCTGTCTGAGTATCCGACTGTGATTTGTTTGAACAAGCGGAAATCAAGACAAGCAGAAAGAACATTTGCAAAAATATCTTCATACAATTTTTCATAAATAATCCCTATAATTTGTATTGAATCGCAATATATTATAATTATTTAACAATTTTTTACTTGACATTTTATCATGAAATCACTTTAATGTAACAAGCTTATGGGCAAATAAACCCGTCTGTGAAGGCAAGGAGGCACGCAAATAAGTCGGACATTTCCGTTTTATTTGTCTTAAGGACTTGAGGCAGGCACAGTCAAACACATTTTTGACTGTGCTTTTTTTATTTGTCCTGAAGCGCTGAAACCTGCTGAAGCTCTGCTATAATTTTTTTCTGCTTCCTAAAAATCATGAAAATATAGAAAAACAAAGCAACCCAGACAATCGTGTAAGCAGCAATCAGAAAAGACATCCGGTAATTGTATCCCGACCCAACGATCATTTTTCGCCCGTCTTCCTTTTCATCCCCGACTTTTTTTACTCCCAAATAATATTCATAGTACGAGAGTTTGAGTGGTTTTTCACTGCCAAGAAGTACCGTATACGACCCATCGGACACCTGCACATTTTTATGGGTCTCAGTCCAAACAGGTTTCGTATCAGTAATTTTATGATAAATACTGAATTGCAAATCAACTGAATCTGTGAGGGCGTTTCCATCTGAGTCATTCAAAACCCCCTGGTAATGCACCAGACGTGCAACTTGTGCATGGCTCAAAACCGGCAAACTTATGATTCCAACAAGTATGGCAACAACAAATTCAAAGCGTTTCATCGTGACTTCTTCCTCCTGTTCAGAAATTTAATAGGCCAATTTTTTCTTTAAGTCTGAAACGGCGATGCTGGATTTCTGCACACTCACTCGTAGCTTTAGCAGCAGAAAATAAAGTAAGGTAAATGTGAAAAGACTAAAGAAAAATACAACTTTCATATTGGGTTCTAAGCCTGAGTTCTCTCCTCCTGCGATAACCGGACTTGGGTGAATATCGCGCCAAAGCCGAATGGACAGATAGACAATTGGAACATCTAAAAATCCTACAATACCGAAGACAGCGGAAAATCTGGCGCTTTTTTCTTCTCCCTCAACAAAATTACGCAGCATCAGATAAGCAATATAGATAAACCAGAGTACCAGAAACAGAGTTAGTCGCGGCGACCAATCCCACCAAATATTCCACACAGGCCGTGCCCAAATAGGGCCGGTTATCAAAACCAGTGTTGCAAAGAGAACTCCTATCTCCGCAGCCGAACTTGCAACAATATCGTACTTTCGATCCCGTTTCCATAAATACCCAATACTTGCTACAAAAACGGTAAAAAATGCCAAAAAACAGAGCCAGGCCGAAGGTACATGAAAATAAAATATTTTTTGAATCTGGCCCATGGACTGCTCTACAGGTGCAAATTTAAAAATAAGATAGATATCAATTAGCATTGCCACAAATACCACAACTGCTAAAATTGTCCCCTTCATACTGCTTTCTTGTTTGATCATGATAAAACTCCCTCTGTATGAGCGACTCCTTTTCGGTTGTGAATCACCCTTCTAAATTCTTATTCGACCCATTATTCCTCAATAATATATTCAAACGTCCAGATAGACACAAGAAAGAATATAATATCAAAAACGACAATTATTTTCAACCATCCCCAGATGACATCCCATCCCTTGCCTTGAAGAACAGCCGAGGTAGCTTGTACAGCGCATATAATAATCGGAATAGCCACAGGAAAATGTAAAATAGGCAGCATAACTTCCCGTGTTTTGGTATTTACGGCAATGGCTGAAAACAATGTCCCGATAATAGAAAAACCCAGTGTACTCAATAGCACAACCGCGGCTAACCGGCCGATTTCATCAAAAAAATCTAAATGAAAGAAAATACTAAATAATGGCAGAACAATTACTTCCACTAACATAATAAAGAAAAAATTGACGATCAGTTTACTCACATAAATAACGGACCGATCCACTGGAGCCAGCATAAGACCCTGTAGACATCCCTTATCCACTTCATAAACGAAAGACCGGTTCATGCCGAGTAAGCCGGCAAAAATAAATGTCATCCAGATAATACCAGGAGCTGCCACCTGGAGGAAATCACTTCCCGGTGGAAAAGAAAAATTAAATATCATAGCTACCATGAGACTGAATACCAGCATGGAGAGAATCATTTCTTTCGAACGAAACTCGGAGAGAAGATCTTTCCACAAAAGCGCGCCGATTTTCTTCATTACGACCTTTTCCTTTTCGAAACCAGTTCATTGTACATGCTGCGGAAGGCCTGCAAATCCAAATCATTTCGCGGCTCGTTAAAGGCAATCTGCCCATCGATAAGGATAGCGATGCGATCGGCCATATCTAAACCGCGTTCGAGATCGTGCGTCACCATAAGGGTCGTCCGTTCCTGTGAGCGCAATTGTTTTAACCATCCGGAAAGCATTCCACAGGCATGTTGATCCAAACCTGAATACGGCTCATCTAAAAGTAGCAGCGACGGGTCATGTAACATCGCCCGGGCGATGGAAAGACGCTGCTGCATGCCGCGGGAAAACGTGTGCACCCGATCATTACGGCGAAGGCCAAGGCCAACATCGATGATTATTCTTTCAATTTTTTCTGAGAGGTTTTTTACGCTGTAAAGCTTGCCATAAAAAAAGAGATTTTCTGCAGCCGTTAAATTTTCGTAAAGAAAAGTTTGGTGCGCAATGACGCCGATTTTTCTGCGGATCATATCGGCATTTTTTTCTAAAGAATAACCATCGATAGTCACCTGGCCAGACGAGGCTTTCGTGAGCGTGGATAAAATTCGAATGAGGGTTGTTTTCCCGGCACCGTTTGGCCCAAAGATGGTTAAAAATTCCCCTTTGTCAACGGTTAACGCGATACCTTTTAAAGCATGAAGATTACCAAAGGATTTGGTCAGGCCCTTAACGTCGATTTCCGAAGACATTCTCTTTTCAGGCATGTTTTAAATTTCTACCACAACTGCCACAAAATTTGTCACCGCCATTGACTTCGGCACCACATTCCCAGCAAAATTTCAGTGAACCGGAAGTCTGTTTTTTCTTTTTCGACTGCAGGATTTTTGTTTTACCCCTTTTCGGTTGTGCCTGAACCAATTTTTTCACCAAATCAACAGCTTCACTTTTATACTGTTGACGCAACTCCTGGAAATCTTCGTCCGACAGTTTTCCCATCTGGTGATCGAACTCGATATCCTTGATCGCCTCATAAATGGCGTCTTTTCTTTCCTTTAATTCAATGGCCCGATGGTTTACATTATTTTTGCTAAACCCACTCTTCCGATTTTTTGCATTGTAAATGGGCATGGCCACAAATGCAAAAACCATAATCGCAACCACAACAAAAAGAGCTTCTGTCATTTTTCTCTATCCATTAATTATTGAATACACTTAAACAGTGATTACCCGAAAATGCCACCAGCGGTAACGTTCTGGCACTGCACTGCCGAATTATAACCCGAATCCAACTTAGACCCCCGACAAGATCAGGCGGAAATGAGAAGGAAAGGGGGCTTTCATTCAAGCATCAAATATATTAAATATTTTTTTGCTTTACAAATGAAAACTGCGCGTTAATTTTATTCTTTTTAACAAAAGGGTGCACAGTGCATGCCTTCGATGGGCAGAGCAACTTTGGGAAGGTTTGTTTTATCTCCTATTGACGTTTCCATATCGATGCCCCCATGTAATGATTACGAAGTTACAGATTTCCCCAGAAATCGACTCTTTGCTTTGATTCGAAGAATTAAAATGCCGCCAACGACTACCAAAAAGATGCTGATGAGTTGCGCCATGGTTAAGCCCATAAACACCTTTGGCGTATTGCGAAAAAATTCGGTGATAATTCTTTCAATACCGATAAAAATCAAATAGAGATTAAATTTTATTCCGGTTGGCATCTCCTTTTTACGGATATTCCACAAAACCATGAAAATCACAAAAAGGAAAATCATATCGTAAATCGGCGTCGGATGTACATACTGTGTTGTGGGGACAATTCCTTTGGGAAACGACATGGCCCAGGGAACATCGGTGGGTGGACCGTAGTCGCCATCGCCTGACAACAGACAGCCGCCGCGGCCAAAAACCTGGCCAAGTGCTAATAGCGGCGCCATGACATCGGCAATAACCGCAATAGAAATTTTATTATGATGAATATACCAGATAACTGCAATCATTCCGCCGAACAATCCACCGTACCAAACCAGCCCGGCGCCGGTAAAAAGATAGTCTGATGGGTGTGCTAAAAAAAGATGCCAGCGCTCGAGGATATAATAAAATCGCGCACCCAGGAAACCACCGATCATGGCCGCAATGGCAATACCGTTGGCGAGGTCGGGGTCATAACCTTTGCGGCTAATTTCCTTCCGTAACATTAAAGTCGGGACGAGAAACGCCAGCATTGCCATAACGCCAAAACTGTTAATTGTCACAGGACCGATCCTAAATAACTCAGGAATCATGAAAACCTTTCAAAATTCAACAGAAACATTTTTCCATGACATAAGGCCATGTCATGAAAACCCTTCACTAAAGTCAAAAATTTAATATAAAAAATATCTTGTAAAAAATCTACATATTATTTTACAACCGTTAGAATCCACGGATGTTCCTTTACATTATTCATTTATTGAGTTATAGCGGGACAATGGAGAAATTAGAAAGCGGGGTTATGTCACAATAAGGTTAACGGCGCTCCTGATAACAGGATTACTGCAAATATGCAAGTCCTGACGCCTCGGGACATAAACCTTAAACCCGATTTTTGGACTCGGTGATCATAACCCCGCGTGCTTATCTTGCTGGCCGCTTTACGCGGTAAACTTTAATATAGTATACAAAAAATATTGCCGTTAAGTCAATAAAATTATGCACAATCTGTCTGTACAATTTCTGTAGTTCCTGTTCTCATTCGGTGCGCTCAAAAGGACGCTTACGAGTGAGACTAACTTACGAAACTATTTTGATTTTGAGCAGAGACGATTTCGGACCCTGAACGCCTAACGAGATTGTCGAAAAGGTCAAAATTAAATAAATCTTCATGCTGAGCGTAGTCGAAGCATGATTTAAAAACAATAGGTTACAACCTTCGACTCCGCTCAGGCTGAAGGTGGAAACAACTTTCACGACAGTCTCAACGCCCTGTTTTACCGACGGTACCCAGCACTTTGTCCCACAGCGGATTGCTAACCCCGAAATCCTTGGTAGAGTCCTGGTAATGGTGACGAAAATGCATCTTCTTCAGGTACAGTGTGATCCGTCCATGTAGTCGGAAGTGATGCACGGCATAATGGATGGTATCATAGACCAGATAGGCAAGCGTGAAACCGGCGAAAAGTGCCGAACCGTCACCAGGGCCGAGTAGGAGTCTGAACGCCACGTAAAACAATACCGCGAGGGGAATGCTCACCGACGGCGGCATCACCAGCCGTTTACTATCGTTAGGAAAATCATGGTGTACTCCATGAGAAAGAAAATATTGTTTCTGCCGCAAGGTGGTAAGTTTGGAGAATGCCGCTTCACCCGGCTTCAGGCCAAGCACGATTTCCCGAACCTTCATTTCCACATCGAGTGTGGTGTGGAACACAAAGCGGTGCACACAGTACTCAGTTAAACTCCACAGCAACATCCCGGCGAGAAACAAGACCCCGATACGAAGGACATCCATGCCATGGATGTAACTTGAATACAGCATGTAGACAATCACGGGAATATAAATTAAGTGGGGCACTGCCGGATGAACGTGGCTGAACCATTCTAAAAAATCACTTTTAAAAATCCGGACCGTCGCATCTTCATTTGAAACGTACAATTTTGCCATACTAACCTTCCTCCTAAATTATGTTTCACAACAACCTCCTTATTCGTAACACGAAGTAGATTGTCGCCATTCAAATCCATCATAAACCAGTAAGTGAAACATTTTTTTGAAAACTAAAAAACTTTGAATGCTTATTTCCCTTTTTTTACAGTTTCTATAAAAGCTGTTGGGTTAATAATTGGCCCTGCGGAAGTATTAGTGACTGTTTTTATCAGCAACGCTTTTATTTCAGCAGGAGTTATTTCTGGATTGACTTGAAATGCTAATGCGGCTAATCCTGCAATGTAAGGAGCCGCCCAACTCCGTCCCCCTTCTCTATCATACGTATACACGTCAATCCCCCGATAACTGGCTATGGTTTTATTACCCGTAGGAATTCTCAAAACATCTTCTTCAGAACAATATTTCCCAATTTTATAACTGTCTGGTGAATCCGAATCTCGACCTTCTATTCGTTTTAATGTCCCGAACTTGATGAAACTCGTGTCACAAGTTACCACGAAAATTCCTTTTCCCTCTGCCTTTCGAAGAGCCTTCTGCCATTCCTGGAATCCTTTGTCCTTTATGAACGCGCCATCTGAAATGCTAACCACTCGAATGATTTCATCTGCGGGCAAAATCTTGTTCAATTCAAAAATACGATGTAGTGATCGAGTGTAACAAGACATGTCGCTTTCCCACATGGGCACGGCAAAGTAGGAGAGAGTTGCCTCCGGTGCGACGCCAATTTCCTTTCCGACGGCAATTGACGAAATAGGTGACCCATGCATCTGAGGTGAAAATTCTACCAATCCAGTTGCATCGTATCGAATTAAGCGGGACGTGTATTCTTTGTGCCCAAGAAGCAAAGGTTGATCCAGAATAGCAATTCCAATTCCCTTTCCTGTAATTCCCTGCGCATGTAAAGCCCTAATGCCGAGGCCCGGGTTCTTACCATCTTCAAGTAACTTTTGCAGATGAAAATCAGGAGGAAGCTTCTCTTGAGATGGCCATTCGGTATATGAATCAAACGGCATGTTTGACAGGATTTCAAACTCCCCTCGTAAATCCAAATTTTTCAACGAGACGTTTTGTAATCCCCAAAAACGATCTAACTTCCTAAGGTCGTGATTATTTCTCAGTACAAGCTTTCTGTTTTGTCCAATATTGATACTTTGACCCTGCATCGTAAGACGTGAAATTGTGAATGGAGCAGCTCTATCTATTCTGACTTTTTCAAAAACGATCTTACTATCAGGATATTCTATTTCAAGTATGTCGAGCCCGCCATCTTTCCGAATACTTTCCTGTTGGGGTTTTCCCAATAACTTTTTAATTTCTTCAGATTCGGTTAGTTTGTATCTGATATCTCCGGTTTTTATCGCAGTTTGCAATTTGATCAAAAAATCAGCTTTGTCGGGGAGGAACTTTGATTCCTGTCCCACGATGAGAAAAGGATTAATTGTTAAAATAATAAATGATAAACCAAGTAGTATATTTTTCCTTGCATTCATGTCTTTTTCTCCTGGTCGGAAAAATAATTAGCGACTGAATGAAAACATGGGAAGCACTTAAAGAACTTTGCCGCGCCCATCGATAATAAATTCCTTCTCCACCTCGCCGTTGCGAATACCGTACATTTTGTCAAACATATTTACCACCACACAGACATGGTTAGGGATGATTTTTACTTTCTCGCCAATGGAAAATTCACATTCAGAATCAATAATGCCATGCTCTTCGGAAAGACGGCTGATAATACAGTTGTTTTTCGGCAAAAGACCAAATCCCTTGTTCTTGCCCGACCTGCCCGCCGGATCAGACGTCAGCACTTTCTTCCCTGCATCCAGGATCGTACGGTTTGCGGCCGGCCGGCTGGTCACCGTGGCTAAAACGGAAAGGGCACAATCTTTCAAGGCACATGAATACAGGTCGATCTGGGTGAGATCATAAAAAATGTACGTTCCGGGACGAATCTCCGTGACGCCATCGACCCGGCTACAATACTCCGCTGTGGGTGTTGACCCCACGCTGACGATTTCCACAGCAATGCCGTTTTTGCGGAGCAGTTCAGCCGTCTCCACCATGACCGTGCCTTCGTGCAAGCCAATCGTTTCAACGCCTTCCCGCGTGCTTTCATGATAGGCGTGACCGCCATGGGTCATGATTCCTTTCAAATGAAGCTGTTTAAATCCAGAAACTTGTCTCGCTAACTTCAGAGTCTCCTCACCGGGTGAAACGCCACTGCGGTTTTGCCCGCAGTTAATTTCAATGACAATGTCAAGCGTCTGATGGGCTTGTTCCAACTCATGATTCAACGTGGCAGCGCCAAATTCACTGTCGATGGCAATGCAGCATTTAATTTTTTCAGCTAATTTAAGCAGCCGCCAATATTTTTGTTCCCCAATGATTTCATTGGCGATGAAGATGTCATCGAAACCGGCAGCGGCCATGACTTCCGCTTCTCCGAGTTTAGCACAGGTAATGCCATTTGCACCGTTGGCAAGCTGCATTTTGGCAATGTCAGAGCATTTGTGGGTTTTGGTGTGCGGCCGTAAGTTGACACCCTGTCGTCTTGCCAGGTCCGCCATTCTGCTAATATTCGCTTCCATGCGATCAAGATTGACAAGCAATGCCGGAGTATCGAGTTCTGTATAACGCATGGGTCTCTCTC